>JAGQYJ010000127.1 GCA_020436145.1 Cyclobacteriaceae bacterium | reverse complement strand
CTTCAATTGCCAGTGCAAGTTCATGGCAGTAAAAATCTACAATGTAATCGAGCATGGGAACCTGACGGTGAAATTGGTAACCTTTAATTCGTTTGCCTTTGATCTCCTGCCACAGTAGTACTTCAGCCAGTGTACTGTGTTTTCGTAAGTCTCTTGCTTTTTCCTTTAGGTCTTTTCGGTAAGGAATAATCCTGTTTTTCACACAGTCAATTTACAAAAACGAAATTTTTAAATACAAACTGTATTGAACACCCCCTTAGAAGTCCCCTCAAGCCTGCCTGCCGGCTGGCAGGGGGATTTTTTATTCTATTTCATACCGCATGCAAATGCTGTCGCTGGGGCAGAAGGTAACAAACTCGCTGGTTTGGGCAATGCTCTCAGGCACCTGGGCCCGTTCAAAGAGGGTATAGCCCACCTTGGCAAAAAAGTCGGTGGCTGTGTTGGTGAGCAGGTACACGTGCTTCACCTTCCGTTCCTTTAGCTGCTCTTTGGCCATATTCCAGATATGTACCCCATAGTTCTTACCCTGCTCTTCCGGCACCACAATAAACGAACGGAACAAGGCGTTTTCGCCAAACACCTCGTACCCAAAGTAGCCCACCGGCTTGTTGTCTTTGGTTACCGAAAACAGTTCTACACCCTGCGACTCCAGGTCGTTGAAGCAGAGCTTGTGCGCATTCAAAAGCGACTCCAGATGCGGTAGCTCAGTAGATCGTGTTGGCCTGGAATCAAGCATTCATGATCTCTTCGATTTCTTCCACTTCAATAGGGATATCGCCCATCAGGTTGTCCAGTCCGTCTTTACGGATTACCAGGTTATCCTCAATACGGATACCGAGGTTTTCCTCAGGAATGTAAATACCGGGCTCGCAGGTAAACACCATGCCTTCTTCCATTTTGCGGTAGATGTTTCCTACATCGTGCACATCCAAACCCAGGTGGTGCGAGGTGCCGTGCATAAAGTATTTTCGGTACGCAGGGTTGGCAGGGTCCTGATTCTTGATGTCGGTTTTATCGATTAGTCCCAGTTTCAATAGTTGGTCCTGCATCACCAGCCCCACTTCTTTATGGTATTCAGGGATCACGTTACCAGGGCGAAGCATTTTTTGTGCTTCGTTTTTCACATGCAGCACGGCATTGTACACATCTTTCTGGCGCTGGCTAAAACGACCACTTACCGGTACGCAGCGGGTCATGTCGGCATTGTAGTTACCATATTCGGCACCTACATCCATTAAGATCACTTCGCCTTCTTTTACCACATCGTTATTGGCAATGTAGTGCAGCACACAGGCATTATATCCCGAACCAATAATGGGTTCATAGGCAAAACCTCGTGAGCCTTGATTCAGAAACTCATGCATAAATTCCGCCTGAATCTCGTATTCCTTCACGCCCGGTTTGGTGAATTTCAACACGCGTCTGAAGGCATCGTTGGTAATATCGCATGCCTTTTGCATCATCACAATTTCTTCTTTCGACTTGATAGCCCGTAGCTGGTGCATTAAAGGAGCGGAGCGTAAATAGGTGTGTGCAGGGTATTTCTGTTGACACCACCTGGCATAGCGTGCATCGCGGGTTTCCACTTCCACCACGGCACGAATGTGCTCATTAGTATTGAGGTATACTTTTTTAGCCTCGGCCATTAAGGTGTTGAACACCAAGTCAAATTCCGAAAGCCAGTGAACAGTTTGAATGCCCGAAAGCTCACGGGCTTCTTCCTTAGTGAATTTATGTCCATGCCAGATGGCGATCAACTCACTGGTTTCCTTAATGAACAAAACCTCACGTTGCTCTTCCAGTGCAAAGTCGGGGAATACCAACAAAATGGTTTCTTCCTGGTCGATACCTGATAGATAAAGCAGGTCGTTATTCTGCCTGAAAGGCATGAGGCCATCGGCTCCGGTAGGCATTTGATCGTTGGAATGGAACACGGCCATAGCTCCCGGTTCCATTAGTTTTCGGAAGTTAGCGCGGTTTTGAATGTATAGATTTTTTGAGGGTGGTGTGTATCTCATGATTATTTGAATTAAGTAGTCAAATCTAAGAATTTGAGGGCAATTAACGGGGTATAATTTGCTTTAGTTTGCCGGTTGTTACATAAGCGGAATAGGGTTGGTTAACAACATATGATTTACTTTTGCACGATTCTATGAAAGAGTTTGAGGTACTAACACTGAGCAACGGAATTCGTGTTGTTCATAAAGAGGTAACGACCACTAAAATAGCCCACTGTGGTATTGTGCTTGACGTTGGCAGCAGGGACGAGTCTCCTGACCAATTTGGGATTGCTCACTTTTGGGAGCACATGGCGTTTAAGGGCACCAAATCCCGCAAAGCACACCACATCATCAACAGCATCGATTCGGTGGGGGGTGAGCTGAATGCCTATACCACCAAAGAGAAAATCTATTTCTACACTTCGGTGTTGGATCGCTTTGTAGACAAGGCCTTTGATATTCTTTCAGATATTACCTTCCATTCTATTTTCCCTGAGAAGCAAATAGAACGCGAGCGCCAGATCATTTTAGAAGAAATGGCCATGTATCAGGATACTCCTGAAGATGCCATTCAGGATGATTTCGATGACCAGGTGTTTGCTGCCCACCCGTTGGGCCATAATATACTGGGAATAAGCGCCACCATTAAGTCCTTTTCAAAGGAGCACTTCTTTGGCTTTCTGCGCGAATCCATTGATACCTCACGCATTATTGTTTCGTTCGTTGGCAACATGCCTTTTAGCAAGGTGGTAAAGCTTGCCCAAAAGTATCTGGGCGATATCCCTGCCCAGACAAGGAAGCCAAGACCCTCCAACAACCTGAACTACTTGCCCTCGCATAAGGAAGTGACACGACCCATTTCCCAGGCCAATGTGGGGCTGGGTGTTACAGCCTATACATTATCCGATCCCAAACGCATACCGTTTTCCATGATCACCAACCTGCTGGGTGGCCCCAGCATGAATACACGCCTGAACATGACGCTTCGTGAGAAGATGGCTTGTGTATATGCTATTGATGCCCATTATGCAGCTTATACCGATACAGGTTTGTTTACTGTTTTTTATGGAACCGAGAAGCGCAACCTGAACAAGAGCAAGAATGCAGTGTACCGCGAGCTGGAGCGCATAAAGAAGGAAAAACTGGGAACTGTTCAGTTGCACAAGCTCAAGGAACAAATGATGGGTCAGCTGGCAATGGCAGAAGAGAACTACTCCGGACTGATGCTGGCTATGGCCAAGAGCCTTCTCGATCTGGACCGGTTGCAATCGCTGGATGAGGTATTCGAGGAAATTGAGAACGTAACGGCTGGCGAGTTGCAAGAGGTAGCCAACGAGGTTTTCCAAAAAGACCAAATCAGTTCATTAACATTTATACCCAACGGAAATGGAGTTTATTGAGGAAGAGTTGGCGCGCTATGTGGAGGAGCACTCCCAGCCTGAAAGTGAGCTGCTTCAGCGAATCAATAGGGAAACGCATCTGGAAGTCCTGCGCCCACGTATGCTTTCTGGTCATTTACAGGGGAGGGTGCTGAGCATGCTTTCCAAGATGATCCGGCCAAAAAATGTGCTGGAGATAGGCACCTATACAGGCTATTCGGCTCTGTGCATAGCCGAAGGATTGGCTGAAGGTGGTAAGATTATCACCATTGATAAAAACGAAGAACTAGAGGCAAGGGTAAGGCAATATGTGAAAGAGAGCCCTTACGGACAGCAGATTGAACTTCGCATTGGGGACGCCCTGGAGATACTTCCAACCCTTGAGGAAGATTTTGATTTGGTTTTTATTGATGCAGATAAAGCAAATTACCTGAATTATTTTAATCTTGTGATCGATCGGTTGCATTCGGGTGCATACCTCATAGCGGATAATGTATTGTGGTCGGGCAAGGTAATTGAGCAGGTTGAAGAGGGAGATGTGGATACGCATGCGTTGATTGAATTCAATAAGGCTATGCAGCATGACAACCGGGTTGAAAATGTTTTGTTTCCCATCCGAGATGGGCTTATGGTAATACGTAAAATATGAGATTAATTATTTTTTCTGCACTACTCCTGGTTGGGCTGCAAGGTGTCGCACAGTCACCTCGCGTTCCTTCAAAAATGGAGTTTGCAGGTATTCAGCTTAAAATAACAGAAAGCGCCCGCAAGGAATTGCAGGATAAGGTGGACAAGCTTACCGCCAGCCCCAGGCACTTCAATATCAAGGCGGAGCGGGCAGCTTCTTACTTTCCCATTGTAGAGCAAATTTTTGAAGAGGAAGGCTTGCCGGACGATTTCAAATACCTGGCTATTCATGAAAGCGGGTTTGTTTCCGATGCGGTTTCCAGCTCCAATGCCGTGGGTTATTGGCAGTTCAAGAAAGAAACAGCTGAAGAAATGGGATTGCGCATAGACAGCAGAGTGGATGAACGCATGAACATTGTGTCTTCTACCAGGGCTGCTGCCAATTACCTGCAGCAAAACAACCTGTTTTTCAATAACTGGGTGCATGCCCTTCAAGCCTATCAAATGGGGGCAGGAGGTACGCAACGATCCCTTGATAGAATAGAAAGTGGCGCCACGCATATGACCATCACCAAAGATACCTATTGGTATGTGCTTACCTTTCTGGCGCATAAAATAGCTTATGAAGAAGCTGTGGAACTGGCCCGAAACAGCGCTCCCCGATTATATATTTACAGTGACGGAGCGGGTAAATCGCTGAAGGAAATCAGCCAGGAGATATCGGTTCCTGCAGATACCTTGGAAGTGTACAACAAATGGCTGAAGACCCGGACCATACCCGATGACAAACAGTACGCAGTTGTGGTACCTTATTTTAATCCCCGGCCTCTTACTCCCTTTAAGGGCAAGAAGGATAGCCTGGCGCTTGCTATTTCTAAAAACGTTGAAAACATTGAAATACCTCATACCATGCCGGCCATCAAACAGCTTACCATCAATGGGTTGCCGGCTATTATGTCGAACACAGAGCTGACCATTGATGACCTGGCCGCCAAACTGAAAATATCGCCAACCGACTTTTCTTCTTACAATGATATTTTGCCTCATTACAGTGTTTTGCCAAATCAAGTGTACTATTTAAAACGAAAGCTTAATAAAGCTAAAGTGTACTATCATACGGTAAAAGAAAACGAAACACTCTGGTCCATCAGCCAGGAGTATGGGGTCAAGGTGGCACGAATAAAGAAGATGAACAGAATGGGCAAAAATGAAGATGAACTGGAGGCAGGGAGAGTACTATGGCTCAGGAAGGTAAGGCCAAAAAATAAACCCATTGAGTACAAATAGTAAAAAACAAAGTTTTGATACGTTTCGTCTTGCAATTAGATATCAAAATTCTATCTTTGATCCGTTACCAAGGAAGGCCTAATAATGAGTGAAATCGGGAATGCAATAGGTAAAGTGATGCTCGTTGACGACAATGATACTGATAATTTTATCAGCAGAAGAATCATTGAGATCACGAAATTTTCTGATGAAGTAATTGTAAAAAATTCAGGTAAGGGAGCGTTGGATTATCTTGACGAAAATAAAGATAACCCTGGTGCGTTGCCTGATATTATATTTCTTGATATCAACATGCCGATTGTGGACGGTTTCGTGTTTTTATACGAATACGAAAAATTTGGTAATACGGTCAAAGACAAATGCCGTGTAATTATTCTCTCCAGTTCTGATAACAAACGGGATATCGACAAGATCGTGAATAACGATTACGTGATCAAGTTTGTTACCAAGCCTTTAACAGAAAAGACCCTGGAAGAAATCAAAAGCCTGGAATTGTAATATTCTGCTTTAAAAGTCGGTATCAAGCCCCAGTTTTTCCTGTAGTAATTTAATGGTAGGGTATTGTTCTGCCAGGTGGTCAAATTTTTCCTTGTTGGTATAAATCATCTTTTTCGATTCCGACTCCAGCTTTTCCAGTTCTATTCGAATGGAATTATTCTTTAGCGTTTTACGCAAATGGGCAATCAGCTCCACTTTAATTTTATCAAAAATTATCTCAAGGATAGGATTGTGTATCTGTATACTGATCAACCCCTCATTTCTTAAGTACTCGTGGTTCAGAAGGGCCACCTCCTGGTCAAACCCTTTTTGTCTGCGTTCTTCCTTGAATGCATCCCAGGCTGATTTAAGGTCTTCATCTGAAAATGCATTTTCAGATGAAGAAGCTATGGTTGCATCTTCTTTTTCATTGGATAATGGTTGTTCCTCCTTTTTCTCCGCACTTATTTTAACATCCTTTATAGATTTTGGTATAGTCAGAGTTTTCTTCTTTTCTGACGTAATTGGGGCGGTAGGTTTATGATTTGATTCTGGCTGCTGGGGTGTTGGTTCCTTCGGAATAGATGTTGTGTTCTTTTCAGAAGGTGTTTCTACTTTTTTTCATGGCTCCCCTCCACCTGAGCAAGTTTTATGGCAGCATTCAAATGAGCCAGCTTCATCAAAGCTATTTCCACATGCAAACGCTGATTTTTGTGGGTCTTGTACTCGAAGTCGCACCTGGAGAGCAGATTGAGTCCGTTCATCAAAAAGGAAAGGGAAGCGGTGTTAGCCTGCTCTGCGTACTTTGTCTGCACACTGGGCGAAACATCCAGCAGGGTAGCTGTTGCATTATCCTTGCACATCATCAGGTTGCGAAAGTGGTTGGATAGCCCTACAATAAATTCATGGCCGTCAAACCCATTTTTCAGCACTTCGTCAAAAAGGAGCAGTGCCTCGGATCTTTTCTGGTTCACCAGGTGATCGGTAACCTCGAAATACGTGTCGTAATCGAGGATATGCAGGTTGCTTACCGTATTGGCATAGGTAATGGAGCCATCGGCCGAAAAGGTAACGATCAGGTCGAAGATAGAAAGGGCATCTCTGAGTGCTCCATCTGCTTTTTGGGCGATCAGGTG
>JAGQYJ010000126.1:3817-7077 GCA_020436145.1 Cyclobacteriaceae bacterium | reverse complement strand
GTACTTGAACACGAAATACGTGTAACCCAGTCTATCAACGAAATCGTAGACCACTGTTTCACAATTAAAGATTTTGCTACCTTCCAGTTTCTACAATGGTACGTAACCGAACAACGAGAAGAAGAAACCCTTGCCCGGAGGGCATTAGAGCTGTTCGATATTATTGGTGAAGACGGGGTTGGCCTATGGACCATTGACCAGGAACTGGGCAAGCTGGAGAGCTTTGTGCAGGAAGGTGGAGAGGCTTCTCAGGCTTAGCATTTTTTCAATTCGAAAAATAATTTTGCAGTTCATCCTTAGGTTATTTCAAAGGAAGCACTTTGCTTATCTTTTCTTTTTGTTTAATTTCAAACCATAAACCTTAAAAACCTATTGTTATGAACACACAAACTATCATCTACATTGTTGCCATTATTTGTGCAGTTTGGGTTATTTACGATGTATGGGCAAATCAGAAAAAAATGAGCGGTGGCTCTAAATTGCTATGGACAATTTTCGCCCTTTTTTTTAGCATAATTACGGCCATTGTGTACTACTTTGTAAAGAAGAAGTAAGTAAGCTGCTAGAATATTTAAAACTAAGATTCTAAAAACTTCTTATTCCTCCAATAGGAAGCAACCCCTAAAACGGTAACTATACCAACGCTATAATACACCCATGCAGGTATTGGCATTGGGTCGCCTGCTGCATAAGAATGTAACCCTGAGAGGTAATAGTTCACCCCAAAGAAGGTCATAATGATAGATGCGAATGTTACCAGGGCAGCAAGGTTGAATGCATAAGGGCCTCTCAACCCAGGGATATATCGCATATGCAACACAAAGGCATAGAAAATTATGGAAGCCAGTGCCCAGGTCTCTTTAGGATCCCAACCCCAATAACGGCCCCAGGATTCGTTGGCCCATACACCGCCCAGGAAGTTACCAATCGTAAGCATAATTAAGCCAATACTTAAAGCCATTTCAATTACGTAGGTAAGTTCTTCAATAGAAAGAGAAAGTCTTTCTTTATTGCCTTCATTCTTAAATATCATAATTGATAAATTAAGGAAGGCAAGCAGTGCTCCCAGAGCCATAAAGCCATAGCTTGCAGTAATGGTTGCTACATGAATTGTTAACCAATACGACTTAAGCACCGGCACCAAATTGGTTATCTCCGGATTTAGAAAACTCATATGCGCTACTGAAAGTATAATACCTCCCAGGAAAGCGGTTACACCCAATGTCATAGGGGATTTACGACTAAAAGCTAACCCTGCAAACACTGTAGCCCAGGCAATGTAAATCATGGCTTCGTAGCCATTACTCCAGGGAGCATGCCCCGAAATATACCATCTTAACGCCAAACCAACCGTGTGCGCAATAAAACCAAGAATAATTAAGCCAAGCATTATTTTAACAGGAATACCAAGCTTGAATCTCGGGTACAGAATAGTAACAAAAACAATCATCATTAAAACAAAGCCCACAAGCGAGTAATAAGGAAAAAGCTTAAGGAAGATATTCCACTTATTGAAATTGATCTCCATATTCACCTTTTGCTGACTTGGCATTACCGAACCACCATATGTGGACTGGTATTTTTTTATCCCATCTAATATTTGATTTGCCTGCTCATAATTTTTGGTGGCTATGCTTCGGAAATACATATATGCCCCGTTGCGCACAAACACAGAGTCTTCGCCAGTGAGCGAATAGAAATTGTCGTCTAAAGGTGAAACCCAATGGTGATCAGGGTCGTTTGGCACAGGAAATATTTTAAGAATTAGCCCCTGATATACCATATAGGATACATTCAGGCGTTCGTCAACATTCATTATGTCCTTATCAAAAGTGGAGCGGACAGCGGGCTTTTTAGCATAGGCCTGATCAACAAATGTGGCCAGCTTGTACTCTCCTTCGCTGGTAAAGAAATCCATAAAGCTAGCGTTATCGCCATCGCTGATACCCAAAATACTTGAGATAGCGCTGTTCCTCACTTTAATCATAGGTACTTTTTGCCATTCGTGCGCATTACTCATCATACCTAACACCACCTGTTCAGCTGTATAGCCTTCAAGGGTGCTGCTTTTATACACCTTTCGCAACAAGTCACTCGCAAGCGAATTAACCGGAGCCATTCTACCACCGTTGGTTTGGTAAACCAAACTGCCAAACTCTTCGGCCTGCTTTACAGGTGGTGCTTCCGGTACTTCCATTGCCATAGATGATGTAGAGATCATTAATAAGGCGCTAACAACAACGACTTTAAGCTTTTGGCGCTTCTCATGCACATTATCAATCATTTTAGATAAGTGCCTGAAACGTGTGTTTTTAGAGAATACAATAGAAATCAATCCTATGGCCAGCAATAAATACCCAATATAGGTAACTGTAGTTCCGGGTTTATCTTTATTTACCGAAAGTACTGTTCCCAATTCATCCTTATCGTATGAAGACTGGTACAACCTGTATCCTTTGTACGAAAGAATATTGTTCATATATATTCTGAAGGGAAACTGTGTTTGTTCATCTTTTACCTCTACCTCACTTGCATAGGAAGATGGACTGTTCGAGCCCGGATACCGATCCAATTGGAAATCTTTTAACGTAACAGAAAAAGGAACCTTAACTCTTCTGGCTCCATATGTCAAGCTCATATTTATATCTCCCAAACGAACAAAAACAGGTTCAGGCTCATACCCCTTGCCTCCAAAAAGTAGTACTTCCTTATTTGTATCATGTCCTGATACTTCCATTACAACTGCATCTCTTGTTTGTTGGGCATTATTAGAAACTCGTGCTGAAACAATCTTAACAGTTGCTTTGGGATCGTATGCGTTAAGTACAAAATTGGCGTTACCCGTAGTATATAATGTACGGTATGTTAGCGGCATCCATTTTCCTGTTTCCAAAGTTGCCATTTGGCGAGAATCCATATTCATGGTATTAATTGGAACAGGCGAATTAATAACCAACCCGGAATCAGATGCCATCAACTGAACAGTATTTATTGCATTGGGTTCATTGAAACTTATCGGTAACCCATTAATGTTGTTTGTTTCACCTGCTTTTATGAACATGTTTTGCCTTCCCTGGTCACCAGCTATAACTAAAGTCAGAATTGGGGTTCCGTTTGATTCGTCATGTTCAACAATTTGCTGCGCATTGAAAATAAATTGCTTCAATTTGAACTTAATCGAACCAGAAGATAATGTAACAGATTTAGAATAGTGGTTATTTTTTATACGACTGAATAATACTTTGTCATGAAATTCTTTC
>JAGQYJ010000126.1:1692-3701 GCA_020436145.1 Cyclobacteriaceae bacterium | reverse complement strand
TCCCGCACCAATAATTATAATGATAAATGCTGAATGGAAAAGCAGATTGGTCCATTTCTCCTTTCGCCACATTTTTTGAACTACGATCACACCAATCATATTAATTACAAGCAGCCCAAGCAGGAGTTCAAACCAAAGTGCTTTGTAAACAACCGATTGGGCACCAATGGCACCAAAATCGTTCTCAATAAAAGTGGCAACTCCTATACTAATACCAAAAACCAACAGCAATGCTCCGGTTAAGGACATTGAAAATAAGAACCTGAAATACTTCATAATTTGAATGATGAGTGAATATGAAAACGCCTCGCAAATGTAAATAATAATGCCCTTTGCAACGATTTAAAATAAGAAATTACACCGGATAATTATCAGCTTAACATCGGGTGAATATACTCTGATATTATTTGCTTAAACTCCGAAAGCATCATAGCCGTTGCTCCCCACACATGATACCCATCAAAATCGAAATAAGGCGCGTGTATTGGAAACTTATTATTAATACGGATCTCCTTTTCTTTCACCAGTGTATTGTCCAGCAGTTGCTCCAGTGAAATCTCAATAACTTCCGCCACCTCCCGCGGGTCCAGGCTGAACTCAGGTGGGTCTTCTGTAAAACCTACCACAGGGCGCACATTAAAATTACTGGCTATGATAAACATATCCGTGAGCGTTCCCAACACCTGAATGGAAGTTTGAGGTATTCCCAACTCTTCTTCCGTTTCTCTCAATGCCGTATGAATGGCGGATTTGTCCTCCATCTCCACTTTTCCACCCGGAAAACTTATCTGGCCTGAGTGAGCTCCATTGTATTCATGGCGTTGCGTAAGCGGAAAATAGATATGTCCGTCCTTCTTATACAAAAGGAGAAGAACAGCACCTTCCCTGGCACCTGCTTTAGCTTCAATCGAAAACCTGTCGAATGAGGTACCTAACCGCGGCATCATTTTCTTTTGTGCATGCTGCCCCGGCAAAGGTTGCTTTAAAACATCTGAAAGGTTTTGACTAAATTGTTCCATAGAATCGGGGCAAAAATACCCTGATTCTACGGAAACTGTATTAAAAAAAATGCTTTGTAATGGTTAGCAAAATTCTACTTTACCGGTATCTACCGAGTAAACTCCTTTGGCTATATCGATTTCTCCATTTTTTACCATTTCTGCAAGAATGGGGCTCTTTTTGAGTATTTCTTTCGCTACATCACGTACGTTTTGCTCTACTACCTCATCCAAAAAGGGAGCGCTTCCATGTTCATGATTTGTTGCTTTTTCTACTGTTTCAATAGCAGGCTTTATTTTGGAAAGCAAACCTGTAAGGCTACCCATTTTTACATCGCTTACCGCACCATTTACTGCACCACACCTGGTGTGCCCCAGCACAACAATCAGCTTGGAACCGGCAATTTTGCAGGCAAATTCCATACTACCCAGGATATCTTCATTTAGCACATTTCCTGCAATTCTGATACTGAAAATATCTCCCAGGCCCTGGTCAAAAACCAACTCGGCAGATACACGAGAGTCTATGCAACTTAGTATTGTTGCAAATGGGTATTGTCCTTCCCGTGTTTCATTTACCTGGTCCAGGTGGTCCCTGTGGGCTTTAAGGTTTTGAACAAACCGTTCATTGCCCTCTATTAAATATTGTAATGCCTTTTCAGGCGTCATATTCTGTTGCGATTCTTTTGTATGTGTTCTCATCTTGTAATCTCTTTATTAGTAATCAGCAGTAGCTGTTTCGCCTCTGCCTATCAATTGTACCTTAATATTTTTTTCATCCGCAATATGTGTGAAGTTGTCAATAATTTCCAACACATCATAATCAATACTAAATGATTTTGACATATCAATCACTACTTCACTATCAGGTTGTATATTATTCAACTCCTTCAATATGGCAGCCTTATTCAAAAAAGTAACTTCTTCAGATAAGGTAATCCGTATTTTATGGTGCTGATCGCTGGCCAGTTTATCTTCCATATGAAGGAAATGTGAGTTCTTATAATTCCT
>JAGQYJ010000126.1:0-1532 GCA_020436145.1 Cyclobacteriaceae bacterium | reverse complement strand
ACCACAATTAATACACTGGCAAGTACGGCCAGCGGAATCAGATTGAGGACAGTAGGTATTGCCACCACCAAAATCAGTAGTAAAATACCATGCATAATGGTAGAAAGTTTGGTTTGCCCTCCCGATTGCACATTGGCCGAACTGCGAACAATTACTTGAGTTATAGGTAAGCCACCGATTAACCCCGAAACAACATTACCAGCACCTTGTGCAAGAAGCTCTTGGTTAGTAGGCGTAACCCGCTTGTGTGGGTCCAGCTTATCAGTTGCCTCTACACTTAATAATGTTTCCAGGCTTGCTACAACCGCAATTGTAATTGCCACTACGTACACTTCCGGGTTTAAGATTTGGGTGAAATCCGGCAATGTAAAAAGGTTGACAAACTCACTAAAAGATTTGGAGACAGGTACGTTTACCAAATGATTTTCAGTCAATGCCAGGGAAGGCCAGTAGCTTGTTGCAAGTATTTGATAGATAATTCCAACTACAACAGCCACTATAGGGCCCTGAACCAGCTTAAAGAAACTATGTTTCTTAGCCAGAACAGTATCCCAGACCAATATGATAGCCATAGCTAAGGTCGCAATTAAAATAGCGCTTGGTGTTATTCTATCAAGCATATAATATAGTTCTGAGAAAGTTGTATGGCCATCTGGTTGAAGGAAGGAGTACTCACCTTCAAAATCTGCATCATAGCCAAAAGCATGGGGTATTTGCTTAAGTATAATTATAATGCCAATACCGGTAAGCATACCCTTTATTACAGCTGATGGGAAGTAATACCCGATTACTCCTGCCTTGACCATACCAAGTATGATCTGAATAATTCCTGCAATAACCACCGAAAGCAGAAATATTTCGAATCCTCCCAGGGAAGAGATCGAATTAAGAACTATTACTGCCAGACCGGCTGCAGGGCCGCTCACACCCAATGAAGAGCCACTAAGAGACCCTACAAGCACACCACCTATAACCCCTGCTATAATGCCTGAAAGAAGCGGTGCCCCGCTGGCAAGGGCTATGCCTAAGCACAGTGGTATAGCTACAAAAAGCACCACAATGCTGGCAGGTAAATCTTTATTAAAATTTTTAAATAAATCCATTTTTATTAGTGTTAACTAAACTTTGATTGAAATAAACATTCCCAATTTTTTTGAATGGGAATTACCAGGTAAGTATGAAAGAATAATTAACTCTTGGGAGGAGGTGTGGCTATGTCAAGCGCAACCATGGATAGAATTACGGGATTGAAATGCACATAATCAAAACTGTAGGTAAGATTAAGCTTTCTCTCCAGTCCATTCAGTTTATTGAGGTTATACTCTTTTAGTTTGGATTCAGATTTGGAGTCCTCACTTTGCTGGTTATCTTCTACATCCATTAACACATACGTGTAGCTAGTTTGGCCAAACTGCACGCAGGTAGCACCCAATTGAAGCATAAAAATGCCAATCAATAAAAAAACTATTATATGTTTCCTTCCTTTCACAAGCAGTTGCAAATCGAACTCAAAAATATCTCACATCACTATA
>JAGQYJ010000125.1 GCA_020436145.1 Cyclobacteriaceae bacterium | reverse complement strand
TTCACTAATGTTCCAATCGGTTTCATCTTCATATAATTTGTTTTGGATAGTGATACAAAGTTGACCCATACGCTAATGGTAAGCCACCCGATTTTATACGTAGATGGGCCTAGTATCTATACCTAGAAGTGCCCTTAGCAGGCAATAAATACATGTTAGTGCTTGCTTTCAGCCTCAAAAACCTTAATGGCATCATAAATTGCCTGATGCATGGTAGGCCTTACGTTAAATTGATAAATCTTAGAGTTGTTGCGGGTTGGATACACCCGGTTCGACATAAAAATAAAAAGCACACCATTTTCAGGATCAGCCCAGGAAAAGGTGCCCGTATAGCCAGAGTGCCCAAAACTCCTTTCTGAAGCATCTATAGCAGTGGAACCACTGGAACGATCACCCAGGACCGGTTTGTCAAAACCAAGCCCACGCCTGTCACCTTCATTACAATAATGGCAAAAGGTGAATTTTTCCATTGTATTTTTTGAGATGTAGTGCCCACCTCCATAGTCACCCATCCACAAATACATCTGCATTAATTTGGCAAGATCCAATGTAGTACCAAACAAACCGGCATTGGAAGAAACTCCTTTCATCATAGCTGCTCCCTCATCATGAACTATGCCGCGAAGCGGCTCCATTCTGAAGAACGTATCTACCTCGGTAGGTACTGTCTGGTTAACCGGATAGTAGCGCATTGGGTTGTACGTGATGGTGGATGCACCAAGCGGCTTATAGAAATTTTGCTTTAAATAGGTTTCATAGTCCTGACCGGTAAGCTTTTCTATAATTTCAGGGTAGAGATAAAATGATAACCCAGAATAGAGATAACCCTGCTCCCTTTTTAGGGGAGATTTCCTGATTTGCTTATAGATATTGTCTCTGTAATTGTTGTACAAATACAGATTGGGAGATAGGCGGGTTTGAAAGTTTGCAGAAGAATCATACGATAAAGTATGCCTGCGGTACTTACCATTCTTCTTGAGGGTGGTTTGCCAATAAGGAATCCATGCCTGCAAACCTGCATTGTGCGAAAGCACCCTACGATAGGTTAAATCTTTCTTATTGCCCCTGGCAAAATAGGGAAGATAAGTGCCCATGGTAGCATCCAGATCAAACTTATTTTCATCGTGGAGCTTCATGAGAGCAGGCAAAGCTCCTGTAACTTTGGTTAGAGAAGCAAAATCGTAGAGCATATCTTTTTGTACCTGCTCGGAGGAATCGTACGTGGTGTACCCATAGGTTTTGTGAAAAATTACCCTGCCGTGGCGTGCTACCAGCACCTGTATACCTGGAGCTACTCCGGAATCAATTGCATGAATAGCTATGGAATCAATTTTGCGATAAAGATAAGCCGAGTCAATGCCCACCTCCTTTGGTGAACCAAAACTGAGCCTGGTGCCACCCTGGGTACATATTCCTGAACCTACCTTAAATCCGAGAAAATTACTTTTTAGTGTATCCGAAAAACTCCTCCCTCCAAAAAGCATTTGAACTACTAAGTCCTTACTAACTGAGTCTGTCTTATTACTGAAAACAACCGCTTCATAGTTTTCCATATCAACAACGGGTGGTGCGTCCACCTCTCCAAATAAAAGTAATACGTTAGCATCTGAAGCAACTTTGGCATTTATGTCATCGGTGATAAGTACTTTATTTACTCCTATATTCCGGGTATACCTCTCACCCAGGTTTTTTAAGAAAGGAGTAGAATACTCGAAAGAAAGTGAATCAAGGTGCTTGAATGGAATAAGCAAGCCTTCATTTTTTAGTAGTACGATTGACCTTTCTGTATAAAGTGTATCTGGTTGTGCAAAACCGCAGATCGAAAGACCAATGAAGTAAAGAGTCACAAAGTGCTTCACATTCCTAAAATAAAATGAATACCTTATAAAGCAAACAGGCTGTTCAATGAACAGCCTGTTCTAACAAAACCACGTGCCCTTCGCTGGGTCAGGGCAGTGAATTCGTTACTTTTTGCGAACGACAGCTTGTGCTGCAGACAATCGTGCAATAGGCACCCTAAATGGTGAGCATGAAACATAGCCAAACCCTAACGAATGGCAGAATTCAACTGAACTCGGCTCGCCACCATGTTCACCACAAATACCAATTTTTATATCAGGCCGGGTACTTCTTCCCTTCTCAACCGCAATTTTCATTAAGCTGCCCACACCTGTTTGGTCAAGCACCTGGAACGGATCGTGCTCAAGAATACCCTTTTCGAGGTAGATAGGTAAAAATTTACCGGCATCGTCCCTTGAGTAACCAAAAGTCATTTGAGTAAGGTCGTTGGTGCCGAACGAGAAGAACTCAGCCGACTCTGCTATTTCATCCGCAGTCAAAGCTGCTCTTGGAATCTCAATCATGGTGCCCACCATGTAATCAATTTTCTCCTCCCTTTCTGCCAACACCTTTTCAGCTGTTGCTCTTACAATTTTTTCCTGCATTTCAAGTTCCTTCTTGGTACCTGTAAGAGGAATCATAATTTCAGGCCTGGCGGTTACTCCTTTCTTTTTAAGATTCAGGCAGGCTTCCATAATAGCCCTGGTTTGCATCTCAGTGATTTCCGGATAGGTGTTACCCAAACGGCAACCACGGTGGCCCAGCATTGGGTTAAATTCATGAAGTGATTCAACTTTCGTCTTTATCACATTAACCGAAACACCCATTTCTTTGGCCATCTCTTTTTGATTCACCTCTTCGTGAGGTACAAATTCATGTAAAGGAGGGTCAAGCAACCGGACCGTTACAGGCAGGTCGTGCATAGCTTCAAAAATGCCTTCAAAGTCAGTTCTTTGAAGAGGCAGTAATTTATCCAGCGCTTTTCTTCTTCCAGTTTCATCATTAGCCAGAATCATTTCGCGCATGGCTTTAATTTTATCTTCTTCGAAGAACATATGCTCAGTACGACAAAGGCCAATACCCTGAGCGCCAAAATCACGGGCAACCTGGGCATCATGAGGAGTGTCTGCATTGGTTCTAACCAGCATGGTAGCATGTTTGTCAGCCAGCTTCATCAATTCACCAAAATCACCGCTTAATTCAGGTTTAATGGTTTCAATCTTTCCTTCCAAAATCTCACCGGTGGTTCCGTTCAATGAAATCCAATCGCCTTCTTTCAACTCTTTGCCATCTACCTCCATGGTTCTGGTTTTGTAGTTGATATGCAACGTTCCGGCACCTGAAACACAGCATTTGCCCATACCTCGAGCTACTACGGCTGCATGGGAGGTCATACCACCACGAGCGGTCAAAATTCCTTTGGCTATATGCATACCTTCCAAATCTTCGGGCGAGGTTTCTATCCTAACCAAAATGGTGTTTTCGAATTTGTGGCATTCATCGGCAAAGAAGGCAATTTGGCCTGTAGCTGCACCTGGAGAAGCCGGAAGGCCTTTTGCCAAAACCGTGCCTTTAGCCAAGGCTTTTTTATCGAAAACGGGGTGCAAAAGTTCATCCAGCTTGTTGGGTTCCATTCGCAACAGTGCTTCTTCTTCGGTAATCCTTCCTTCCTTCAGCATGTCCATGGCAATTTTTACCATAGCAGCACCTGTACGCTTGCCGTTCCTGGTCTGGAGCATCCATAGTTTACCATCCTGCACGGTAAACTCAAGATCCTGCATGTCCCGGTAGTGGTCTTCCAGTTTTTGTTGAATTTCTCTCAGTTCCTTATAAACATCAGGTTTGGCTTCCTCCAACGAAGGATATTTTGTTATCCTTTCTTCTTCGGAAATACCGGCCAGCACCGCCCATCGTTTGGAACCGGTTATGGTTATCTGCTGAGGTGTTCTGATCCCTGCTACCACATCTTCGCCTTGTGCATCTATCAGGTACTCACCATTGAACCTGTCTTCACCTGTTCCGGCATTTCTGGTAAACGCTACTCCGGTAGCAGAGTTTAATCCCATATTGCCATACACCATAGCCTGCACATTTACGGCTGTACCCCATGCGGCTGGAATATCATTTAGTTTTCTGTAAAGAATAGCCCTCGGGTTCATCCAGCTATCAAATACGGCCATAATAGCTCCCCAAAGTTGTTCCCAGGGGTCATCGGGAAAGTCATGACCGGTTTGCGCTTTTACAGCAGCCTTAAATCGTACAACCAGATGCTTCAGGTCATCTACATTTAAATCGTGGTCGCTTTCAGCACCCCTTGCTTCCTTAACTTTTTCTATAATTTCTTCAAATGGATTGATATCCTCTTTCGACTCCGGTTTCATTTCTAACACCACATCCCCATACATTTGAACAAACCTGCGGTACGAATCCCATGCAAAGCGTTCGTTATTGGTTTTTTTTGCTATCCCTTCAACTACTACATCGTTCAACCCAAGGTTTAAGACGGTATCCATCATGCCGGGCATTGAAGCACGGGCTCCGGAACGAACGGACAATAAACACGGATTTTCCTTATCACCAAACCCGGTTCCCATCATTTCTTCAATGGCAGCAACGGCCTGCTCAACTTCTTCCTTAATCAGGTTAATGGCGTACTCGCGTCCCTTTTCATTGTACAAAGTACAAACTTCTGTTGTGATGGTGAACCCCGGAGGGACAGGTACTCCAATAAGGTTCATCTCAGCCAGGTTGGCGCCTTTCCCTCCCAGCAGGTTTTTCATGGATGCATCGCCATCCGCTTTTTTATCTCCAAATAAATAAACTGTCTTTGTCATGGTATCTATTGCTTGCATTTTAACGCTAATTTAATGAGTTACGAAGGTAGTACCTGCCTCCCGTTCTATGTATGACGAACGTCAGTATTGGTAGTGAGATGTGTCAGATGGAGTTTTGAGTTGAGAGTTAGAAGTTTGGTCGGTTTTTGAGGCATAATGAATTTATGCATTCTAAAAACAAATCAAACTTTGCATTTAAAACATCGCTAAGAAGTACTATTGTAAGTGCATGAATGAAAAATTCACCAGCATAATCGTCTCAGCATTTATAGGGGTGCTTGCCTACATCTGTACTGATGTGCTACATGAAGTGGTAGGCCATGGAAGTGCGGCATTAGTTTCCGGCAGCACTATTACGTTGTTAACTTCTGTGTATTTTAGAAGTGTTCCGGCCAGTTTTATAATAGGGCTAAGCGGACCGTTCTCCAATTTACTTTGGGGTTTGTTACTTTTTGTTGTTCTTGCCTACCGGCCACCTAAATCGCTTCTGATTGTGCTTTCGTTAACCACTGTTATGGCCTATAACCTCTTCTGGTTTTCCGGAACCATTGTACAATCGGCCTTTGCAAAAACCGGGGACTGGACCTATGCCATGGCACAACTAAACCCTGGAGTTTGGGGCAAACCTCTCTTATTTATTTTGGGAGTATCTGTCTATTGGGCTTCCATTAAAATGGTTGCCAACAGGTTTTCAGACATACCATCCAGGTTTACGAAAATTACCCTGAGGCAAAGCGTAACTTATGCCTTCCTGTTTGGTGCATTATCAGCCGCAATAGCCGGATTGTTTTATGCTCCTGATAGATGGACCGCCTCCAAAGAAGGACTGTTGGAAATGGTAGCTTCGTTGCCTATTCTCTTCTTAAACAGAGATCAAAATGAATGGGTTACGGACAAACCTATGAAAGCCGGTTGGATTTTTTATTTAGTTGTTTCAATAGCTTACCTGCTGTTTTGTTTTTTCCTTGGAAGAGGTATCTATTAATTACATTTTCAGGTAGCTGAAAGTTGGCTTTTGGCATTGGGTGGTAAGGTTTGTAATTTTCTGTAATCAATATATAAACATGAAGAACTTCCTGATCAACTCATTCCATTTTAACCTTCGGTATGCCAGGGAACTTGTGGCAGATGTGGATGATGCCTTAATGACAAAATCACCCGGGAAAGGGCTGGAAAACCACCCCGCATTTACGTTAGGTCACCTTATATCAGCTGCAGCACTCACCTGCAAGTACCTCGGTGGCCCCTATGATATGGACCCGAACTGGGAAAAGTTGTTTAAGAGAAAAGGACCCGGAGACCCCCGAACTCCTGACCCGGACAATACATTGTATCCCACAAAAGATCAGCTGATAAAAGAATTGGCCAGGCAGCATAGCCGGGTGGAAAACCTCTTAAGAGAATTGGATGAAGCCCGATTAGTAGAACCAACCACATGGAGATTTGATTCCTTTCTGCCTACCATGGGAGATTTGCTGTTTTTTATGTGCATTACACATGCTTCGATGCATTTGGGCCAACTGGCAGCATGGAGGCGGGCCATGGGGCTGCCCTCGGCTTTGGCCAGGTTATGAGTTAAAAGTTAAGAGTTAAAAGTTAAGAGTTAAAAGTTAAAAGTTAAAAGTTAGGAGTTTGGAGTTTGATTTTGGGTTTGGGGATTTATTTGGGATTTGAGAATTGAAGATTGGTGCTTTAATTTTCTAATTTCCTGAAAACCACACGATTCTTAATTTAAAGTGTCACCTTTGCACCTCTTTAAAAATTTCCATGAATACATTTGAGCAATTAGGTCTAAACGCAGAGGTTGTTTCTGCCATTCAGTCCATTGGGTATGAAAACCCGACCCCTATCCAGGAAAAAACAATTCCGCACTTATTAAACAATACCAACGACCTTATTGCCTTTGCACAAACAGGTACGGGTAAAACAGCCGCCTTTGGCTTGCCTTTAGTTCAACTGGTGGACCACTCCATTACCAATACGCAAGCATTGATTTTGTGCCCCACCCGTGAGCTCTGTATTCAGATAACTAACGACCTTATTGCATTTTCGAAAAACCTTCCTGCCCTTCAGGTGTTGGCCGTATACGGAGGGGCCAGCATTGAGCCGCAGATTAAAGCCCTTAAAAAGGGCGCCCAGATTGTGGTGGGCACACCCGGCCGTACCAACGATCTGATCAAAAAAAGGAAACTTGATATCTCTTCTATTCAGTACCTGGTACTGGATGAAGCCGATGAAATGCTAACTATGGGCTTTAAGGACGAGTTGGATGCCATTCTTTCTACCACTCCGTATGAAAAGCAAACTTTGCTTTTCTCAGCTACCATGCCCAAGGAGATGATCTCCATTACCAAAAACTACATGCATAACCCTGACGCCATCCGCGCCTGTACCGAGTGCGGTATTCCCATCCACTTTATGAGCGGAACCAGCAATCCGTATGCGGCGTTGTACAGCGCCGGTCTCACCGGCACCGTCCT
>JAGQYJ010000124.1 GCA_020436145.1 Cyclobacteriaceae bacterium | reverse complement strand
ATGAACCTGGTTATTATGAAAACTGGGAGGCTATGTACGATAATACATATGAATTGACTGATCCATTTGAGTTAATAACCACTGAACCTGGTGCAAGCAGACCGTATTATGATATATTAACAGCAGGGGGAAAATATAATATTATTAATACTGATTCGCTTGCAGGCAAGGTGGTTGTAATACAACTGATGGGAACATGGTGTCCTAATAGTTTTGACCAAACCAATTATTTGATTAATTGGTGTAAGAGCAAACCAGAAGATGTTAAGATGATAGCTGTTAGCTATGAGCCGGGCGACAAAAGTTATGCGCACCAAAGACTTGAGAAGTATAAAAAACAAATGAAAATACCCTATCCAATGTATGTAGGGGGTTCGCTTAGTAAAGGACAGGCGGCCCTTGCCTTTCCTACCATAGATCGAATAAATGCTTTTCCAACATTAGTCATGGTTGATAAAAAGGGGTTTATACGGTATATCTGCAGCTATTTCAATGGGCCAGCTACAGGGGATTATTACTTGCAATTTGGGACAGAATTTGAAAAACGGATAGAAGAACTTAGAAATGAATGATGCCCGCATTCTCCCTGAATTATGGCTGAAAAATATGATAGCATAGGTAAGGAATATAACGCCACGCGAAAGGCAGATCCTTATATTACCAACAGGATTGTTCACTTTCTGAAGCCGGAGGCTACAGGAGTTTATTTGGATTTGGGCTGTGGTACAGGAAACTACACCATTGCACTAAATTCAACAGGTGTGGATATGATTGGGGCTGACCCCTCTTATAGAATGTTGGAAACGGCTAAAAGCCAAAACAATAAAATTAGATGGATTCAAGGAAAAGCTGAAAAACTGCCCATAAAGGATGGATCAATTAATGGAGTAATTGCTACTCTTACAATTCATCATTGGGGGAATTTGACAAAAGGGTTTAGTGAAGTTTACAGAGTTCTAAAACCAGGTGGAAGGTTGGTTATTTTCACTTCTACTCCACAACAAATGAAAGGTTATTGGCTTAACCATTACTTTCTTGAAATGATGCGCTCATCAATTAAACAAATGCCCTCCTTAAAAGAAGTTGAGCAAAGTTTGAAGATTACCAATCTCGATTTTAGTGAATCGGAACCTTACAACATTCAAGCTGACCTAAAAGACTTATTTCTTTACGCAGGTAAGTACAACCCTGAGTTTTATCTCGATGATACAAACAGAAATGGGATATCTTCCTTTACATCACTTGCCAATGCCAATGAAATTAAAGAAGGGCTTAAAAAGCTTTCAATAGATATTGAAACAAAACGAATTCAAGAGATAATGGAAAAGTATCAAAATAATGGAGGCGACTATCTCTTCATTTGCGCTACAAAGGTCAACTGATAAAATGATAAAGAAATACCAGGGTTCCCTTCAAAGCAGGTTTTTTGTTGCCCTTTATTTCAAGGGTAACACCTAACTGGCACTTGGTAATTCCGCGCAAATCCATAAGTGACTCAAGCTTGACATGTAATCTCACCTCACTGTTCACCACTACAGGTTGGCCAAATCTAAGATTCTCGATCCCATAGTTAACCATCATCTTAATATTGCGAATTTCCGCAATTTGTTCCCATAAATACGGCATAACCGACATGGTCAGATAACCATGAGCAATGGTGGCACCAAAATCACTTGCACTGGCCCTCACCTCATCAGTATGTATCCATTGGTGGTCCAAAGTAGCATCCGCAAATTGATTAATACGTTCCTGGGTAATAACAAGGTATTCTGAAGTGCCGAGATCCTGACCAATATATTGTTCAAATTCTTTGAAGCTATTTATAATTACTTTGCTCATTTTCAACTATGATTAAGTTGCTAAAATACGTCTATTCTTCATTAGAATGAAAAGCCAAACTCACATATCCAAGACCTGCCTTAGGCGTATATAGCCAGAGGCGCTTACCGGTATTGTCTCTCCCATTATAAGCTGTGCAGTGTAAGATTCCTTCCCATACTTATCCAGTTTTCGTATTTGTCCTACATGCACAATGTATTGCCGGTGCACGCGCACAAATTGCTGTCTGTCGAGTGCTGTTTCATAGTATTTGAGCCGCTGTTGTTTAAGGTGCTTGCCAACTGATGAATGTATTTCAACATAATCATCCTGCGACATAAGGTAATAAATGTTTTCAACAGGTATAATTTCAATTGATTTGGCACTATTAACCACAATGCGTGAGAGTGGGTGGGCATATTCTACATTTCTATAGATATATGGTTCATGTGCAGTAGTCCCCTTGACCTTTTGTAGTGCCTCCAACAGCCTTGTTTTGGAAAATGGTTTCAGCAGATAATCAACCGCATTTTGTTCGAAAGCCTTAATTGCGTATTCATCATATGCCGTGCAAAAAATAATGGAAGGTGGTTTATCGATCAACTCAAGCATTTCAAAACCATTGAGCTTAGGCATTTGTATATCAAGTAGAACTACATCCGGATGAAGAGATGTTATCAATTTATGGCCTTCAAAGCCATTACTTGCCTCACCAACTACCTCTATTTCTTCCAAAGTAGAAATATATTGTTTTACCAAATCACGCGCAGGTGCCTCGTCATCAACTATTACAACTGTCATTGCGTTTGCGGAATTCGTAATTTAACTTCAAACATATTCTCTTCTTTATTTATACTAAGCAAGTTGTCGTTTTCGAAAAGCAACTTCAATCTGCTTCTTACATTGCCCAGGCCCACTCCTGCTTTCTCTGTTCGTCCGCTGTCAGGCTCAAAATTATTTTTTATAACCACTTCCAAAACAGAATGATTACAGATGCAGTCTATTGAAATAAGACCTTCTTCTATTGTTTCATGAATTCCATATTTCACCGCATTTTCAACCAATGGTTGAATAATAAGTGGAGGAACACTTTTCTTTTCGCAGTCTTTAGGGCAATTCACAATTACCTCCAACCGATCACCAAACCTCACCTTTTCAATTAAAACAAATTGGTTGATAGCATCAAGTTCATCTCTAAGCGTAATCAATTTATTCTGACCCGGTTTGACAGCATATCTTAAAAAATCTGACAGAGCAATGACCATTTCCTGGGCTTTTTCCGGATTTGACATAGTTAATGAACTGATAGAGTTAAGGCTATTAAATATAAAGTGCGGATTGAGCTGTGATTTTAACATACTAAGCTCCGCTTCTTTTAAAGTCCGCTTCAGCTCTGCTTCATTAATCTTTCGCTCGCGAAAATCTTCGCTGTAAACAAACAAATAATAATTAAGAACAAATAGTAGGTAAATAATGGCACCTGAAGCTACTCTCCATGGCAAAGATGCATTTAAAAAAGCCAGGTATGCGCTTTGTCCCTCTAAAACACTATGAAGCAAACCTACCGAAGCACCTACCCATATTGCTACCAGCACTAATGCACCAACCAAATGTGTCAAAACAGTATTGGTTAGATATGCCCGCTCAAGACTGGAAAACACAACAAGAGGCCATACGGCCAAACCAACAACCGACAATAGGGTATTGAACACCAGGCTATCTGCTATTGACGGAACCAATCCTATATCTAACAAAAAATAGAATAGAGAAGCCTGGATGACTGCAAGAAGTATCCAAATGGCAAAATAAACGGCAAGATATTTACGATTTTTTGTAATAGGGTTATGCACAACTAAAAATAGAAAAACCCGGCCATTATGAAAAACAGCCGGGCTTGAGTTGTTATAGAAGTTTAACTTTTGACCTCTCCACCGCCAAACATTACAAAACCTTTGACGTAAAGTTCTTTTCTTGGGTCTTTTATCGTGCTGTCAGAAAGTGTCTTTCTTTTGTCTGAAAAACCACCGAATAGAGCAGTTACTTCAATACGTACATTCCAATCCTGCGGAACAATAATGGTGCTTCCACCAAACATTGCAAACACGTCAAGCACATTCTTTGTATCAGCCGAGAGTTTCGATTTTCTTAGATCGTAACTACCGCCACCAAATATGGATGATATTCTGCCACCTTTGAAATTATCTGATTCCACTATTACATCGCCCCCTCCAAAAATGTTGGTATCATCAATAAAATCCATGCTTCCGTCAGGGGCCTCACCCTTTGGGATTTCTTTCTGCTGCTGCCGCACAATGTAATAAATACCTGCGCCAATTAAAATTATGGGCCATATTAGTCTTGCATTTAAATAGGGCACATAATCCAGATCCTGTAACAGGAAAATGCCCCCAATACCAAGGAGTACATAGCCTGCCGGCCGGCCCGGGTGTTTAATTAACACTACAAGACCTATCATCATAAGCCATCCATACCATCTAAACAAATAGTGAAAGAAATCGTAAGGAAGCACATGCAGGTTTTTAGCCAGGAACAGGGAGCCAATTAAGATAAGAATAACCCCCAGTGATAAATTTTTTGATTGAGATTTTGACATGATTTTTATTTTGTTGATTATGCACCAAATGTAGATTGAGCAATACTATTATAAAAGACTAAATCGGTAGGCCTGGGGAATTATTCGGTAAAGCCGGAAAACTTAACTGTTCGTTGTAGATTTACGGAATGGCACTTATCACAAAGAAAAAGATACTTTTTCCAGTTAATGATGCACTGAGATCATATCTTAATGATCATGAGCGCAGTTCTGATGCCATTGCTTATGAGGAATTAACACGTTATACGAATTCCATTCCTCTATATGACTCCAATGGTGTTGATACACTCTGGGAAACTGTCTTGTTCTCTCATGCTGATATGGAAGGCATCCATAAGCAATTAAAAACAGTCTATTCCAATTTAACCTCTTCGGGTAATGTAGAAGTTATTGAACACCTATTTATCGACCGTATTGATATATGCCCTTTCGGAAACACAAAGCCATTCAGAGTACGTATTGTAAATCGTATAAATGACAATTTTGATTACTTCTATATAAAAAAAGCAGATGCTTCACGAATTTATGGGCTTGAGCTGGAGCACCTGCTCTCCCCGAATGCAATAAACTATATTGTGCATGAGAATACCCTTGTTGAGGAGCACATTGCCGGTGTGCCAGGCGACCAGTTTATGAAGAGGCACATTGGCGATGAATATATTAATAAGGTAAGGCTGTCGAAAGAATTTGTAAAATTTAACGAGCGGTGTTTTGTTCGCCTGTTAGGCGATATGCACTCGAGCAATTTTGTGGTGGATGTAACTCCCGACTTTGAAGATACCCACTATCGTATAAGAGCAATTGATTTTGACCAGCAATCGTACGAAGCTAGAAAGGCAGTCTATTTTCCAAAGTATTTCAAACAAAATAACCCATTTATAAAAATGGGTATGGAGGTGATGACACCTGAAAGTATGAAGCAGTATCAGTTGGAAGAACGATCCCTTATTCTCAACAGATCGCTATCGAATAAACACGCCCTGAGTGATTTACTTGATGCCATGTGCACTCAACCACTTTCTATTCAAAAAAACATAGTGCAATTAGGTAAGGAACTTTCAGAGCATTTTGGAGATCCACGATTTGAGAAGTGCTCAACTATGGGTGAAATTGTAAAAATTAACTTAAGTAAACTTTCTGAAAATACCCTGTAAAAAGCTTGTCAAAAAGGTATTGGCTTAGGTAACAATGAAACGTACTGGAAATCGCGGGCAATGTTATTTGTAAACTCGGAGGCTCTGCCTAAAAGCTTTAGAATATAGTATTCTTTAAATTCATCATATGCGAGCAGACTTTCCAAAAAGGTTTGTTTCTTATTAATTGTTTGTCTTTGCAGATAGATACTATAGGCATCTAATATTTTGCTTTCTTCCAAACCACCTGCAAATCTTGTCACTCCCATATTTATTTTTCTTGAGCTATATAGTCGACAGGAACAGAAACCTTGACAACTTCTTTTTTGCCGTCTTGCCTGATGATAACTTTTTTCAGGGTTTGATTCTGAAAGCATCGTAAGTTTTCAGGAGTTATAAAGGCAATGAACTTACCTTCAGAATCAGTAAAAAATTGAATTTCTTTATTGGATAAATTGTATAAGTGAACTCTCTTGTTGTTGCTAAAAACTAGTTCCACCTTTTCTCCATAGGCAGGTTTCAGCGTTGACTTGCTCAAATCAACTACCAGAAACGCATATTGGTTTATGGTTTCAATTCGAGGCTCTACATTCTTATACACTACGGGCTCGAGCCTGGCGCTATAGCCAACATGGGATGCAGCTATACCAAGCAAAAAGAAGATTATTACAAGCAGTTTATTATTCATAAATACATGCATTTTCATAGTACAAAACTATATTGTCCTGCAATTGATAGTATGACAAAAAAACCTAATTCCTCTATTAGGTAAAGTACCTACTAAAATCAAACAGCATCATTTTTAGAAATTTCATGCTGTCCTTTGTCTTGTACCAATCACCACTTAATATCCAAATTGTTTACATATTTGTAGCATAACGTCAAACCATTGAAAAAGAATATTACTCTCTTTTTTTTAATTCTTTTACCTATGTTTTCAAAAGCTCAGGAAACAGCCTCGTTCCTGTTCAACAAGGGATATAATTATTTGCTGGTTGACAAAAGCTTGTCAGTAAAATACTTCACAGAAAGTATTGAAAAAGATCCTGAATTCAGCCTTGCCTATTTTTACCGTGGACTAGCCAGCTACAAACTAGGGGACTATAAAAATGCAATAAGCGATTTTGAATCTGCGCTCAAGCATGATTCGAATCTCATAAAGTGCTACATGTACATTGGTTTTGCCCAGCAACAGCTTGATAGGCCTGAAATGGCCCTTTCTTCTTTTGAAAGCTATATGAGTCATCAACCTAGCGCAACCAACTCAGACCACCTTGTATTGGCAAAAGCAAAGCAATCGGCAGGTGATATGGAAGGTGCTTTAAAAGAATACAAACTGGCATTGGATGAGCAGCCATCGGAGGAACAACTATATCGTCTTTTTTTAGCTACCTATGAACAAGGCTTATATAAGAGATCTCTTGAGCTTATAAATAAGATATTACAGCTGAATCCCACATTTTACGGATACTATTTGCATAAGGGAAAAGTAGAATTGAATGTTAAGCAGTATGATGCTGCATTGCAAAATTTTGATGCAGCGCTTGGCCTCAACCCGGAAGTAGCGGATAGTTATTTTATGAAAGCAGCCGTGCTGGATACACTCAACAGGTTAGATGAAGCAATGATCAACTATTCATCGGCCATTCAACTAAA
>JAGQYJ010000123.1:6546-7227 GCA_020436145.1 Cyclobacteriaceae bacterium | reverse complement strand
GGTATTATCAACTACCCCCATACACTGTTTTAGGCTACAGAAACAACAATGGCGAGCTTGTAAATAAGGACAATAAGATAGGCTACATTTCTGCTGATCATTTTGTGGCGGGGTTTGAAACCAACCCAACCTCCTACTCCAAAATAACCCTGGAAGGCTTTTACAAGAAGTATTCCAACTACCCGTTTATACTTTCAGACAGCATTTCCCTTGCCAATTTAGGTGGAGATTTTGGAGTAATTGGCAATGAACCCGCCTCTCCTTTTTCTGATGGAAAGGCGTATGGGATTGAATTGCTGGCGCAACAGAAATTGAGCAAATCTGTGTATGGAATATTATCCGTAACACTGGTAAGAAGCCTTTTTACTGACAAGAATGGCAACTATGTTCCCTCTTCGTGGGATAGCAGACAGATCATTAATCTGACTGCCGGAAAGCAATTTGCCAACAACTGGGAAATAGGTATCAAATATCGTTATCAGGGAGGTTCACCTTACACACCTTATGACCTTGAAAAAACCGCCACCAAAGCTATCTGGGATGTAACACAGCAGGGAGTATTTGATTGGGATCAATTAAATACGCTGCGAAACCCATCATCACATGGGCTAGATGTTCGGGTAGATAAAAAATGGTACTTCAACAAATGGTCCCTGAACGTGTACCTCGACATTCAAAATA
>JAGQYJ010000123.1:0-6538 GCA_020436145.1 Cyclobacteriaceae bacterium | reverse complement strand
CATGGGCTAGATGTTCGGGTAGATAAAAAATGGTACTTCAACAAATGGTCCCTGAACGTGTACCTCGACATTCAAAATATTTTGAATAATAAGATAGAGCAACAACCTTACATAACTGTTGTTCGGGATAGCAACGGCAATCCGGTTGAAGACCCCAACGATCCTTCAAAATATTTGATCAAAACAATTGAAAACGTATCAGGAACAGTACTGCCTTCCGTTGGAATTATGATTCAATTCTAGCTTCGTTCATTATCTTTTCCTGACGCTTGATTGAGTTCTGGTGAATGTACTCGTAAATATCCTTTACAAAATCAGCACTCAAATTGTTTTTCATGCCCTTGGCCACCCTATCGTTCAGAATTTGCTCGTAACGCCCAACTTGCAATATGGCTACGTTATTCGCTTTTTTAGACTCCCCTATCTTATCTGAAAGTGTCATTCGTTTTGCCAGCAGTTTTATCAATTCATCATCTACCTCATCAATTTGCTCTCTCAGTGAATGCAGTGACTCAACAAACTCCCCATCTACTGGTTGCGCTCTTCGAAGTACAATCTCGTCCAAAATTAGCTTTAAACTATCAGGGGTAACCTGTTGTTTGGCATCGCTCAAGGCACGATCCGGATCAATATGCGTTTCGATCATCAAACCTTCCATTTGCAGGTCAAGCGCTTTTTGAGCTACCGGCTCAATCAGGTCGCGCCTACCTCCAATATGGCTTGGATCACATACAATTGGCAATTCGGGAAGCAAACGCTTTAATTCAATTGCCAGTTTCCATTTAGGGTCGTTGCGGTACTTTGATTCACTCATGGGTGAGAAACCTCTGTGTATAGCTCCCAGTTTAGTAATACCCGCCCTGTTAATACGTTCCAAAGCACCAATCCACAACTGAAGATCAGGGTTGATCGGGTTTTTAACCAACACAGGAATGTCATGTCCTTTTAAGGCATCTGCCAACTCCTGAACAGAGAATGGATTTACAGTAGTTCTTGCTCCAACCCACAGAATATCGACACCAGCTTCAATGGCTTGCTCCACATGCTCAGCCTTAGCAACTTCGGTTGCCACCAAAAGTCTTGTTTCTTGTTTTACCTTCTTCAGCCATTCCAGCCCCTCACTACCAACTCCTTCGAAAGTACCTGGCCTTGTTCTTGGCTTCCATAAACCTGCTCTATACACCATTGCCCGGTGGTCTCTTTCAATCAGTTTGGCTGTGGCCAACACCTGCTCTTCTGTTTCGGCACTGCATGGGCCTGCTATTAATAATGGGAGTTCCTTGGTTTTAGGGAACCAGTCCCCCATAGGTTCAATGTTCAGTTCTATATTCATGTCAATGTATTGTCTTAGTCGATTAATTCTTTAGTTTCTGATTTTTGTTTCGTTCCATTCTCAAGAACGGCACGTATTCTATTTGTTTTCATCATTGCTGCAAATAAGCCACCATTATCCGCCTCTTCGATCATTTTTTTGTACTGTTCTAAATTAGCAATGTAGGCTTTGAGCACCTCTAAAATATTTTTTGAGTTTTCAACAAAAATAGGTGCCCACATTTCGGGAGAACTCTTGGCCAGCCGCACCGTTGAAGCAAAACCACTGCCTGCCATATCGAAAATATTCTTTTCGTTCTCTTCCACCTCCAGCACAGTTTGGCCCAAAGTAAACGAGCTAATGTGAGAAAGGTGAGAAACATAGGCAATATGCCTGTCGTGCTCAACACTATTCATGTATTTTACACGCATGCCCAAAATTTCTGTAATCTCAAGCGCGGTCTCAAGCGCTTTGCCATCTGAAAGTTCCTTATCACAGATAATATTTACCTTACCCTCATACAAAGTTGAAAATGCTGCTGAAGGGCCATTATTTTCAGTACCCGCAATAGGGTGACAAGCCACATAGCTTGATCGATTGGGGTGATTTTCTACCACCCTGGCAATAGCCGATTTGGTAGAGCCCATGTCGATAATAACCTGACTGGACTTGCAGTTATCGAGCAATTGAGGAAGTAGCTTTTTAGTAGCATCAACAGGAATAGCAATTACAATAACAGATGCCTTATGCAGCAAATTATCTATTGATGAGATTTCATCAATAATACCTAAAGACAGTGCTTCATTTGCTGCTTCTCCTGAAAGATCAAAACCTAATATCAAATCAGCAAAGCCTTGTTGCCTCAATCGCAAAGCAACGGAGCCACCAATCAATCCCAGACCAATTATGCCAACTGCCCTTCCTTCTGCTTCCATTTTACTATTCGTTTAATTGCCTCTTTGTAGTCTGCTCCCGGTGAACACAATGATATCCGCACATACCTACCCCCATTGCTTCCGAACACATCTCCTGGCGTAAGAAATACATGTGCTTCATGTAACAGGTCGTCCACCAAAACATGTGTTTCTTTAATAATTTCAGGAACCTTCGCCCACAGGAACATCCCCACTTGATCTGGTGAGGCTGTGCATCCTAACTCATTCAAAAGTTCAAGCGCATACTTTCTTCGTTCTTCATAAACAGAATTGCGTTCAATATGCCATTCTTCCGGCAGTTGAAGTGCATGAGCAGCCGCCTTTTGCACTGGCAAAAACATGCCCGAATCCACATTACTTTTGGCTTGCAGCACCGCATTAATTAAGGTTGAGTGCCCCAGTACCATTCCTACCCTCCAACCTGACATATTAAATCCCTTGCTCATGGAGTTTAACTCCAGCACATGCTCTTTCGTTTCATCTGCACTTAAAATAGAAATCGGATGATCATTCAGCACCTGGCTGTAGGGGTTGTCATTTACTACCAATATATTTTTCCTCGAGGCAAATTCAACCAGTTTCTTAAAGAGTTGCTGAGTTGCCGGAGCACCTGTTGGCATATTGGGGTAGTTTACCCACATCAATTTCACCTTGCTTAGATCTTCTCTTCCAAGAGCAGAAAGATTGGGTTGCCAGTTGTTTTCTTCCAATAAGTCATAGGTTCTAACGCAAACCCCTAACAATTGGGCAATGGCACTGTAAGCCGGGTATCCCGGATTGGGCACCAATACTTCATCTCCAGGATTTAGGAATGCCATGGAAATATACATCACCCCTTCTTTTGAACCTAGCAGTGGAAGTACTTCAGACTCCGGCTGAAGCTGGACTTTGTAAAGTCTTTTATAGAAGCCGGCTATAGACTCTCTCAGTTCAATGCTAGACCGGTACGACTGATATGCGTGCTGGTTGGGTTTATCAGCCTCTTGCTTCAATATTTCTATCGTTGAATCAGAAGGAGGTAAATCCGGTGAACCAACTCCGAGATTCAGGATATCTTTCCCTTGAGAACGTAAGTGCGCAATCTCCTGCAGTTTTGAAGAGAAGTAGTACTCTTTCACACTTCGCAATCTATCCGCTATATCAATCATACCTTTACCGGCTTATTGCCTTGTTTATATACTCCAATTGTTTTTACTTCTATACACATCTTTTTAAGCTCCACTACAGCATTTTCAAGCTGCTCAGGCCGGGCAAATTCCAGATCGAGGTGAATGGCATATTCATAGGGCTTTCCTACAATAGGCACTGACTGTATTTTAGAAAGGTTGATGCCTTCCCCTTCAATTGCCACCAGTGCATGAGCCAAAGCTCCCGGAATATGGCTTAAAATCAGCCGTAAAGAAGATTTATTACAGCCCATACATACATTGGCCTGATTAGATACCACCAGAAACCGAGTATAGTTCTTTTTATTCGTTTCAATGGAAGGGGCAAGAATTTCAAGCCCATAGGTGGTGGCTGCCAACTTACCCGCAATGGCAGCAACTCCTTCCAGGTTTCTTTCTGATATGCTTTTAGCGCTTCCAGCCGTATCCTCCCATTCCGTAACCCGCCAGTTTGGGTGATTTTCAAGAAAAACATCGCATTGCCTTAAGGCTATAGGATGAGACACCACCTGGTTTATCTGATCCAGGGTCTGACCTGGTAAAGCCATCAGCTGCATCTCTATACGAAGGTATTCCTCCCCTACCACAGAAAGCCCAAACTCTTCCAAAAGGGCATAATTGGGGAGCAAGCTGCCGGCTAATGAATTTTCAATAGCCATCATCGCATAATTGATCTCTCCTTTGGCCACCGCTTGTGTCATGCTCCTGAAGTCACGAAACTCAGCCAGCAATATTTCCTGCGAATCGAAATATGCACGTGCGGCCATATCATGAAAGGCTGCCTTTACTCCCTGTATTCCAACTTTTATCTGCTCCATATGCCAAAAAAAAGCCCCGGTCATCACCAGGGCTTCTCGATTTTAATATGTTCTAAACACATATACTATCTCTTCAACCCCGGTGCTTTGGCCCAGTAGTAAAAAAAGAAATAGTTAAAATATGTGTTGGTTGTTTTCATTGTAAGGTTCAAATAAGCAACAAAGATTTCAATATTCAAAATACTTTGACGTTTCCGTCAAACAAATCTTATTATATCTTCCTCAAAAAATTGAGAAACTCGTTTGCTGAATAAGGAACCATGCCTATTTTTGTTATTATTTATAATTAGTCTAAATAAATTTAAGATGAAATATATCGTCACTCTTGTTGCTTTTATCTCTATTTTAACTTTTACGTCTTGTTCTGACAGTCAGGTCAAAAGCACTTCTATGGATACTTCTAAAAAAGTAGGAGTTCTAATTGTAAATCATGGTTCGCATTCTAAATTGTGGCGTGATATGCTTAAACAGGTAGAAGAAAATGTGAAAGATTCTTTAATGGCTCTACCTCATATTCAATCTGTAAAAACGGCCTTTATGGAATACAATGAGCCCTCTATTGCCACTCAAATGAAGGGCTTTGATGCCGAAGCTTACGATGAAGTTATCGTTGTGCCTTTATTTTTAACTGTAAGCTCACATTACTCACACGATATTCCTGTGATTTTGGGTCAGAAAATTGATCCAAAAAACGTTCAGTACTTACAAAAGGAAAAAATTGAAGTGTATAAGCCTAAAACCAATGTAACCATTGTGCCTCCAATGAATTATACTACCTTATTGAAAAAAAACATAGAACGTAGAGTAAAAGAACTTGTGCCGGAAACAGACAATACCGGTGTTTTATTGGTAGCATATGGCGATAAGCAATACAATCAACAATGGGAAGAGCTCGTTGAAGAAATTGGTAAATATCTGCAAGTGAAGCAAGGTATTGAATCCATTGCCTATGCCTGGTGTGGTCATTTGGTAGGGTATTCAACACAACCTACCAAGGATGGTATTCAAAAGCTTTTTGAATTGGAGGACAAAGTTGCTGTAATTCCTGTTTTAGTAGCGAACGACCCCTATTTCCAAAACGATATTATCCAAACTGCAGTTAACGAATCTGAAAATTCGGACAATGTATATTATAAGCAGGATGCCATTCTCCCGGACCCTGATGTAAATAATTGGGTGATTGATATAACCAAACAGACGATTAACCAACTGTAGCCATGTGGCAAAAGATAAAACAGAACTGGAAGAAAATCTCTGGTTCTGTTATTCTGTCTTCTTTCTTCATGTTCTTTTGGATTAACGGCCCAATAAACAAACAACCGGACTTGGTTGCGGTTGATAATCAATTGTCTGGGTTTGCTTTACCTAAACTTGTGGGTCAAAAAAAAGAAGTGAAAGACATAGGTCTTATTATCTCCTCAGAGACAAAACAAGATAATTCCACAAACGGCCTTCTTTCTGCTAAAAAGGAAGACATTGCCCATTCTGGATTAATAAATACAAAGCCCGGCAAAAAAACTCTTAGTGAACAGGCTCAAAAACTTGTTAATCACGCTCACAAAATATTAAATGTTCCGGAAGCTGAGCTGCAAGCAGAAGGTAACTATGTGATGAGCACATCAGCTATCTATTTCGAATCCGGCCCATGGCTGGACCATATCGTGGGTTACGCAGGCCCAATAAATGTAGGTTTGGTTCTTGATAAAAATAACAAGATACAAAGTGTACATATTATCTCTTCCCATGAAACGGAAAGTTATTTGCGCAAAATCCAAAGAGCTGGGTACTATCAACAATACCAGGACCTTGCCATTAACAAAGGACAGAAAAGAATTGATGGTGTTTCCGGTGCCACCATTACATCCCATGCTGTTGGTGAAATTGTAGAGAACATGGTACAGCAAGCAATAGTTGACAAGCCAAACTATGCATCATCAGATTCCCTTGTGTTCTCACTAGAAGTAAAAAACACATTATTCTGGGTTTTACACCTTGTTGTAATTGTAGCACTTTTTGCATTTGGCTATCAAAGTAAGGTTAAGAAGACAAAGAGAAATATGCTTATTCTGAGTATAATATCTGTTGTCTATATTGGTTTCTTTTTGAACAACTCCTTTACTTATATAAGTTTTATTGAACCCTTTGTAGGCTCAACTTTATCTGCATTTTCAGGCATTTATGCATTTGCAGCTATTATGGGCTCTGTATGGTCCAACAATCTTTATTGCAAATACGTTTGCCCATTTGGTCATATTCAAAGACTCACCATTAAGCTCCCCTTTATCAAAAAAAGAAAAATTCCACTAT
>JAGQYJ010000122.1 GCA_020436145.1 Cyclobacteriaceae bacterium | reverse complement strand
ACCAATAGTCCACAACATATTGAATGCTTTGATAATTCCAATATTCAGGGCACCAATCCCGTGGCTTCAATGGTTTGTTTCAAAAACGGGAAGCCATCAAAAAAAGATTACCGAAAGTTCAAAATTAAAACTGTGGAAGGGCCGGACGATTTTGCCTCCATGTATGAAGTGGTTTCTAGAAGATATTCCAGAGTAATTAAAGAAGGTGAGCCTTTGCCTGATCTTGTTCTAATTGATGGGGGGAAAGGGCAACTTGGCGCGGCAATTGAAGCTTTGAAAAATGTGGGAATTTATGGACAGGTTGCTATTGCAGGCATTGCTAAAAGGCTGGAAGAAATTTATTTACCAGGGGATAATTTACCTGTACATATCAGCAAAAAATCACCAGCGCTTAAGCTTTTGCAACAAGTGAGAGATGAAGCACATAGATTTGCTATTACATTTCATAGAGACCGTAGATCCAAAGCACAATCCAAAAGCTGGCTTGAAGAAATTGAAGGTTTTGGCCCTAAAACAGTTGATCTTCTCTTAAAAACCTATAAGTCATCTGTAAAGGTAAAGCAGGCTTCCTTTTCTGAGTTAAGCCAGCTCATTGGTGAGAAAAAGGCCCTTACTCTAATTGAATTCATAAAAAAAGCCCCGGTATAACCGAGGCTTATAATATACCTACTTTTGGCTTAGTACGACCATAGGTTGTGTTCTCTTTCCATGATCTTCATTTCTTCCCACTGACTGGCCATCAAGCCTTGCTTGGCCGATCCACCATAATATGATGCGATTGGAAGATTATCAGGATTCTCTACCTTGTAAAGTTCACCGTGGAAAAGTCTCAGCAAAAATGCATCTGCTAAATTTCTATTTTCAGCACTGTTTTGCTGATTATACCAAATAGCCTTTTCAGGATGCTCCCTAAAGAACTTTTCAAGATCTCTGTAAGCAAATGTGGCCACATAGTAGTTAGCTCCATCATTTGAGTACTTTCCGGGAACAATCAGTTTAACGGATTGAATATCTCTAAATTGTCTGGCTCTTCTCTTATCAAAAATCACATCCTCCATTATCTCCATTATAGAAATATCTGTAGGGAAGTACTTTTCAGGTTTTTCACCTTCATAAATTTTCCATATATCCGTAGCGTCAGTTGGCACGAGTCCAATCTCGCTATCGCTCAAATCTTTACCACAGATATAGTTTTTTCCATTATATTCAACAATATCTCCCTCAAAATAAGGATAATCCACTTCATACAAAGGTTGTTGCTCAGGTTCTACATTAACAATCTGAGTTTTGTTCAACCTTTTCATAAAATCCGCTTTGGTCATTTTACGTGTCAGCGAATCTTCGTAGTAGATGTTTTGAATATAATCTTTCTGAACAGCATCAATAATGATTTTTGCAAACTCACTGTTTTTGGCAAAAAATCCTTTGTTCTGCTTTTGTTCAAGATCTACCCTTGTCCAAACACGTTGCTTGTATAACTGCTCGTACTTAGGAATTGGATTAACTGAGTTTTCATTGTACTGAGAAATCTCAGACATCCCTTCTTGTGCACTTGCACTTAATGCCAAACCAACAGATGCCGCTAAAAGGGCTAAACTATACCTGAAATTAAATTTCATATTCCTTTTCTAATTGTTATTAACCAATACCTTATAAATCTCACTTCGTGCAGGCACATTTTCAGATTTATTTTGGAAAGTAGTTCTTACTACTCGTTTAATGGTAAATATGTACAAATCTCCTTTTCTTGCTAATTGAGCAAATTGTGTAAGAGCTATTTTACTTTGGTTAAAAGTTTGAACCTTAACAGGGTCTCCATTTCGTACCAGCTTAACTTCCACTTCTCTAACACGATAACGAGCATCCTTAGGAACATCACTAGCAAAACTTGGCTCTGCATTAGCCTCTACTTCTACCTGGCGAAAAGCTCTTGCTTTTACCCCATCATCCACATTACCTGCAGAAGAAGCTATTTTCAATTCATACTTTGGCAATGGAATGTCCTTAACAGAAAACGTCTTGGAACCAATCAATGCTCCATTGCTTCGAACCGTCAATGTAACTTTACCTCTAGCTTGAGGAATTACTGTTACTTCTCCTTTTCCTGATCCTTTAACTACATCAGCATTGGTACAGGTAATACTTGGGTTATAACTATTACCTAATGAAGGTACTTGTACACTCAATGCATTACCACAGTTCTTCCACAAAGCTGACAACGCACTCGATGATATCAATATTGTAGGTTTAGCTACAAAATATTGTACATCTTGTTCATAGGGCTTACCATCTAATTCAATAGTAGCTTTAAATGATTGAGTGGATAAATTTGTCTTAGAATCAAAATTGGATGCAGAAACAGGAAACTCTACTTTACCATACTTAATTGTAGTTCCTCCTCCTATATCCAAATCTCCTAATTCTAACTGCTTACCGTCCTTGTACATCACAGGGCGTAAGGCGGATGAAGAAGCAGCAATAAACATTTCTGCTTTATAGACACCACCAGATGCAACAATATTAGATTCCGGACGAATAAGGGGGAAAATGTCTGAAAATGATATTTCTCCTGCTCCAACACTATCAGCCAAAATTTCTAGAGCTCTTCTCTCATAGTTTAACACCTCGGTTTCAAGATAGCTTACCGAAGCCATACCTGCTGCAGTAGGTGTGTTTTCAAAGAAAAGTTCTGCAAAACGTTTGTCCTTCTGGTTTGGTTCATTGGCAAACTCTGGGTAATCCTTTGCATCTTTAGCAATTTCCGGGAATGAACTTTCTGGCTCACCGGTTTTTTGTGACAGGAAGGTGGTATACTCTTTCAGCATTTGCTTCAATTCCTTACCCTTATTTTGTTGGATCATCATTGTTCCAACTTTATCATAATCCTTACCACCAACGAGTGCACCGGTTTCTTCGTCTCTACCACCGGTAATTTGAACCATTTCTTCTTTCAGGTCAGCCATGTGCTTAATAACATCATCTGTTTTCTTACGCACTTCTTTGGCTACATCCAGAATAGCTACTTCGTCTTCCTTATTATTTCTCTTTTTTACCTGTGCCTCAATACTCGATATAGTCTGGTTGTTCTTAGAGCTATAATCATCTACCATCCTGGTCAAAGCCTGATCAATAAAGATAAACTTTTCAAGAACGGCATTACTTACCTGCAAGGCAAGGAGTGCAGTAAGCACCAGGTACATCATCCCAATCATTTTCTGTCTCGGGGTTTCTTTGCCTCCAGCCATATTAAATGTTGTTTAAGTTAATGTGTTTTTTCACGATACAGATTTCAGATGACTGAAGACTAGCTTCCTTTCATTGCAGTTAACATACTTCCGTAAATGCCATTAAGCGAAGTAAGGTTTCCAGTAAGTTTTTGCATTTCTTCAGAAAACTTCTCTGTTCCCTTTCCTGCCTTTTCCATATTTTCCATTACGCTAGCCATGTTACCATAAAATTTATTCATGGCTTTCAAGTGACTATTGGAATCCTGCAGCTCTAATTCATATACAGAATTAAGTGCTCCTAGGTTCTTGGTAATATTTCTTACTTGCTCATGATATTGCTTCGCATCTGTTGACGCTTCAGACATGCTACTCATTGCTTGTGCAGTCTTTGCATATGAACTTGACATATCAACCAAACTTTGAGAAGCAGCTTTTACATTTTTAGAATACTCTTCTGTAGCAACAGCGGCATTACTAAGGCTACCCATTTGTTTAGCATTATTAGCAAGGTTATTCATTCCCTTTCCAAGACTCTCAATTAACTCAGGCCCTATTTTGGCACTTTCAAGCATGTGGTCTAATTTTTGGGCAACGTTGTCTCCTTTACCTCCACTAGAAATCCGAGGGCTGCTTGTTGGACCTGAATAATCTTCAGCCAATTCTGGATAAACCTTTGACCAATCCGGCTCTTTATGAGGTGGTTCAAATGAACTTAAAAAGAAAATAACTGCCTCTGTTCCTAGCCCAATACCAAGCATTGCACCAGCACCTGGCAAGTGTTGGATTTTAAACAATGCTCCTACAATTACAACTGCTGCACCAATACCATATACCTTGGGCATTATGGTTTTGTAGAGTAGCTCTGAAAATCCGCCTTTTTTTTGTTTACTCATTGTCTTGTTGTTTAAGTTCTTCTATGATGTACTAAGTTTGGTAGTTAAATTAATAAGTTTTCTACAAGGTAAGAAACATTTTTTAGAAATTAAAACTCAGCTCCACTTGATCTTCCTAAATGTGTCATTGCACACCTAAAACCAATATAAGCCCTTGTTGAGTCCTTGTATTCGTATGCTCTTGTACCTGTTTCAAGAAAGAAAGCAACATCTTTCCAAGAACCTCCTCTTATTACTTTACGAGGTTCATTTTCATCCTTATACTCCGGGTTCAAATCCCAAACGAGAGGGACAGAGGCCGGGTTAAAAGCATCTTGAGTCCATTCTGAAACATTACCTGCCATATCGTACAGGTTGTAATCATTGGCAAAATAAAAACCAACTGGAGACGTATACGCAAATCCGTCATCATAATAATTACCTCTACCAGGTTTAAAATTGGCAAGCATACATCCTTTACTATTACGTAGGTATGGGTTACCCCATGGGTACTTAGCCATATCTCTCCCTCCTCTTGCCGCATATTCCCATTCTGCTTCTGAAGGCAACCTGAAGTTAGGCATTGGCCATTCACCAACTGAGCTTCTATAGTCGTTCAGATATTCTGTTCTCCACTGGCAAAAAACTTTAGCTGCTTCCCAGTTTACACCAACAACAGGGTAGTTGTCATAAGCAGGATGCCAGAAATAATACTCCTGAAGAGGATCACCCATGTGATGGGTAAAGTCTTTTGTAAATACGGTTGTATCCGGATAGTAGTTATCGCGAATAAACTGCTCACCTAGTGTACTGGCCGAATCTTCCAGCACACTTGTTATAAATTGTCTGAATTCATTATTGGTAATTTCTGTATCATCCATAAAGAAATTACCAATGGTTACCTGTTTGTTATGGTTAATTTGGGTTGCTCCAACGTCTTCATCTGCCTGGCCCATGTGAAATGTTCCTGCCGGAATGGGAACCATTCCATACGGAGTAGTCATTACCCATCCTTCGCGTTCACCAACACCAACCAATTCTCCCATATCTCCTCCGCCTTTTGCTCCTCCTCCAAAAAGGCCACATCCAGATAAGCTTGCTAAGCCAACAAACAAAAGACTTAATAGTCCTGATTGTTTAATATAAGGTTTTATCATGCCGTAAGTTTTAATCCGCATTTAGATTAACTAATACAAATTAATTTTATTGTCCTCTATTATAAAAGGAATTTATTCATTTTACTAAAAAAAGAAATCTAAGCGAAATTCACACCACAAATTGTGGAATATTTATGAGAAACCAAAATAAATTGAGATTTAATGCCTAAAACGAGGTGTTCTAACAACTTTTCGAGAACCAAAAGGATTTATTGGTAGAGCGTAGCTCAACCTCAATTCGTTTGAGGTTGCCTGCTTTGCCTGCTGATCATGAACAACATAATCAAACCCATATCCAATCTGCAAAGCATTATCCTTTAATAGGCTCATTCCCACAATGAGAGATGCGGATTCCAGGTATTTATAACTAATGCCACCCCAAAATTTATCATTATAGGTAAGCATTGCTCCTAAGTTTATAAGGAACTCGTTAAAGTCGGACTGAACCAACAATGAGGGAGTCAATTCAATATTATACGTAACGTCATAGTGATATCCGCCCATTATATATAATGTGGGTTCAAGAGAGTTCCTCAACTCATCAGTACCAAAGTTGAAACTTGGACTTAAAAGGTGTGAAACACTAACCGAACCATACAAATCTTTTGCCTGATAGAAAACACCAAAACCCATATCTGGTCTAAACTGCGTTTGTTTACCTGCCTGTATTAATGGGTCTCCTGGGTCATTAGGTCGATAACTATCAAAATCTATTGATTGAGAATAAAATCCCACATTGACACCAAAGCTAAGCTTAGCATCTTTAACCGCCACATGATACGCATAGGCCCCCTGTAATGCCAGATTATTCAACGCTCCCAAATGGTCGTTTAAAACATAAGCTCCAAAGCCACTGTTTAATTTATATATGGGAGCACTCATAGTCAGTACTTCGGAGGTGGGCGCCCCGCCATCGTCAAAAGTTCCTGCATATCCGGTCCATTTAGAACGTAGCATTAAGGACAAACGAGTGAGGCCTTCAACACCGGCATACGCAGGGTTATAGTACATTTTGTTGTCCATGAACTGGGTAAATTCCGGGTCTTGCTGACCATAGGCTTTCCCAAATAGAAAGACTACACTTAAAAGTATAAAAAGCTTATTCTTCATACACGAACCGTAAAGCAGGCATAAATATAAGAGCAAATTTAGAAATGAGTGCTCCTAAACCTGAAATCTACGTTTAAAAACGGAATAATACTCCGTTCAGTTTTACAAATTGTTGGCTTTTTTAATATACAACTCCAAGGCTCCTGTCATTGAAGGAGCATTGGGTAACGGAGCCTCAATATCCAGAACCAGGCCTGCATCCTTAACGGCCTTAGCTGTAGTAGGACCAAATGCAGCTATTCTTGTATTGTTTTGTTCAAAATCGGGGAAGTTAACAAACAATGAATTAATACCTGAAGGGCTAAAGAAAGCAATGACATCATATTTAATATCTGCCAGGTCTGATAAATCGCTGGCCACGGTTTTATAGAGGATCACCTCTGAGAAAGTAAAATTGTTGTCCTTTAAAAATATGGGAATGTCATCCTTGCGAATATTAGAGCATGGAAAAAGAAACTTTTCGGAAGAATGCTTTTTGAGTACTTCGATAAGGTCAGCTGGCGTTCTCTGTCCTGTAAATATCTTTCTCTTCCTAATGGTTATATACTTCTGAAGATAATTTGCAGTTTGCTCCGATATACAAAAGTATTTCATATCGGCTGGCACTTCAACCTTTACCTCTTTGCACATACTAAAGTAGTGGTCCACAGCATTTCTGCTTGTGAAAATAACAGCTGTATAGTCCAGAAAATTTATTTTTTGTTTTCTAAACTCTTTTACATCAACAGGATCAACCTGAATAAACGGCCTGAAATCGACTTTGATACCGTACTTTTCTGCTAACTTAAAATATGGAGATTTGTCATCCTTGGGTTTAGGCTGCGACACCAATATGCTTTTAACCTGCTTAACCCTTTCCTTTAATTCCTTCGTCATTCCTAAGAAAAATATTTCCTTTAATTACCCTACTACTACCTTATAT
>JAGQYJ010000121.1 GCA_020436145.1 Cyclobacteriaceae bacterium | reverse complement strand
CAAATCGTTAAAGTTACGCTGGCCTGTTCCTGCCGGAATCAGGTGCCCAACAATAACATTTTCTTTCAGTCCGTTCAGCATATCCTGCTTACCACGGATAGAGGCTTCGCTCAACACCTTGGTTGTTTCCTGGAAGGAAGCAGCAGAGATAAAGCTTTCGGTACCTAACGATGCAGCAGTAATACCCTGAAGCGTAGGCTGAGAAACCGCAGGTTGTGCTGGTCTGGTTTCAACCAGTTTGGCATCCTTTCTCTTCAACGTAGAGTTCTCGTCTCTTAATTCACGTGAAGTAACAATCTGACCCGGTTTAAGGTTAGTTGACTCCCCTGCATCGGTTACTACCAGCTTATCAAGGATAGCATCGTTTTCTTCCCTGAAGGTAAATTTATTTACCATCTGGTTGGTCAGGAAGGTGGTATCGCCCGAATCAAGGATCAACACTTTCTGCATCATCTGACTAACAATGGCCTCAATGTGCTTGTCGTTAATTTTCACACCCTGTAATCGGTACACTTCCTGTATCTCGTTCACGATATATCGTTGAACAGCCGTAGGCCCTTCAATAGAAAGGATATCCGAAGGAGTAATCGCACCGTCAGACAATGGCGTTCCTGATTTCACGAAGTCATTATCCTGAACAAGGATGTGTTTTGACAACGGTACCAGATATCTTTTCTTCACGCCATCTTTCGACTCAATGAAAATCTCCCGGTTACCACGTTTGATACCTCCGTAGGTTACCACACCATCAATCTCACTTACCACTGCAGGGTTGGATGGGTTCCTTGCCTCGAATAACTCGGTTACTCTAGGAAGACCACCGGTAATATCCCTTGATTTACCCATTGTACGAGGTATCTTGGCCATTACCTGTCCTGCTTTCAGCTTATCGCCATCTTCAACAGCCAGGTGAGCGCCTACCGGAATGTTGTATCCTTTAGACTCATCCTTTCCATTAATGATAATGGATGGGTTCTTTGTCTTATCCTTTGTATCAATAATAACTTTCTCACGGTGGCCGGTTTGCTCATCCGATTCTTCCTTGAACGTTACGTTCTCAATAATCGACTCAAATTCAACCTTACCGTCAAACTCACTCAATAACACAGCATTGTAAGGATCCCAGTAACACATTTGCTGGTCCTTCTCCACTTTATCACCATCTTTCACAGCAACAAAAGATCCGTAAGGAACGTGGTTAGATATTAGGGTTTGCTTGGTTTTTGGATCAACAATCTTGATCTCACCCGTACGACCCATCACCACATTTACTTTTTCACCTTCGGAGTTCACGGTTTCAATGGTTCTTACTCCATCAAACTCAACCTTTCCGGCAAACTTGGCTTTTATCTGTGCTTCTACTGCAATGTTAGAAGCAGTACCACCTACGTGGAATGTTCTCAAGGTAAGCTGAGTACCAGGCTCACCAATTGACTGGGCGGCAATTACACCAACAGCTTCACCCATGCTTACCATTTTACCGGTAGCCAGGTTGCGGCCATAACATTTTGCACAACCACCTCTTTTGGTTTCACAGGTCAGCAGCGAGCGAATCTCAACTTCCTCAATGCTAGTATCATCTATGCGTTTTGCAATCTCTTCTGTAATTTCATCACCTGCAGATACTATTAATTCATCAGAAATAGGATCGTAAATATCATGAACACTTACCCTACCCAAAATGCGTTCTGACAATGGTTCAACGATATCTTCATTGTCCTTAAGGGCAGTTACTACCAAACCTCTCAACGTTCCACAATCCTGCTCATTAATTACAAGGTCCTGAGATACGTCTACCAAACGTCTTGTAAGGTAACCCGCATCAGCCGTTTTAAGGGCAGTATCAGCCAAACCTTTACGCGCACCGTGTGTAGAGATAAAGTACTCAATTACATCAAGCCCTTCTTTAAAGTTTGACAGAATAGGGTTTTCGATGATAGCACCTACCGAACCTGCTAGGTTCTTTTGTGGCTTTGCCATCAATCCCCTCATTCCACCTAGCTGGCGGATCTGCTCTCTTGAACCCCTTGCACCTGAGTGCATCATCATATAGATAGAGTTGAATCCTTGTTGGTCATCTTCCAACTGATTCATCAAAGTAGCAGTAAGCTGTGAGTTTATTCTTGTCCAGATATCAATTACCTGGTTGTAACGCTCGTTATCAGTGATAAGTCCCATGAAGTAGTTATTCCAAACGGCATCTACCTCCTCTTTTGCCTGGGCAACAAGTCCTTCTTTTTCAGCAGGAACCATCACATCGTTCAATCCCATAGAAAGCCCTCCTTTATAGGCTGATTGGAAACCTAACTGCTTGATATCATCCAGAAACTGGGCAGTTCGTGCTGAACCTGAAGTTTTATACACCGAAGCAATGATCTTCTGAAGTTCCTTTTTAGACAGAAGCTGGTTAATATAACCTACTTCTTCAGGAACGAATTGGTTAAACAAAACACGACCAGCCACTGTTTCAATCAGTTGATTCTCCAGTTCATTGGTGTCTTCGTTTCTTACCTTAGTCCTTAGTTTGATAAAAGCGTTTTTAGAAACAATTCCTTCGTTCAATGCTATGATAACCTCCTCTGCACTGTAGAAAATCATTCCTTCTCCTTTTACAGGGAATTCTTTGGTTGATTTTCTTCCTTTGGTTACATAGTACAATCCAAGTACCATGTCCTGAGACGGAACCGTAATTGGTGCACCGTTGGCAGGGTTAAGAATATTGTGAGAAGACAGCATCAATAATGAAGCTTCCAAAATAGCTTCATGGCCTAATGGCACGTGTACCGCCATCTGGTCACCATCAAAGTCAGCGTTAAAGGCCGTACATACCAATGGGTGCAATTGAATAGCTTTACCTTCGATCAATTTAGGCTGGAACGCCTGAATACCTAAACGGTGCAATGTTGGGGCACGGTTTAGCAGTACAGGGTGTCCTTTCAATACGTTTTCAAGAATGTCCCAGATTACAGGGTCTTTTCTATCAACAATTTTCTTGGCTGACTTAACTGTTTTTACAATACCTCTTTCAATCAGTTTTCTGATAATAAAAGGTTTGAAAAGTTCAGCTGCCATATCTTTTGGCAATCCACACTCATGCAGTTTCAATTCAGGACCAACCACGATAACCGAACGGCCAGAGTAGTCAACCCTTTTACCTAATAAGTTCTGACGGAAACGGCCCTGCTTTCCTTTAAGCATATCACTTAAAGATTTCAACGCCCGGTTACCATCGGCACGAACTGCGTTAACTTTTCTTGAGTTATCGAACAATGAGTCAACAGCTTCCTGAAGCATACGTTTCTCATTTCTAAGAATTACTTCAGGTGCTTTAATGTCCATCAATCGTTTTAGACGATTGTTACGTATGATTACCCTTCTGTACAAATCGTTCAAGTCGGAAGTAGCGAATCGGCCACCATCCAATGGTACCAATGGACGTAATTCAGGTGGAATTACCGGAACCATCTTGATAACCATCCACTCAGGGCGGTTTTCAATTCTATGAGTTGATTCGCGGAAACCTTCTACAACTTTCAGGCGTTTCAAGGCTTCTGCCTTACGCTGCTGAGAAGTGTCGGTTGCTGCCTGGTGACGTAATTGATACGCCAGATCATCAAGTTTCAAACGGGAAAGAAGCATTTCAACTGCTTCAGCTCCCATCTTAGCTATAAACTTATTAGGATCTTCGTCCTCCAGCAATTGGTTTTCACGTGGTAGTTTATCCAGAATATCCAGGTACTCGTCTTCCGTAAGGAAATCAAGGTATTCAACCCCATCTTCAGCTTTAAGTCCTGGTTGAACAACTACATAGCGCTCATAGTAAATAATTTGGTCGAGCTTCTTGGTTGGCAATCCAAGCAAGTAACCAATTTTGTTTGGCAACGATTTGAAGTACCAGATGTGTGCTACGGGAACCACCAGTTCGATGTGCCCCATACGCTCTCTACGTACTTTTTTCTCGGTTACCTCAACTCCACAACGATCGCATATAATTCCTTTGTAACGAATACGCTTGTATTTACCACAATGGCATTCCCAGTCCTTTACAGGACCGAAGATTCGCTCACAGAACAAACCTCCCATTTCGGGTTTGTATGTACGATAATTGATGGTTTCCGGTTGAGTAACTTCACCGTTTGAATGCTCCAGGATAGACTCCGGAGATGCCAGGCTAATAGTTACCGATGAGAAATCGTTGTTTAGTTTTTTATTTTTTCTGAATGACATATTCGTAAAATAAATTCAAAAGTTAAAACAAGGTGATTAGTCCAGAGTTACTTCTAATGCAAGTCCTCTCAATTCATGAATCAATACATTGAATGATTCAGGAATATTAGGTTTCTGCATATTTTCACCTTTCACTATTGCTTCGTAGGCTTTAGCCCTACCAATTACATCATCCGACTTAATGGTAAGGATTTCCTGTAGCACATGAGCCGCACCAAACGCCTCAAGAGCCCAAACCTCCATTTCACCAAATCGCTGACCACCAAATTGTGCTTTACCTCCCAATGGCTGTTGTGTAATTAATGAGTAAGGACCAATTGACCTTGCGTGCATTTTATCATCCACCAAGTGGCCCAGTTTCAGCATGTAAATTACGCCTACGGTTACAGGTTGGTCAAAGCGATCACCTGTCAAACCATCGTAAAGGTATGTTCGTCCGTAAGCAGGCAGTTTAGCTTCTTCAAGCTCTTTAGCTACCTGATCCATAGTAGCACCATCAAAAATTGGAGTAGCGTACTTTCTACCCAACTTCATTCCGGCCCAACCTAATACAGTTTCATAAATCTGTCCAAGGTTCATCCTTGAAGGCACACCCAGAGGGTTCAACACAATGTCAACCGGTGTTCCATCTTCAAGGAAAGGCATATCTTCCTCACGTACTATTCTTGCAACAACACCTTTGTTACCGTGACGACCCGCCATTTTATCACCTACTTTAAGCTTACGCTTTTTGGCAATATATACTTTGGCAAGCTTTACAATACCTGCTGGAAGTTCGTCTCCAACCTCAAGGATAAAACGCTCTCTTTTAAATACACCTGTGATTTCGTTTCTGCGTGCAACATAGTTTTTAACAATGTTCACAATCAACTGGTTCACGCGATCATCGGTGGTCCAGTTATCCAGAATAACATCAGAGATCAGGTTAACTTCTTCAGGAACTGAATAGGTGCTTTCGTCTCTGTATATGTTTTTGTCAGGGAATAGGTTTGCCTCAATGTTTTTAGCACTAAACTTAGTGCCTTTGCTGATCAGCTCATCCCCAAATTTATGCTTAACACCCTGTGAAGCTTTACCTGTAAGCAACGTAGCTAATTTTTCAATTACTTCGGCACGAACAGATAATAATTCCTGACCATATTTATGTTTAAGGAGCTCAACTTCTTTCTTAGACTTGGCCCTAAGATCCTTATCCTTTTTGCTCCTTGTAAACAATTTTGTATCAATAACTACCCCGCGTAAAGAAGGACGTGCTTTTAAAGAAGCATCTTTTACATCCCCAGCCTTGTCACCAAAGATAGCCCGGAGCAGTTTTTCTTCAGGAGTAGGATCGCTTTCTCCTTTAGGAGTGATTTTACCAATCAGGATATCACCTTCTTTGATTTCAGCTCCAATTCGGATAATACCGTTCTCATCCAGATGCTTCACAGCTTCCTCACTTACGTTAGGAATCTCTGAAGTTAATTCTTCCTCACCTCGCTTAGTATCACGTACTTCAAGGTCAAACTCATCAATATGGATAGATGTATAAACATCATCACGAACTACTCGCTCAGAAATTACAATCGCATCCTCAAAATTATAACCCTGCCAGGGCATAAAGGCTACCTGCATATTTCTACCCAATGCAAGTTCTCCACCTTCAGTTGCATATCCTTCACTCAGTGCCTGACCTTTAACTACTTTGTCACCTTTCTTAACAATAGGTTTCATGTTAATGCAGGTGTCCTGGTTAGTTCTTCTGAACTTAACCAAATCGTAGGTTTTAGAATCACCATGGAAGCTTGCCAGTAGCTGATCCTCTGTCATTTCATAACGAACAACAATTTTGCTGGCATCCACATATTCAATTACTCCATCTCCCTCAGCCAATACAAGCGAACGTGAGTCAAGTGCAACACGCTCTTCCAAACCTGTACCCACAATTGGAGCCTCTGGCTTCAATAAAGGCACTGCCTGACGTTGCATGTTTGAGCCCATCAATGCACGGTTCGCATCATCGTGCTCAAGGAATGGAATTAGCGATGCGGCAACAGATACAATCTGGTTAGGCGCCACATCCATATATTTAAGATCCTTAGGCCCAACAATAGGGAAATCACCCTCAAAACGAGCCTTGATTTTTTCATTAATAAAGTCGCCTTTATCACTTACAGGCGCATTTGCCTGCGCAATGTTAAAGGTATCTTCTTCCTCTGCTGTAAGGTAGGTGATGCTTTCAGGAGTCATTCCAACTTTACCCTTGTCATCAACCTGACGATAAGGCGTTTCGATGAATCCCATATTGTTCACCTTGGCATGCACGCACAAAGAAGAGATCAAACCAATGTTTGGCCCTTCAGGTGTTTCAATGGTACATAAACGACCATAGTGCGTATAGTGAACGTCACGAACCTCAAAACCAGCTCTTTCTCTTGAAAGACCGCCAGGTCCCAATGCAGATAATCTGCGCTTATGGGTAATCTCTGCCAGAGGGTTGGTTTGATCCATGAACTGAGAAAGCTGGTTGGTGCCAAAGAAAGAGTTGATTACTGAAGACAAAGTCCTTGCATTGATCAAATCAACGGGCTTGAAGTCTTCGTTATCACGTACGTTCATACGTTCTTTGATGGTACGGGCCATACGAGCCAGACCTACACCAAATTGAGTGTAAAGCTGCTCACCAACCGTTCGTACACGCCTGTTACTTAAGTGGTCAATATCATCAACTACTGCTTTAGAGTTGATCAAACCAATTAAGTATTTTATAATATGAATAATATCTTCTGTAGTAAGTACACGGCTTTCCTGATCACTGTCCAGCTTAAGTTTTCTGTTAATTCTGTAACGACCAACTTCACCTAAATCATAACGCTTATCACTAAAGAACAAGCTTTGGATCAAATCACGGGCTGTTCCTTCATCAGGAGCTTCGGTATTTCTTAACTGACGGTAAATTGTTTCAACCGCTTCCTTTTCAGTATTTGAATTATCCTTAGCCAGGGTATTAAAGATGATCGTAAAATCAGTAACATTTACATCTTCCCTGTGAAGAATTATAGACTTTGTACCGCTATCAACTATCAGATCAATATCATCCTCTTCAATTATGTGGTCCCTTTCCAGCAAAACTTCATGACGATCGATAGAAACAACCTCTCCTGTGTCTTCATCCACAAAGTCTTCTGTCCATGTATTCAATACCCTTGCAGCGAG
>JAGQYJ010000120.1 GCA_020436145.1 Cyclobacteriaceae bacterium | reverse complement strand
CAGTTCATTTTTTGTCTTTTTTTGATTTTTATTAATGGAGACATAACCGGTAAATGCCATTATTAAATTCTTTGTTTAACTGGGTAATGAAAAAGCGCATTCACCAGATTGAGCTTTTTCGGAATTATCCTCATGAAGTACAAAGTGATGTACTATATCGTCTAATTTCAGATGGGAAGAATACCGAGTATGGGAAAAAGCACAATTTCTCTGGAATAAAAGCATACGAGCAGTATCAGGAGCAGGTGCCTTATGTAACCTATGAAGAATTGTTTCCTTACATTGAGCGCATAATGAAAGGGGAGCAGAATATTTTGTGGCCTTCCACCATTAGCTGGTTTGCCAAGTCATCTGGTACTACCAACGATCGAAGCAAATTTATTCCTGTTTCACAGGAAGCGCTTGAAGAGAGCCATTTTAGCGGGGGGAAAGATCTGATTTCTATTTATGTCAATAGCAAGGAAGACAGCATGATATTTGGTGGTAAGGGTCTTTCAATTGGCGGGAGCCATCAGAAAAATCCTCTTGACCCCTATGGGGCATCCTCTTATGGGGACGTTTCTGCTGTAATTATGCAAAACATGCCCTTGTGGGCCAAATTTGTGCGCACACCAAGTGAAGAGGTGGCATTGCTCGATAATTGGGAAGAGAAACTGGAGCGTATTGCGCAGGAAACAGCTGCTGAAAACGTAACCAGCATGGCAGGGGTCCCCACCTGGACATTACTTGTTTTAAAGCGCATCATGGAGATAAAAGGAGCTTCACACATTCTGGAAGTATGGCCCAACCTGGAAGTCTTCTTTCATGGGGCGGTTTCATTTTCTCCTTACAAGGATTTATTTAAGGAGTTAATACCTTCTGAAAAATTCACTTACATTGACACATATAATGCCTCGGAAGGATTTTTTGGTATTCAGGATGAGCCTACCAGGGAAGATATGTTGTTAATGTTGGACTACGGTATTTTTTATGAGTTCATACCTATGGATGAATACGAAAATACAAATCCTGAACCTATTCCATTATGGGAGGTAGAAAGGAACAGGAACTATGCAATGGTTATTTCTACCAATGCAGGATTGTGGAGATACAATATTGGAGATACCGTGCGGTTTACAAGTACTAATCCGTACCGAATTAAAATAACAGGACGGACCAAGCATTTTATCAATGCTTTTGGAGAAGAGTTAGTTATTGAAAATGCAGAGACGGCTATAGCTAAAGCTTGTGAAGATACCAAAGCAGTGATTGATAATTTTACTGCTGGCCCGGTTTACCTTGAATCCAGGAGTAAAGGAGGGCACGAATGGGTTATTGAGTTTTTGAAAGAGCCCAACGATCTGAATAGCTTTATCAAATCTCTTGACAATAATCTTAAGTTGCTTAACTCTGACTATGAAGCTAAGCGCCAGGGTGATCTGGCCTTAGTTGCACCAATTGTACATGTTGCTCCTCAGGGCACGTTTTATGAATGGATGAAACGTAGAAACAAGTTGGGAGGGCAGAACAAAGTACCAAGGTTAAGCAACGACAGAGCTCATTTAGAGAATATTCTAGAGCTAATGGCTCAAAGATAGGGAGTAAATAATTGTATTTTTCTAAGAAAAGTTGACTTTATCTGTAATCGATTTTTTTAATAAAAAAAAGCCAAAAACTCTTGAATTGTTTTGCTGACAAAGATATTTATTTATACTTTTACCGTCCGGTTAACCTTAACCATACAGGATCTGATATAAGTCCCCTCATTCGGATTTCTGCAAAAGGAAACCACTAATTTAGAAACAATTTAAGTTAGTCCCAATTTGGGACTAATTATGCACATTTTTTGCAATTTATCCACATTATCTTAATGTTAAGGTATAACTTATTGAATTACAGTATGTTATATAGTTTTTGTTAAACTCATTATGTGTGGACAACTTTAGCTAACATGCTCATTATTAGGGTTTTTGAATATTGAAAGGCGCATTTGAGTGCTGTCAGATAAAATGGAATTTTTCGAATCTAAACCTGTATATTCTGCTTTCTAAGCTTATTTCGATAGGTATTAAATATCCTTGATTTGGAAAGAAAACCGACATATTTACCATCATCAATAACCGGTAAATTCCATGCCCCTGTTGATTCAAACTTGCGCATAACGGATTGCATATTTTCTTGAGAGCCTACACTGTCGGGCGGGCTATGCATTAGGTCTTCTACTAGTGTAGTATCGTATTCTTCTGTATTGAACATTATTTGTCTTATATCATCCAGGGTCACAATTCCTTCAAGGGCTCCGTCTTCATTTACCACAGGGAAAATATTGCGTTTGGAGCTACGGACCAATACAACCAATTCTCGCAGTGTAGCTGTAGGAGAGATCTTTAGTAAATCGGTTTCAATCAGCTTGTTTAAATTAATAACACTCAGCACTAATTTGTCCTTATCCTTAGGAATAAGATCACCAGATCTGGCAAGACTCCTTGAATACAAGGAGTGGGGCTCAAAATAGGTGGTAGTGCTATAGGCAATAGCTGAAACCAGCATTAAGGGCACAAACAGAGTATAACCGCTTGTAATTTCTGCAATAAGAAATATAGCCGTTAACGGGGCGTGCAAAACACCGCTCATTATGCCGCTCATTCCCATTAAGGCAAAATTGCTAACACTTAATACCGGGGCTCCTGCTATTAAATTAACCACGGACGCAAAAACAAATCCAAAGATGCCTCCAAAGAAAAGGGAAGGAGCAAATACCCCACCACTGCCTCCTGAACCGATGGTAATAGCAGATGCCACCGGTTTGAATAGCACGATAGCTCCAAGGAAAATAAGAAGCATGATGTGGGAGTTTACCCCGGAAAAGAAAATACTTTCAGTAAAAATTTGCGATGCATCACCACTTAAGAGTGTCTTTATAGTGGAATAGCCTTCACCATATAAAGGGTGAAGGAATAAAAGTATAACACCAAGCCCAACACCTCCTAAAGCGGCCCTGCTTATCTGGTTTTTAATTTTATAAAACCTTCTTTCCACAAAGAAAGTAATTCGAATAAAATATACAGATAAAAGGCCTGCCAGTGCACCAAAAAGAACAAAATAGGGTGTGTCGTTAAACGAAAAACGGTCTTTCAATTTAAAGGAGAAAAGTATTTCGTCACCCAAAAGAGAATGCGAGGTAAGTGACCCAAAAACTGAAGAAATAAGCAAGGGCACGAACATGGAAATGGTTACATCAGGTAGCAACACCTCAATGGCAAAAATAACTCCTGCAACAGGAGAGTTGAAAATGGCGGATATGGCCCCTGCTGCTCCGCAAGCAATCAATAGCGTTCTTTTTTTGTAGCCCAAATGCATAAGCCGCCCGAGGTTAGAGCCAATTGCTGATCCCGTGACTACAATGGGTGCTTCCAGCCCAACAGACCCACCAAAGCCAACGGTAATGGCACTGGTGATCATTCGGGTATACATTCTGTTACGATTGAGGATACTGGACTGCTTGGAAATTACATACAGTATTTTGGTTATGCCATGTCCCAGCTTGTCTTTAAAAATGTACTTGGCAATTATTACTGTTAGCATGATCCCAACAAAGGGATAAAGAATGTACAGAAACCTGTTGGACTGAAAAAAGTTGTTGTCCATGAGAAAGTGGCCAATGGTATGAACTGTCCATTTGAGCGTTACTGCAGCTAATCCGGAGACCAGGCCAATAATAATACCGAGGAAGATAAGAAAATTCCGATCGCTGATGTGTTTAATACGCCAGACCAAAAATTTATGCAACAAATGCATTACATAATTCATTGCTAACCTTTTATACCTCTATTTTAAAATTGTGGCAAAGGTATCATTTATGATTCTTTGACAGGAGTTTTTTGGGTACAAAAACAATAGTGTTAAGGAACCATTATTCACTTTGTTTAATGATAGCAAGTTGCTACTTTAGCCACATGGTTCCATGTCCCGATATTTCGGGATGGATTAAAAGGGAATTTCCGTTGAATCCGGAAGCTGTCCCCGCAACTGTGAACCCGGTCTGATTCCCGATGGTTATCGGGATGAAGGATCAGAGCTTTTAAACCCACACCACTGTCCTGAATTGGAGGATGGGAAGGTACTAAAAGCCAGGTGAGCCAGGAGACCTGCCATGCTTTAAACATTAATTACGCTTTCGGGTGAAAGGCAATGAGCAGGAAAACGACACATTTGATATTTACTTTTGGACTTCTGGCAGTCTTCATCTTTGTGCACATCACTTTGTTTGCACAGGAAAACACCACACAATTGGATGAAGTGGAAATAACAGCCAACCAGCTTACAAGGTTTGGGGTCGGAGCATATATTACTGAGTTAGATAGTGGTTTATTCGAGAACTATGGAAGGCAAAGCCTTTCCGATGTAATTGCATACGGTTCTTCAGTGTATATAAAGCAATATGGTTCAGGGCAGTTGGCAACCGTCTCTTTTCGGGGCACAGGTGCAGGGCATACAAGCTTACAATGGAACGGGCTTCCGGTAGGGTATCCCTTCTTGGGGCAAGCCGACCTTTCTCTAGTTCCCATGGAATTTATAGACCAGGTTTGCCTTATGCATGGCTCATCTTCTGCACGATACGGATCCGGGGCCGTTGGGGGTGTAGTGGATTTATCCAATGAAGAACCTCCTGAAGGGTTTGGTATTTTAGTTGATCAGTCAGTAGGATCCTTCAGTACTTCTAACTCTTTTGTTCAACTGCATCAAGCAGGACCTAAAGGTTATATCCGTGTCGGTAGTATCTACAACCGATCAGAGAATGACTTTAAAGTACGCTCTTCCAATGGTGAGAGCCTGGGAAGACAAGCTAATGCAAATTACTTTTTAACAGGAGGACTGTTGGAAGCAGGTTATAACCTGGGTTCCACTTCTTCTCTGACCCTAAGTTTTCAGAATACTGATGCCAACAGAAACCTGCAATCCTCGATAGGAGCACCGACCTCAAATAATCAAAAAGACAGAAACATGTGGTCTTCGTTGCACTTTAAGCACCAAATGGCAAAAGGAGAATTCAATCTTACCTATGGTCATTTGTTCGACCGCATCAATTACAATTCTTCTGTCACCGACAGTCATCAAAATATTGCACAGGCTACTCTTTTATACGATGTATCTGGTTGGTTAGAAATGGAGTTGGGCATAAATTCAAACTGGATACGAGTAGTTACACCCAATTATGAGAGTAACGAAGCCAGGGAGACAAGAACGGATATGTTTGCTTCTGCGACCATTAGACCAACAAAAAGGGTAGAGGCCAGTATTAATTTACGCCAATCGGTTGCGACCGGATATTCGGTTCCCTTTACTCCTTCATTGGGTATTTCTTATTTACTCCACCGCAAAGAGAATTGGAAATTCATGCTTAGAGGACAAGTGTCAAAAGGATATAGAGTGCCCACTTTAAATGATCGCTTTTGGGTACCTGGGGGTAATCCTGATTTGAATCCTGAAGAGTCGGTAAGTACGGAATTGGGCATAAATATTGACAAAGGACAAGGCTTTTGGACAAATATTACCACCTACCAAATGTGGGTAGATAACTGGATTTTATGGCAAGATCAGGGTGCTTTCTGGAGTCCCGATAATGTACTCAAAGTAGAAGGTAAGGGTGTTGAGCTCGAAATAGGTTACCGCCAAAATGCAGGTAGGTGGCAAACAAAGTACTGGCTAAATTATGCCTATACTAAATCCACTAATATAGAGCCGCGTTACGCCTATGACCGAACAGTTGGTAAACAGTTACCCTACGTACCGTTTCATAACGGTAATGCCAATATTCAATTGGCCTTCAAAAACTGGAACCTTTTACTAAATGGTCAGTTTACTGGTAAACGGTTTATAACCACAGATAATGTAACCGAAGTATCAGGTTACGCCCTGTTGAACCTAAGAGTATCCAAACAATTAAGCTGGGACCACTGGGCAATGAATGCATATGGCAATATAAATAATGCCACGAATACCAACTACCAGACAATCAGCAACCGGGCAATGCCTGGTATTAACTTTTTACTAGGGATTAATATCAGCTTTAATAAATAATGAGAATGCTTAGACACTTATCGATTTACCTTATGGCGCTTGCGTTTGCATTAAGTGCCTGTAAAAAAAATGAAGAAACCCCTCCTGGCCAATTTGCACACGGAGTATTTATTGTGAATGAAGGCAATTATACCGATGCTGATGGGAGCATTGGTTTTTATGACCCCGAAGACGGTATGGTTGTACAAGATGCATATGAAAAAGCCAACGGAGAACCGGTTTCTGGTTTATTTCAATCTATCTACTTTAATGAGGATATGGCCTATATCATAGACCAATTAGGGAGCAAAATTGTGGTGGTAAAAGCCGAAACCTTTGAGTATGTTGCAACCATTGATGAAGGCTTGAGCACCCCTCGATACATGACAGTTGCCAATGGAAAGGGTTATGTTTCCAATTGGGGCCCTTTTGACGAAAACTTCGATTTGCCCAATTCCTATATAGCGGTGGTTGACCTTTCAAATTTTAATGTTATCAATACTATTATTACTGATAAGGGCGTAGAAGGAATGACAACCGTTGGAGACAAAGTATATGCGGCCGCATCGTATTCTAATGTTGTGCATGTTATAAGCCCGCAGGCAGATGAAATAACAGGTGGGTTTACAACCCCAGGCGGCCCTCTTCAGTTTGCTGAAGATGGAACAGGCAAGCTTTGGGTGCTGTGCAATGATTTTGTGACTAGTTCATTGGCACGATTGAACCTATCCAACGAGCTGGTAGAAACAAGCTTTTCGATTGCAGGAGGGGCAAAATCAATTACTACCAATGCGGCCGGCACAAAAATTTACTACATGTGCACTCCATGGCAGACCCCTGACGGTGTGTACTCTATTGATAACACTGCTACGTTTGCTCCGTTGGTGCCAGTTTTAAGTGGCGATGGTCTTTATGGCTTAGGGGTAGACTCTGACGAAATTATTTATATAGCTAAAAGCAATGGAACTGATAACGGAACTATTATTCGTTATACCTTGGATGGAACCGAGATGGATAACTTTGCCGCAGGTCGTTTCCCTAATGGGTTTGTTTTCAGGGAATAGAAACTAGTTCTGGTAGGTGTAATGGCCGATTATCTTGTAATCAAAAAGGCAATCGGCCAGTACTTGCCCACCTCCAATATTGTGCACAATTAAATAACGCTCACCATCGTCAGACTTTTTATCAACGACTAAACCAATATGGGTAATGGCACCTCCCAGGTTCCAGCAAACAATATCTCCCGGCTGATAGTCTTCAGCCTTTTGGCTAATAGGCTTTACTGTGCCTTTTCGCTCAAAGAATTTCATCAGGTTGGGCACACGCCTGTGGTCAATATTTGTATCTGTTGTGGTCATTCCCCAAATGTTTGGGTACTCTCCAAAATGGCTTTTCATGTCTTCATGCACTTCTTTTTGAAGGTCAATATTCAATGCGCGATAGGCACGAAT
>JAGQYJ010000119.1:5488-7745 GCA_020436145.1 Cyclobacteriaceae bacterium | reverse complement strand
ATGGACATGAATCTAACATTAAAAATATGGCGACAAAAAAACGCCAGCGATAAAGGAAAGTTTGTAACCTACGAGGTTAGCGATGTATCTCCTGACATGTCATTTCTTGAAATGATTGATGTGCTTAATGAGGACCTTACCCGTAAAAACGAAGATCCTGTGCACTTTGATCACGATTGCCGTGAAGGTATATGCGGTGCATGCAGCATGGTAATTAATGGCAGGGCTCATGGCCCAAAAAGAGGCATTACTACTTGTCAGTTGCATATGCGTAGCTTTAAGGATGGAGACACTATCACTATTGAGCCCTGGAGGGCAAGTGCTTTCCCTGTGGTTAAGGATTTGGTGGTTGATAGAAGTGCATTTGACAGAATTATCCAGGCTGGTGGTTATGTGAGTGTAGGAACAGGCGGTACTCCGGATGCCAATGCAATTCCTATTCCTAAGCAAACTGCAGATGTTGCCATGGACGCAGCTCAGTGTATTGGTTGCGGAGCGTGCGTGGCAACATGTAAGAATGCGTCTGCCATGCTGTTTACCAGTGCTAAAATCTCTCAATTGGCCGTATTACCTCAAGGACAAACCGAGCGTAAAACACGTGTTGAGAAGATGATCATGCAAATGGAAGAAGAAGGTTTTGGTGGTTGTACCAATACAGGTGCCTGCGAAGTGGAATGCCCTAAAGAAATAAGCATTGAACACATTGCACGTACGCATCGAGAATATATAAAAGCCAAAGCCAGTTCTACGAACGTATAGAAGTCTGAGCTTTATGTAACTTTGAGCTGCCTCGTTCCCGGGGCAGCTTTTTAATTTTTTATGGAAAGAAAAGCCAACATATTTGTTATTGCTGCTCCTGAAATAAGCAATATACTGCACGAAGAAATCAAGGCGCTTGGATTCGCCAACACTGCAGTGCACCGGTTAGGAGATCAGCTTTATGGTTCTCTTGCCGACTGTATGTACCTAAACCTTAACCTACGCACCGCCAACAAGGTGCTCTGGGAAGCAGGCAGATTCCGGGCTTCGACTCCTGATCAACTCTATCAAAAGGCTTTTCAAATATCCTGGGAAGATGAAATTGGTCTGGATGGCTATTTTAATATCGATTCCTATGTTCGTGTCGAATCCATCACCGATACCCGTTTTGCAAACTTAAAATTGAAAGATGCTATCGTTGATCGTTTCGTTAAAAAGAAAGGCAAACGTCCCAATACCGGATCTGAAAAGGACAAAGCCCGCATTTACATGCACTGGTCAGACCAGGAGTGTATTATTTATTACGATACTTCCGGAGCACCCATTGCCAAGCATGGGTATCGTAAAATGCCGGGCAAAGCACCCATGTTGGAGTCGCTGGCAGCAGCTGTGCTGTTAGAATCTAAATGGGATCAGAAATCGCCTTTGATAAACCCAATGTGCGGAAGCGGTACACTAGCGATTGAGGCTGCCCTTCTGGCAAGCAATACCCCTCCCGGCATTTTTCGCACCAATTTTGGATTTATGCATCTTGCCTCTTTTAATCGTGCCCAATGGGATCGAATGGTAGAAGCTACAAAAAAGAAAATCAAACCGGTCACAGCAAAAATAATCGCTTCTGATCTCTCCCCTTTAGCGGTTAAAACAGCCCAAGCCAACGCAGAGTTTGCAGGTATGGAAAAGTACATTCGCTTTGAAGAATGTGATTTTAGAGAAAGTAGTCTGCCCAAAGAGCCCGGTGTAGTTATTCTCAATCCTGAATACGGAGAACGCCTGGGAGAAGTAGACCAACTAGCCGAAACCTATAAACAAATTGGTGACTGGTTCAAACAGAAGTGCCATGGCTATATAGGTTATATTTTTACCGGAAACCGTGAGCTGGCAAAGAATATTGGCCTCCGAACTAAACGTAAAATACCCTTTTTCAATGGAAGTATTGAATGCCGCTTGCTGGAATATGAGCTATATGCCGGAAGCAAAAAGAATAGTGATTAGGTAGTTTGCTGCAAAATTCCTTCAATCTTCAATCTTAGAAATCATGTTTTAATAGTATATTGGAGACAAATAGATAGCCATTGTTCAACCGAATTTTCTATTTCTTTCCGGTACAACTACTGCTTAATAACATTAAGCGAAACCATATTTTGCTTCTTTGCTGGTTCGTCCTGTTCAGTGCAGTAACCGGCCACTTAGGTAAGTTTTTGGGTATCCCTTACCTCTTTCTCGATCCAGAGTATCTACAAAAGGTGAATTTTCTGAGTTTTATGATTGTTGGCAT
>JAGQYJ010000119.1:0-5389 GCA_020436145.1 Cyclobacteriaceae bacterium | reverse complement strand
TTTGGGTATCCCTTACCTCTTTCTCGATCCAGAGTATCTACAAAAGGTGAATTTTCTGAGTTTTATGATTGTTGGCATTACGATCAGTGGATTCGCTATTGCCTTCCATATTACTTCCTATATTGTTGAAAGCCATCAGTACACCTTCCTTGCCAGCCATAAAAAGCCATTTATTACATTCAGTATTAATAATAGTTTTATTCCACTGGTATTTTTAGTTACCTATATTGTACAAATTGTCAAATTTCAATCTTCCAATGAGTATGCCATTTCCAAAAGTATTTTCTATGATATAGGTGGTTTGCTTACCGGATACATCTTAATGATCCTGGTTCTTTACACCTATTTCTGGTTTACCAACAAGGATATTTTCAAAATTCTGGCATCAAGGGTTGATAAGCAGTTAAAAGTTACCGTGCCGGCTACCCGTGCAAAGGCAATGCAAAAACTGAAAGGATCAGTTGATCCAAAAGACAAAGTGCGCTATTTTATCAGTACCCGATTAAAATTCAAACCTGTAAGGTTTATTGCTTTTGATAAGCATGAGCTAACCCAGGTATTTGATCAAAATCACTTGAATTTAGTGCTGATTGAATTCCTTATTCTTGTAGCTCTGCTCATTATTGGTATCTTCAGAGATTACGAAGTGTTTCAGATACCTGCCGCGGCCAGTGCTGTACTTCTTTTTACCATTGTTATCATGTTCTCAGGGGCGTTCTCCTATTGGTTCGGTTCATGGGCTCCTACCATGGTAGTAAGTATCATCATTTTACTTAATGTTCTCTTTAAAGAAGGGGTCTTCAAAATTGAATACCAGGCCATCGGCTTGGATTATTCAACCTCACCTGCTGATTACAATCTGGATGCGCTTAACTACAATGCGAGTGATTCCATAATAACCAATGATTATCTCCAAACTGAAAAAATACTGAACAACTGGAGAGCAAAATTTGGAGAAAAAAAACCAAAAATGCTATTTGTCTGTGCAAGTGGTGGTGGTCAGCGATCCGCTTTATGGACATTCAATACTTTGAGGTATGTAGATAGCCTGACCAATGGTGCCTTTACTAACCACACCATGCTTATGACAGGCGCTTCAGGTGGTTTGATTGGCTCTGCCTTCTTTAGAGAACTTAAGCTGGAGCAACTACAAAATAAAGCTGACCCCTACCATGAGGACTATCTGAAGCAAATAAGTGCAGATAACCTTAATCCTATTATCTTCAGTTTACTGGTAAATGATCTGTTTGTTCGATTACAAAAATTTAAATACCAGGGCAAAACATATATTAAAGATCGCGGGTTTTCCTTTGAAGAACAGCTGAATAAAAACACCGCTGGTATTTTGGATAAGCCACTCATAAGTTATGAAAAACCTGAGTTTGAAGCTCAAATACCTATGTTGATGGTTACTCCAACCATCATTAACGATGGGCGCAAACTATTCATTTCTTCCCAGCATGTTTCTTACATGAATTCTGGAGATCTGGTGGCCGATAAGAGCTTTGACAAACTGGCCGAAGGAATTGATTTTCGCAGATTCTTTAAAGATCAGGGAGCGGATAGTTTAAGGTTTTTAAGCGCTTTGCGTATGGGTGCTTCATTCCCATATATAACCCCAAATATAACCTTGCCAAGTGAGCCCCCACTCGAAATTATGGATGCTGGCATTACCGACAATTTTGGAATATCGGATGCGCTTCGCTTCTTATATGCTTTCAGAAAATGGATTGCTGAGAACACCTCAGGTGTTGTGTTGATTTCCATTCGCGATTCGGAGAAAGAAATTGAGATTCTCTCGAGACAGAATATGTCGCTTACCGAAAAAGTAGTAACCCCCATTCAAAGCGTTTACGACAATTTTGCCAACCTGCAAGCAGTGGCCAACGATAGTAAAATTGAATATGCCAAATCCTGGTTTGAAAATAAACTTGATGTGGTTACTCTTCAATACATTCCGACCTACGACCCTCTTACCCAAACTCCGGAAGACGTAAAGCGTGCCTCCTTAAACTGGCGTTTAACAAGTAAGGAAAAGCAAAGTGTGATTTATAGTATTAACTCTGTCTCAAATCAAAAAGCAATTACCCAACTAAAAGCCCTTATTGATTAGCGAACAGGGGTTGCCAAATCACCTCTTATTTAACCTTTACTAAAAATTATGTAGCGAATGACTGGTTCAATTTTGTATTTTTGCAGTTCCGTTCAACGACCCGACTATGGAAAAAGTATCTCCTTATAAACCCAAGAATAAAATACGAATTGTTACCGCTGCATCGCTGTTTGATGGACATGATGCTGCCATTAACATTATGCGCAGGATTATACAGGCTACAGGTGTAGAAGTTATTCACCTTGGGCACGACCGCAGTGTGGAAGAGGTGGTTAACTGTGCCATTCAGGAAGATGCCAATGCCATTGCTATGACTTCCTACCAGGGAGGTCATAACGAATATTTCAAATACATGTACGATTTGCTCAAGGAACGGAATTCGGAGCATATCAAAATTTTTGGTGGTGGTGGTGGAGTAATTCTACCTGAAGAAATTAAAGAGCTTCACAAATATGGAATTGCACGTATTTACTCCCCTGATGACGGAAGGGAAATGGGCTTGCAGGGAATGATCAACGACATGATCAAGCAATGCGATTTCCCTACGGGAGCAAATTTGAATGGCGCTGTCCAACATATTGCAAAAAAGGATGTTCAATCCATTGCTCAAATAATTTCTGCAGCTGAAAACTTCCCAAAAGAATCGGCCAAAGATTTGGATCAGGTCCATCAAATGGCTCAAAAAAACCACCCTCCTGTACTGGGCATAACAGGAACCGGTGGTGCAGGTAAATCATCGCTTGTGGATGAACTGGTTCGCAGATTTTTGAACGACTTTGAGAATAAAACAATAGCAATTGTTTCCGTAGATCCATCAAAGCGTAAGACAGGTGGGGCCTTGTTAGGCGACCGAATTCGCATGAATGCGATCAATAATTCACGCGTATATATGCGTTCACTGGCCACACGTCAGTCGAACCTTGCTCTTTCGGCTCATGTAAATGAAGCTATTCAGGTGCTGAAAGCCGCCAGTTACGATCTTATCATTTTGGAGACCTCAGGCATTGGTCAATCAGATACGGAAATAACAGACCACTCAGATGTGAGCTTGTATGTAATGACGCCTGAATATGGAGCTGCCACTCAGTTGGAAAAAATCGATATGCTCGATTTTGCAGATATCATTGCCATTAACAAATTTGATAAGCGTGGGGCATTAGATGCCTTGCGAGACGTAAAAAAACAATATCAGCGCAATCATAATCTGTTCGATCAGTCAACCGAAGATATGCCTGTTTTTGGCACCATAGCCAGTCAGTTCAACGACCCGGGCATGAATGCTCTTTACCATATGGTAATGAGCGTAATAGCAGAAAAAACTGATTCAACTCTGCATTCGCACCTCAAAGACAAGCATACCTTACCCGAAAAACAATATGTAATTCCGCCCAACCGCACGCGTTATCTTTCAGAGATTTCGGAAAACAACCGTAACTACGACAAATGGGTAGATGAACAAAAAGAAGTTGCTCAGAAACTGTACAGCATTAACAACACCCTTGAAATTCTTAAAAGCCAAAAGCCATCTGACCTAACCCTTGACGAGCTTAACAAAACCTATGAAAAAATTGCGCTTGACCTTGACCCGCGCAACAAACAGATTATTGATGAGTGGCCGGAAAAGGTAAAACGCTACAAGGAAGAATTGTACAAGTTTAAAGTGCGAGATAAGGAACTTGCTATTAAAACGCACACCACTTCCCTTTCGCACAATGAAATACCCAAAATTAGTATGCCTAAGTACGAAACGTGGGGCGATGTGCTGAAATGGAACCTTCAGGAAAACGTGCCGGGTGAGTTTCCTTATACGGCCGGGTTGTTCCCGTTTAAGCGTGAGGGCGAAGACCCTACCCGAATGTTTGCAGGCGAGGGTGGTCCAGAACGTACCAACCGAAGGTTTCACTATGTAAGTAAGGGAATGCCTGCCAAACGGCTTTCAACTGCTTTTGATTCCGTAACACTCTATGGTAACGATCCTGATTTACGTCCTGACATTTATGGAAAGATAGGAAACTCAGGCGTATCTGTCTGCTGCCTGGACGATGCCAAAAAGCTATACTCGGGCTTTAACCTGGCTGACCCAATGACTTCGGTGAGTATGACCATCAACGGGCCTGCTCCTATGCTGCTGGGATTTTTTATGAATGCCGCCATTGACCAGCAATGTGAGCTTTATATTAAGGAAAAGGGATTGGAGAAAGAGGTTGAGCAAAAGATTGTTAAAATCTATAAAGAGAAGAACATCCAACGCCCTGCCTACCAGGGCGAGATACCGGAAGGTAATAATGGTCTTGGATTAATGCTCTTGGGAGTAACCGGTGACCAGGTGCTTCCCAAAGATGTGTATGAAAAAATAAAGGCGGATACACTCACCAAAGTGCGTGGTACCGTACAAGCCGATATTCTGAAAGAGGATCAGGCACAAAACACTTGTATTTTCTCCACTGAGTTTGCTTTGAAGCTTATGGGCGATGTGCAGGAATATTTTATCCAAAAGAAGGTACGTAACTTCTATTCGGTTTCTATTAGTGGATACCACATTGCTGAAGCTGGCGCCAACCCTATCTCCCAACTGGCATTTACACTGGCCAATGGATTTACCTATGTGGAGTACTACCTGAGCCGGGGGATGGATATCAACGAGTTCGGCCCCAACCTATCGTTCTTCTTTTCTAATGGAGTAGACCCTGAGTATGCAGTAATTGGCCGTGTGGCGAGAAGGATATGGTCAAAGGCTATGAAGCTGAAATACGGAGCCAATGCACGTGCACAAATGCTCAAGTACCACATCCAGACCTCAGGGCGCTCGTTGCACGCTCAGGAAATTGACTTTAACGACATACGCACAACGTTGCAGGCATTGTACGCCATTTACGACAACTGCAACTCGTTGCATACCAATGCTTACGATGAGGCAATCACTACTCCTACGGAAGAATCCGTGCGCAGGGCGATGGCTATTCAGTTAATTATTAACAAGGAGCTTGGCCTTGCCAAGAATGAGAACCCGCTGCAGGGTTCCTTCATTATTGAAGAACTGACCGACCTTGTAGAGGAAGCAGTGCTGATGGAGTTTGACCGAATTACGGAAAGGGGTGGCGTACTTGGTGCTATGGAAACTATGTATCAGCGCAGTAAGATACAGGAAGAAAGTTTGTACTATGAAACCCTGAAACACACAGGTGAGTACCCAATTATTGGAGTGAACACTTTCCTCAGTTCTAAAGGCTCTCCTACTGTTTTGCCGGGTGAAGTAATACGAGCTACTGCAGACGA
>JAGQYJ010000011.1:34355-37003 GCA_020436145.1 Cyclobacteriaceae bacterium | reverse complement strand
AAAAAAACCACTTTTTAAATGATTTATCAATTAAAAAAGGGCAATGTGTCTTTATTTTCATTGATCAGGATTGTATGGTTGGAACGAAAAAAGGTCATATTTTTGGACTAAGTATCGTTTGTATGCAAAAGCTAACCTTATCTCAAACCTTAAGCCAGAAGCTGTCTCCGCAGCAGATCCAGTTTATTAAGCTTTTGCAGGTACCAACAGCCGAATTGGAAACACGTATTGAAGAAGAACTGGAGGATAACCCTGCTTTGGAGGAAGGCTTTGAGGATGAATTACCAGCACAGGAAGAAGATTATTCTGATTCAGATTATGAGGAAGGAGAAGATTTAGAGAAGGTAAATTCTGAGGATGAAATAAACGTAGAAGATTATTTACGCGATGATGATTTTAGTGGCTATAAAATGCAGGGAGATGGAGATGGATTTGAGGAGGATAAAGAAATGCCCATTTCGATTGCAGCTACTTTAAATGAACAATTGCTTTCGCAGTTAGGGTTTTTAAGGCTGGATGAACGCCAGGTAAAAATAGGCGAACAGTTAATCGGTAGCATTGAAAGTGACGGGTACATTCGCAGAGAAATAGATGCCATTATTAATGATCTGGCTTTTGCTCAAAATATAGAGACGGATGAAGATGAGGTTGAGGAGATTCTCCGTAAAATCCAGGATTTTGACCCACCGGGGATAGCTGCACGCAATCTGCAGGAATGCCTTTTAATCCAACTTGAAAAGCTGGAACAAAACCCCAACACCCGTCTGGCCCACAAAATTATTGATACCTGTTTTGATGAGTTTACCAAGAAGCATTACAGTAAGATAATTAAAAAACTGGACCTTGAAGACGAGGAAGACTTAAAGCCTGCTATAGAAATCATAACCCATCTTAACCCAAAACCGGGCGGCACTTCTTCCGGGTTAGTAAAAACGCAATATATTATTCCGGATTTTATCCTAACCAATAATGATGGGGAACTGGAACTGGCATTGAACTCCCGTAATGCACCGGATCTGAAGGTAAGTGCATCCTATGCCGATATGTTTGAAGCATACGCAAAAAGCGATAAAAAGGATAAAAAACTAAAGGAAACAGTAGCATTTGTTAAGCAAAAGCTGGATTCGGCTCGTTGGTTTATAGATGCCATTCGGCAGCGTCAACAAACATTGCTTAAAACCATGCGCTCTATCGTAGCCTATCAGTATGAGTACTTCCTTACCGGTGATGAGAGTAAGCTTAAACCGATGATCCTAAAAGATATTGCCGATAAAATTGAAATGGATATTTCAACGGTGAGTAGGGTGGCTAACAGCAAGTCGGTTCAAACCGAGTTTGGCACTTTTATGCTAAAGTATTTTTTCTCGGAAGGTATTGCTACCGATTCCGGTGAGGATGTAAGCAGCCGAGAAGTGAAAAATGAGCTTAAAAAACTCATAGACGAGGAGGACAAAAAGAAACCACTTTCAGATGATAAGCTGGAAGGCTTTCTTCGTGAAAAGGGATACAATATTGCAAGGCGTACGGTGGCCAAGTATCGCGAACAGCTTGGTTTGCCTGTGGCACGGTTACGAAAAGAACTTTAGTGAACAAGCAACTGGCAACCGCATTTTCCTATGTTTTTCATCCATTAATGATGAGCACCTACCTGTTTTCAATTATAGTATGGCTGTCTCCTTATAATGTACTGCCGGTGGGTTTCAGTACCACGGGTTCCGCGGTTTTAATTGCCCTGGTTTGGATAACCACCTTTCTCATTCCCGCTTTGAGCCTTTTTGTATTAAAAATGTCAGGCAACATAACTTCCTTAACACTTAAAAACCGAGAAGAACGAATTACCCCAATTATTTATACAACCGTAATGTATGGGGTTACTACCTACCTGTTTGGAGTCAAAGTTGAATTGGGCCCGCTGATCTCAGTATTATTGGGGATTTCGACACTGCTAATTGGGCTCACGGGTTTAATAACTCTGTTTTGGAAAATCAGCATTCATACGCTGGCCTTAGGAGGTCTTATCGGGATGTTAATGGCAATTAATCAGAATACTTCTATCCCCAATATTACCGTTATGCTGTCTGCGTTATTTGTTTTGTCGGGAGTGGTAGCAAGTGCTAGGCTAAAGCTAAATGCACACTCTCCTGTACAGGTATATTCAGGGTTTGTATTGGGTGTTTTTGTTAGTTTTGCCTCCTATACACTATATATTAGCTAAAGCATATGTACCAGTTCTTAAACTACTCCACCACTGACGGAATAACAACAATTTCTCTCAACAGGCCAGAGGTTTACAATGCCTTAAATGATGAAATCACTTATGAGCTTCAGGATGCTTTTAAGCAAGCTGAAAAAGATGAAAAGACGAGAGTTGTGGTTTTTACAGGTGAAGGTAAAGCTTTTTGTTCCGGGCAGGATTTGAAGGCTGCCTCCGGTGTAGAGAAACGCTCGTTTGCGGAATCTCTTGAAAAAAGGTACAATCCGTTAATCAGGCGAATGAGGGGAATGCCTAAACCAATTATTTGCCGGCTAAATGGGGTGGCAGCAGGGGCTGGTTGCTCATTGGCTCTGGCGTGCGATATACTTGTTGCTGCTGAAGAGGCGTTTTTGGTAGAAGTGTTTGTGAATATTGGATTGGTGTTGGATTCAGG
>JAGQYJ010000011.1:0-34264 GCA_020436145.1 Cyclobacteriaceae bacterium | reverse complement strand
GCTCTGGCGTGCGATATACTTGTTGCTGCTGAAGAGGCGTTTTTGGTAGAAGTGTTTGTGAATATTGGATTGGTGTTGGATTCAGGCTCTTCATATTTCCTTCCTCGTTTGGTAGGTTCAGCTAAAGCTTTTGAGCTAAGTACTATGGGCAATAGAATTTATGGTAAAGAAGCGGTTGACCTGGGTATTGCCAATAAAGCAGTTCCATTGAATGATTTAGATGGTGCTGTTGCAGAATATACAAACTACTACAAAAATGCCCCTACCAAAGCTATTGGGTTGATGAAAAAAATGCTCAACAAATCAGGTAATAGCACCTTGGATGAAATGCTGGAATATGAGAAACACTGCCAGGAAATAGCAGGAAGTTCGTCAGACTACAAAGAAGGTGTAACTGCCTTTCTTGAAAAGCGCCAGGCCGGGTTTACCGGTAAATAGCTGCTAGAAAGTGGACAGGGAAATGCCGAAGGAGAACGTATTCGGATTGTTTATTCCCGAGACTTTGTCATTAGCAAAGAAGCTATTGAAACCATAATATCCCCAAAAAGAAAACGGCCCGACCCCAATACGCGCAGAAGCACCATAGCGCACCGCACTTATATTGTAATCGTAAAGGTTCTTATACTTTTTCTTTGAATCGAACTCTTCGTAAACCACTTTGGTTTTAGATCCCATTCTGAAACCAACCTTACCCCCCACAGCCAGGAACCAGCTTCTTTTGTGGTCATTTTTTCGCGAATGAACCCTGAATTCAATTGGAATATCAAAATAATTTACGACCACTTGTGTCTTTTTTAGCCCTGAAATATTTTCAAAAAATGGAATTTTGGTCAGCGAATCAACTTCAGTAATTCCATCATTATCCACAAAGGTAACGGGGCTGTTAAACGAGTATTTTTCTGTACCAATTCCTGCACCTGCATTGAAAGAGAAGCGGGAAGCTCCCATTCGAAATGGATACATATAATAAATATTTAATGTTGGTGATTTCCATGGTTTTACGTCCATTATGGCACTATTATCATCGAAGTAGCTCAATCCATAGTCAATGGTTATTGAGCCGGGGAAATCAGGACTGGGCGTATACCGGTAAGCCGTTGATGAAGCGTCTTTTGTATCCTGGGCCCATGTGGTTGAGACAACCCCAACAAAAAGTAGTACTAAAAATGCTTGTTTCATTAAATGCAATGTCTATATACCTTATTAATATGGGAGGTCAGTGGTTGATTTTATACCTCCTATAGTTTAAAATTTCGCCCGCAAATATAGCGCTTTTTAAAAAAGTACTACATTTGCAGTCCGTTTCATAACGCTGAAATCGGAATTATATTTTCCGGCCTCGTAGCATAACTGAATAGTGCACCTGATTACGGCTCAGGAGGTTACAGGTTTGAATCCTGTCGAGGTCACTTAAGAATGACAAACCCAATGTGTAAGCATTGGGTTTTTTGTTTAATGCGAACATACTTCAAGTATTGTGAGCGATTAAACAAATTATTCAAATCGTGAAACGATTTGGGTTTGTCATTTAGACTACGGTACGACTAAAGGATCATGGTAATAATCCTGCCGAGGTCACTAAAGTAGCAAAAGGCACCCAAACGGGTGCCTTTTTACTTTAACCGCTCATCACCTTTAATCATATTTTCTTACTTACGGCAGTTTCCTTTTGTACCTTGGTAGCCTTAAAAAATTACCATTCAAATGAAAACAAAATATACACTTGCATTATTTTTAATTGGCTCTTTGTTTGGGTGTACCAAGAGTGCTCAACAAGGCGATGAACAAATGACTGATAATCCCCTACTTTCCGAATGGAATACCCCTTTTGGTGTTCCTCCCTTTGATAAAATTAAAGATGGAGATTACCTTCCTGCTTTTAAAGCAGCAATGGCTGAGCATAAAAAGGAAGTGGATGCTATTATCAATAGCAAAGAAGCACCAACATTTGACAATGTAATTGGAGCTCTTGAAAGAAGTGGCAAATTACTGGCCAAAACTTCCAATGTTTTTTATGCTGTCAACAGTGCGAATTCAACTGATTCAATTCAGGAAATAGCTAAAATTGTTGCTCCCGAACTATCTTCTCATTATGATGATATTACGTTAAACGAAGATTTGTTTTCAAAAGTAAAAGCAGTTTATGATGAAAAGGACGGACTGGGTTTGGAGCCTGAACAAGAGAAACTCCTTGAGGAAACCTATAAGCAATTTGTAAGGGCAGGGGTTAATCTACAAGGGGAACCTAAAATGAGATTGCGAAAAATTAATGGTGAATTGGCAGAACTATCTCAAAAATTCGGGCAAAACGTACTTGCGGAAACCAACAATTTTAAGCTGACTGTTACCGATAAAAAGGATTTAGGTAATCTTCCGGAAAGCCTGGTAGCAGCTGCGGCCGAGCGTAGCGATAAAGAAGGAGAATGGGTATTTAACCTTACCAGGCCCAGCGTAAATCCGTTTCTTCAGTATTCACCAAATCGCGAATTAAGAAAGCAGGCGTTTATGGGCTATGCACTTCGTGGCAACAACGATAACGAATATGATAATAAAGAAATAGCAGCAAAGATGGCAGCCCTGAGGGCAGAAAAGGCTGAGCTACTTGGATACAAAACCCATGCTGACTATGTGCTTGCCAATAGTATGGCGGAGAATCCTCAAAATGTTTATGGGTTGTTGGATAAGGTTTGGGTGCCTGCCATTCGGGTTGCTAAAGAGGAGAAAGAAGCATATGAGAAAATGATGAACGAGGATGGCATTAAAGATGAATTGCAGGGTTGGGACTGGCGCTACTATTCCGAAAAGGTGCGTGAGGCCCGCTATAATTTTAATGAAGATGAAATGAAACCATACTTTGAGGTAAATGCGGTAAGAAATGGTGTTTTTGCCCTGGCAAATAAACTTTTCGGGCTTACGTTCACTGAAATAAAAGATGCGCCTAAGTGGCATCCCGATCAGCAAGTGTATGAAGTGAAGGAAGCCGATGGATCGCACCTGGGCGTAGTTTACATGGATTTCTTTACCCGTGATAGCAAGGAATTTGGTGCATGGATGAATGATTTGATTGCGCAATCGAATGACGGGGAGTGGGTGGCACCGGTTGTCACAACCAACTTTAATTTTCCGCCACCAACAGAAAACACACCATCGTTATTAACTTTTGACGAAGCTAAAACCCTGTTTCATGAATTTGGGCATGCGCTCCATGGCCTAATGTCCAATGTAAGGTATGCTTCACTTTCAGGCACGAATGTTCCTCGCGACTTTGTTGAGTTTCCTTCGCAGGTGATGGAAAACTGGATGAGTGAACCGGAAGTGCTGAAGCTTTATGCTAAACATTATCAAACAGGCGAAATAATACCGGATGATTATATTGAAAAGATAAACGCTTCGGCCAAATTTGACCAGGGTTTTGCAACCGTAGAATACATGGCAGCCAGCTACCTGGATATGGACTGGCACACGCTACAGGATGCAACTCCCCAAACAGACGTAAATGGGTTTGAAAAATTGAATATGGATCGTATCGGATTGATTGATCAAATTATACCACGTTACAGATCAACGTATTTTAACCATATTTTCAATGGAGGATACTCGGCCGGTTACTACAGCTATTTGTGGTCTGAAGTGCTGGATGCGGATGCTTTTGAAGCTTTTAAGGAAGCCGGTATTTTTGATCAGGAAACTGCTAAGCGGTACCGCCATATGCTAAGCCAGGGAGGCACCCGACCTGGAATGGAGTTGTACGTTGAATTTAGAGGACACGAACCGGAAATAGGGCCGTTACTGGAAAGAAGAGGATTGGACTAAAACAATAACATTACAATTTAAAAGCCCAGCGGAAGTTGGGCTTTTTGTTTTTTTAAATGATTTTACAACAGCTTTCGGGATTACCTAATTATCCAACAACAATTGGAAAGTAGATCGTGTTTTTGATAAATAGTTGATGTAGGGCGCACTTGATAATCCAGCACTGATACTTATTAAATGGATGTAATCTTTGTAAATAGACTCAGCCATCGAAACTTTCTTTTCTGCCATATCTGATTTGAATTTCTGTAGCTCTACGAGCAAATCAAGTCCATCGTTTGTTTTGCCAATTGGGGATTTGGCATCTTCATAGGTCTTCATTCTTGCCACCACCATATCGTATTGAGCCAACCTGGATTCGAGGCGTTTGGCTGTATTTTCAAAATGATTTTCGAGTTCTGTCTTTTCCTGCTCAATTTTCTGAGTGTCTTCCATCAATTTCATTTCCTTTCGAGCCAAATCCGGTTTATCCGAATTGGTTATAGGGATGCTCACACCTATCTGCATTCCCAAATTCTGGCCGAAAGTATTCTTCTCATCTTCCCGATACTCGGCCTGTAAATATCCGATGTTGCTAAAACTCTCTTGTTTTTCCACCTTGTATTCAGATTGTGACACCGCTACTTTCTGCTGCTCATTTTTTACATGAAGATTAGAGTTCAGGTCAAGATTCTTTTGATTACTAAGCCACTCTTTAATGGTAGCCATTTCAACAAGGTCATCCGTTCCCCAATTAATGGTTCCTGGAAAATTATACGTTTGTCGGATCATATCTTCCAGAATGGAAATTTCATTTTGAATACTCTCAAAGGAAAGTTGAGCTTCAAGCAATGCTTTGTCCATAGAAATAAAATCCTTGATATTGTCAGAGGAGTTTTGGTTCCTGATCAGTGTTTGCATGCTTACGTAAAATTCAATATTTGCTTCAACAAGCACTTTTTCCTGAGTTAACTGCCAATGCTCAATCATTATTTCATAACGGCTCAAAAGCACCTCTTCGAGGTTGAGCAAATAAGAAAGGGAGAGCTGTTGTCTTACTTCATTTCGATAATTCTTATTTGCTGATCTTTCCAATGGGTTTAAAGGACTAAACCTCAGTCTGTAATCATCAAAGCCATCCTCGAAACTATTAACACGGGCTCTAAACTCAACCTCTCTTAAAATGGGAGACTTAAATCCATTTTCACTCACAAAATCCTGGCGTGATTTAAAAAACTGTAATTCGGCATCAGATATTGCATTGGATAGGTACTCCTCCATACTAAACTGTGCAAAAACCGATATACACTGGAAAAAAACGATCAACAGGATAATAGCTCTTTTCATCCGCTATTTAACTTTTGGATAAACATATACCTGTTCGCCATATAGAAATTCATTTTCGGGAGGCAATTGAATAAACACTTCCCTCCCGTATAGATCAGGCAATCCGGGAACACTTCCGGGGTTTTGATAACTTACAATTCTGGCCCCGATTTCAATGACGGTTCCATGTGTTTCATATTTTCTTGTAGAAGATTCAATCAGGATATCGTTGCCAACAGTAAGTTGAAATTCAGAGTTGTTGGATATGTAGGCTTTGATAGTAGTGGGTCGCTCTTCATAAATGGAAAGAATAGTTTCATAAGGTGGAACAATTTCCTGAAGCTGTGCATTAACACTACCAATGGTGCCATTAAAGGGAGCGTATTTCTTAAGTTCTCCCGCTTCTACTTTTAACTCAGCCATTTCTTGATCAATGAGACTTAACTCTAACTCAGCCACCCTAATTTCTTCATTAAATACTGATTCTAATCTTCGTTTTTCCGTTTGGTAGTGCAAGGCCACCTGATTTCTTTCCAGTATATAAGATTGCAGCAATATGCTGTCCGGATCACTAAATCCTGGATCCGTTGAATTTGCCGAATCACCAGCCAGGGATTTAATTTTCTGATGGATAGTGTTTTTGGTTGCTATTTCCGATTCTAACCGACCAATTTCGGCATTGAGTCGTGTTGTTTTTCCATTTAGTTCAATCTTTAGCAATTCAAGTTTAGTTTCATACGATGACTTAATCAATGATTTATTTACTAGCACCTTGTTTTTTCGGGTAAGCATTTTTTCGGTGTCCAGGTTAAGGTCGGGTCTATCTACCTCAAGTAATAATTGACCTTTGGTAATTTTTTGTCCTGCACTTACATGAATAGCTTCAATGGTAACCGGCTTGTGATAGCTTAAGGCCATTTTTTGAGATTCAACCACTGCCATTATTGCATTAGAACGGTTTACAGCAGTAAGCGAGACTATTATCAGCGTTGCAGCTGCTGCAAGAATGAATAAATAAAATAATTTGCTTTTCATCATTATTTACAGTTGTGCATCCGAATCACGTGTATCAAATCGAACATCGCTAAGCCCGGCTACTTCAGTTATTTTTTTGTAAAGCAGGTTAAGGTCTGCTTCTGGTTTAATACCAACATAAAAACTGTACTGTGACTTACCTTCTTCCAGCAAACGGATCCTAACCACAGTTGCAACCAGTTTCTCAGATTCGATTAAACCCAAAAGATTGTTGAGGGCTTCCTGATTTGGTGTGGTCACAATGAGTTCCATTTTTCGGTCTCCTAGTTTTCCATAGGGAGAATAGTAAAGCAGAAGCACCGTAATACAGAAAATAACCGTACCGCTAATAGCTATCGAATACCCAAAAACACCTGTTGATATACCTATTGATAAGGAAGCAAACATAAATATTATGTTGCGGGGGCTTTTAATCAATGTCCTGAAACGAATTATGGAAACAGCACCAAGAACCCCAAATCCAACCGCCAGGTTATCTCCCACTGCCATCATTACCATGGCAGCTACGGTAGAGCTGAGCACAATGGCCTGAAAAAACTTGTTTGGAAAATTTTCTTCCTGGTAAGTAAACTTGTAAGTAAGCGCAATTACTGTACTTAATACAAGAGAAAGTAATATAGTAAAGATTGCAACGGCAAATGATGGGAACTCAAAATAACTGGATTCACTAAGGTACTGATGGAGCATCCTAAAGGATTTTAATGGGTGATTTGTAACCTACCAAAAATACCCTTTTCATTAACATTTCCTTAACGTCTTAATAATATTAATACGTAACCAAGCCTAATTTATTACTTCTACATTCTGAAAACCTATGAGATATTTTAACCGTGGCTTTTGGTTGGATTAATAAATTGGCTTTTCGTAGATAAATACCAAGTCTTTAAACTTATAGATGATAGAATTCATGAAGGTTTTGTACCTTTCTTAAACTTAACTGTTGGTTGTAAATGCCTTCTACCCGAAAAATCATCCATATAGATATGGATGCCTTTTATGCATCCGTAGAGCAGCGCGATAACCCTGAACTTAAAGGCAAGCCGGTGGCCGTGGGAGGTTCTGGCAAACGTGGCGTAGTAGCAGCAGCCAGTTATGAAGCAAGAGCTTTTGGAGTACATTCAGCACTTTCTTCTATTATAGCCAAACGAAGGTGCCCTGATCTCATTTTTGTAAAACCAAGATTTTCCGTTTATAAATCTACTTCGCTCATAATCCGCAGTATTTTTAAAGAGTACACCGACTTGATTGAACCACTTTCTCTGGATGAAGCCTACCTTGATGTGACAAAAAATAAAAAAGGGATTCGGATAGCAACAGAAATAGCCAGGCAAATAAAGAGCAGAATAAAAGAGCAAACAGGACTCACTGCTTCTGCAGGTGTTTCCGTGAATAAGTTTCTGGCCAAAATTGCCTCAGATATGGATAAGCCGGATGGATTATTTATAATAAAGCCACATCAGGTGGAGGCTTTTGTAGATAAGCTTCCCATAGAAAAGTTCTTTGGTGTGGGTAAGGTTACAGCAAATAAAATGCAAGCCATGGGCATATTTACAGGCAAGGACCTGAAGAGATTTCCGGAAAATATGTTGGTGGATAAGTTTGGTAAGGTAGGACGTTATTTTTACCAGGTTGCTCGTGGAATTGATGAACGACCGGTTGAACCTAACAGGGAGCGAAAATCTATTGGAGCCGAAACTACTTTTGCGGTGGATTATGATCAATTGGAATTGCTCCTTGAAGAGCTTGATAAATTATCTATTGAAGTGGCAGGCAGATTGAGAAGATCGGAGGCAGCAGGCAGGACCATAACCGTCAAAATCAAATTTTCGGATTTTACACAAATTACCAGGAGCAAAACAACAGAGGATACCGTTAACTCAAAAAAAGAGATTTACGACACGTCAAAGGAATTGCTATCTCATGCTTATGTTGATGGAATGAAGGTCAGGCTGCTTGGAGTAACTATTTCACATTTTGCAGAAGGTCACAAACCGAGACGGGATGACCAATTAACAATTGAATTGTAAATACACCTCAACTGTTTAGATTGAAAGTAATATGTACGTACCTTAGTACGCAATTTATTTTAGTAGTATGAAGCACTTTTTTTTAAGCACCCTTGCATTTCTTTCTATACATCTTTACGGACAGAGCATTAATCCGGGGGAAGATGAGATTTACCGTGAAGATGAGGTTGCCAAAATTTACCTCACAATGTCATCAGAAGATAGCACTGCCCTTTTGGACGATATAGACATTTGGACAGATGAATACCTGCCAACTGGCTTTCGGTTTGTTAATTCTTTAATGGATACAACACTGGACTTTGAAGTGGGTATTCGACTAAGAGGTAATACATCACGCGATAAACCCAAAAAGTCATTAAAAATAAAGTTCAAGGAGTTTGACGGCAATAAATTTTATGGATATAAGAAGTTTAACCTGAAGGCTGAGGTTAATGACCCAAGTATGGTTAGGGAAATGCTTTCACTTCAAATGTTTAGAAACGCAAATGTACCTGCCGCAAGGTCGCATTTTTCAGAAGTATATATAAATGGTGGATACATAGGTATATATCTTAACGTTGAACAACTGGATGATGAGTTTGTAGATTCAAGGTTTGAGAATGAAGACGGCAATCTTTATAAGTGTGCATGGGGAGCAACACTTGAAGACAACGGGCAGATTTATAATAATGACATTTACGAAATTGAAACAAACGAGGACGAGAATGACAGGAGTATTCTTGCGCATTTTGTAGATGTATTAAACAATACTTCAGACGATAATTTTCAGGAAGAGATAGAAAAGGTGTTTGACGTACAGCCTTTTATTAGGTACCTGGCAGTAGAGGCTCTAATCGGGCATTGGGATGGTTACTCATATAATCAGAACAATTTTTATATATATGAAAACCCGGAAGATGGGCTTATCAAGTTTATGCCCTATGACGTAGATAACACATTCGGGCTTGACTGGCTTGGTAAAGATTGGGGAACCCGAAATGTGCTAGACTGGCCTAAACACGGAGAGCCAAGACCATTGGCCAAAAGAATTCTGGAGGTTGACTCCTACTTCAATCAATATGTGAACGAGCTTAATATCTTGTTGCAAAACTATTTTACAGAAGCATTTCTGTTTTCAGAGTTTGATAATCTACAAATTATGCTGGATGATGCTGTATCCAGAGACACCTATTTTCCACTTTCATTTGGTTTTACTTATCAGGATTTCCAGGATAGTTATACCACTGCCCTTGAAGGATATAATCAACTTCCCTATGGCCTTAAACCTTATGTTACCACCCGAATAGAAACCGCATTGTTGGTTGCCGGAGTTGATGAAATGTTGAATTCGGGGTTTGAGTTATATCCTAACCCATCAAATGGCCAGAGCTTGATGTTGCAGACTGAGAACCCATATCAATACATTTCCATAAGAGATACCCTGGGTAAAAGCATTCCCTTTACAATTACTGTAATGGACACTCGCTCTTTAAAACTTAACCTCTCATTACCGGATGGAATGTACATATTGGTTGTAGATGGAAAGTCTCGTGGGTTCATTGTAAACAGGTAAAAAATGGTTGCACCAAGATGTTAGGAGCAGGCTATTTGGCTTGCTCTTTTTCATTTATTGCCAATTATTTAGCCACTAGGTTAATTAGTTGCAAAAAATGCAACTAATTAAAATTGGTGTTGCAATAATCAGTAGATGAAGTTTTTAGAAACGGATGAATTTGGTCAAAAAAACAAACCGCTATGAAAAACTTTAGAAAAACTTCATTACTTACGGTAGTTATATGCACGCTGTTTGCATATAAAGGTTGGGCTCAAAAAGGAGCCTTTGTCACTGTCAATGCAGGTTATGGTTTTAGGTTGGGTTCCCAAACTTCATTTGATGCCAATTATTCATCCAATAACAGCTCCTCCAAAGCAGAACAGGTTTATATGTCTCTTGGAAAAGGTTTCAACTTTGGTGGATCCATTGGGTATATGTTCAATCAGAATCTTGGAGTGGAATTAGGAGTTACCTATTTAATTGGAGCTGAAACAACATTTAGCGAAAAAGAAAACTATTCCTCTGGCAGTTATACATCAATGTATAATTACACTACATCTATCTCTGCTAAAATGTTGCAGTTCAAGCCTACATTGATCTTTTGCACAGGGCTTGGAAAAATTAAGCCCTATGCAAAATTTGGAGCGGTTTTAGGGAAAGGGGCCATTTATGGTGAAAGCGCTTATAAGAGTTCGTACTATGATCCATATTATGGTGGAGATACATATAAAAGCACACATAAAATGAAATTAAATGGTGGGCTGGCATTTGGAGTAAATGCCGCTATGGGAGTTACATTTCCTATTGGAAGCCGTGTACAAATGTTTAGTGAAATTACAATGATTAATATGTCGTATGCGCCTACGAAAGGAGAGCTCACGGAAGCAACCCAAGATGGGACCAATGTCTTGCCTGACATACCGGTGCGCTACAAAAAAACAGAATTTGTTGATAGCTATACCTATAGTTATAGTAGTAGTCCTTCAGAATCAGAACCAGATAAGGAACTAAAGCAAAAGCTGCCATTTGGAAGCATAGGAGCCAACATAGGTATTCGTATTTCGTTATAGACAACATTATTGTACGACACTTAAAAAAGGCGTGGCTATTAAACCACGCTTTTTTTATTCTACTATTTTGTGCAAATAGTCAAGAGCAATTCTGATTTATACACTTTGATTTTTTCATTCTTTCTAGAGTTGCAAAAAATGCAAATATTAAAAAACGGGGTTGTAAAAATCAATAGACAAAACATTGGAGCTAGCGTGAACTTAGCCAAAAAAAGTTCAACCAAAAAAATGTAATGTTATGAAAACTCTACTGTGTAATCCGCAAAAAGTAATGCTCAAGTTATTGGTGGCCATGTTGCTAACCTTTTGGGTAATGAGCTTAAGTTATGGGCAAAGCCTTGGAACAAAGCCTAGTCTCGCCATCATAAGCATAGATGCAAAAGGTATTAATTCCGATCCAAATGTTGTTCGAAACATGGTTCAACTGGAATTGGAAAAAACAAACAAGTACAATGTAATGGACCGATATGATATTGAGGACATTCTCAAGCATGAGGACGTACAGTTTAAAGATTGCTATGGTAAGTCTTGCCTGGTTGAAAAGGGAAAACTGCTTGATGTTGACAAAATGTTGACAGGAAGTATAGAATTGTTTGGTGACAAGATTGTGGTTACGCTTCGGCTAATTGATGTACGGGAAGAAGTGGTTGAAAAGGTAGAAGCAGAGGAATTTCTGAACCTGCAGGAAGAGATTCAGAAAATGATTCGTATTTCAATTAACAACTTATTGGGAATAGAAAATGATATGGCCGTTGTAAGCATGCTAGTTGATTACAATAACCCTATCTCGAGCCCTAAAACTGTTTTGCGTTTAAATGGCCCACGAATGGGTGTGGCTTATACCACGGGCGAATCTGGAGAAAGGCTTCAGGCACCGGAAAAAGAAGGGGGTTTTGATATGTTTCCGGTTATTACCCAGTTTGGTTACCAATGGGAAACCCAATATCTGAGCTCAGGTAACTTTCAGGCTTTAATAGAGTTTGTAGGGCTTATTGGAGGCCTTGAAACCGGGCGTTTTGTCCCTTCTTTATCGTTTATGAATGGTTTCAGAAACAGCAAAAGTGGATGGGAAATAGCGTTTGGGCCTTCATTCAAACTTGTGAAATATGCGACCGGATACTATGAAAATGGCCATTGGTACCTGGAAAACGAATGGGATTATGGTCTGGGCGAAAATCCTTATGAACTGCAAGAACAACTGGACAGCCGGGGTGATATCCGACTTTCTACCAACCTGGTAATTGCCATTGGTAAAACATTTAAATCAGGATACTTGAATATCCCTGTCAATGTGTACGTTGTTCCCAATAAAAAAGGCACCATTATTGGCACCTCAGTTGGCTTTAACATAAGCAAACAAAGAAAATAATTTTTCAATTGTTCGCTTTTTAGAAGGAGGTCCTGGCAGGCCTCCTTTTTTTAAGTAAGCATGCCACCATCCACCTGGATTACCTGACCGCTGATATAGGAAGACATGTCAGAACCCAGGAACACTGCCAGGTTAGCAACATCTTCAGGCTGGCCACCTCGTTTCAACGGAATGGCATCCCTCCAGCTTTGTACTGTTTTCTCATCCAGTTGGTCAGTCATCTCCGTTTCAATAAAACCAGGGGCAATGGCATTACTTCGAATTCCCCTGGAGCCGAGCTCCAATGCAACCGATTTAGTAAAACCAATAATACCTGCCTTCGAAGCGGCATAGTTAGCCTGACCAGCATTGCCTTTAATTCCTACCACGGAGGTAAGGTTAATAATAGAACCGTTGCGTTGTTTCATCATCGTTCTATTGGAAGCTTTAACCGTATTAAAAACAGATTTCAGGTTTACATTGATCACTTTATCCCACATTTCTTCTGTCATGCGCATCAACAGGTTGTCCTGCGTAATGCCTGCATTGTTAATCAAAATATCCAGAGAGCCAAAATCGGCTACCACATCATTAATTAATTGTTCAGCAGCCGCATAGTCTGACGCATCTGATCGATAGCCTTTGGCTTTTATGCCATTCGCTTCCAGTTCAGCTACAAGCGCTTCCCCTTTTTCTACACTTGATAAATAGGTGAAAGCAACATTGGCTCCTTCTTCTGCATATTTTAAGGCAATTGCCCTTCCTATTCCTTTTGAAGCGCCTGTTATCAGCGCGGTTTTTCCTTCAAGAAGTTTCATTCGTTTACGTTGTTTGAAAGGCAAAATTAGAAGAATATGTAAAAAGATACTATTCGGAAAGTAAAACCGGCTTTCAGCCACAGTAAAACTGTTTGATTAGCCTCTAAATATTCTAACTTTGCACCGCAATTAGTATTAACAAAAATTCTATAAAATGGCAGATACAAAATACGATCTTATTGTAATTGGTAGTGGACCTGGAGGCTACGTTGCTGCAATCAGGGCATCTCAATTGGGAATGAAAGTAGGAGTAGTTGAACGGGCTGAATTAGGTGGTATCTGCCTGAATTGGGGATGTATTCCTACCAAAGCGCTTTTAAAAAGTGCCAATGTGTTCGAATATATTCAACATGCGAATGACTATGGAATAAATATAAAAGATGCTTCTGTGGACTTTGATGGTATGATCAAACGAAGCCGCGATGTGGCAGGTAGTATGAGCAAAGGAATTGAGTTTCTCTTTAAGAAAAATAAAATTGACCAGATCAAAGGCTTTGGAAAGCTGAAAGCGGGCAAAAAGGTAGCCGTTGAAAGCGATGGCAAAACAACAGACTATTCAGCCGACCACATCATATTGGCAACCGGTGGCAGATCGCGTGAATTGCCTACCATGCCTATAGATGGCAAAAAGATAATCGGGTACCGCCAGGCAATGACTTTGCCTGAAAGGCCAAAGAAAATGGTTGTGGTAGGGTCTGGCGCTATTGGGGTTGAGTTTGCCTATTTCTACAATACCATTGGCACAGAAGTAACCATTGTGGAGTTTATGCCTGAAATTGTTCCTGTAGAGGATGTAGATGTCTCTAAACAACTGGCACGTTCTTTCAAAAAGGCTGGCATAAATATTATGACCTCTGCTGAAGTAACCAATGTGGATACAAAAGGCAAAGGATGCAAGGTTACTGTTAAGACCAAGAAAGGCGAAGAAAAAATTGATTGCGATATTGTGCTTTCAGCAGTAGGTGTTTCCACCAATATTGAAGGTATTGGCCTGGAGGAAGTTGGTGTGGCTACTGATAAAGGCAAAGTGCTTGTAGACGATTATTACAGGACGAACATTCCCGGTATTTATGCCATTGGCGATATCGTGAAAGGTCAGGCGCTGGCGCACGTTGCCTCTGCCGAGGGCATTACCTGTGTAGAGAAAATTACCGGCCATAATCCGGACCCTATCGATTACAACAACATTCCCGGTTGCACCTACTGCTCACCTGAAGTTGCTTCTGTTGGTTATACCGAACAGGCGGCTAAAGATGCAGGCTTCGAAATTAAAGTAGGCAAATTCCCGTTTACGGCATCAGGCAAAGCAAAAGCAGCTGGTGCACCAGATGGTTTTGTCAAAGTTATTTTTGACGCTAAGTACGGAGAGTGGTTAGGAGCGCACATGATTGGTGCTAACGTAACTGAAATGATTGCAGAAGTAGTGGCCGCCAGAAAACTGGAAACCACAGGGCACGAAATTATCAAATCAGTTCATCCTCACCCAACCATGTCAGAGGCGGTTATGGAAGCTACAGCTGCTGCGTATGATGAGGTAATTCACTTGTAGGAATATTAAGATATCATAAAAGTGAAAAGGCCCCATTTGGGGCCTTTTCGTTGATTTACATTAGTTGTTTGAAGGATACATCCAGTAAGGATGTAGCTACTAAGGTAGTCAATTTTCTTAAATAGAAAACGTTCAGATCATTTCTTTTAAAAATTCGGCAACTTATTACTTCTTAAAGGATTTAAAAACGGTTTTATATGTCCTGCTTACAGGTATTGTTTCATTTTCTATTTCTACGGATTCAGACGTATAGGATGTTATTTTATCCATGTTCACAATAAAGGAGCGATGTATCCTAACAAAAGGAGCAGCAAGTTTTTGCTCAATTGAGCTTATTTTTTCCTTGGTAATAACCTGCTGCTTTTCGTTAAGGATGATTTTCACATAATCGCTCAGGCTTTCTACATAGAGTATCTCTTCCAGCAAAATTTTAACATTCTTCCGGTCGGCTCTTACCAGCAAGTAGCCTTTCTCCATATTCTTTTGTTTTTCCTCCAGTGTTTGTACTTTCTCCTCTGTTGAAAAAGAACTTTTCAGAATAAGAGCAAAGGCCTTAAGCAGAACAACAAAATAGAGCGTAATGGCAAGCCCTGAAATATTGGTGGCGCCCGGCACCATTTGGTCAAATTTGTAATTGGCCAGCACGGCAAAGGCAGTTACAACCACCAGCATCTGCAAGTTTAAGGATACGATGATGGTGTAAAGGGTATATAAGGCAAACCTGAAATACTTTTTAGTCAAAAGAAAGTTAGGGATAAGATGCGCATTAAATGCATAGGAAGTTCCCAGGATTACAGGTAGTAGAAATGTGACAAAATAGAAAGAGTTGATATAGCCCCCATACGGCCTACCAAAAATAAGAATGAGCAGTACCGAAACTACCACCCAAAAAGAAACTTCTTTTACGTACCCCATCAACGAAATTTGTTACTAATTTGCTTAAATTAAATGTATTTGCCATTAATTATCGATGAATGACAGGTTTGCGACCGGATTCTACCTTGCCTTCCAGGGTGTGTGCCTTCTACTTTTGACACAAACAATGTTTCACTAAAAACAACACGTTATGTTCAAGTATTTTTATGAAGGTGGGCCACTCTTTATGGGTATGTTATCCATCGTATTTCTAGTTATTTTGGTAGTGACTGTACTTGCTGCTGTTTCCAAAAATGAAAACAGGCAGGTTATCTGGCTGGGATACATTAAATCGTTAGGCTTGCTCGCATTTGTATTAGGAATGTTAGGCCAGTTTATTGGATTGTTCGATGCATTCAAAGCCATTGAATCGGGGATGGACATCTCGCCTGCATTGCTGGCAGGAGGGCTTCGGGTATCTTCAATAACCTCCATTTATGGGATGATCATTTTTGTGGTTTCCTATATTTTGTGGTTTGGGTTGAACGCTTTTCATAGTAAAACTTCTTCCTAAGACTGTAGCATTCAGAAGTAAGTTAGTAACTTGGTTTTACTTTAGTTACTAACTTATTTTTTGGACATGATTGAGCTACGCAGCGATACATTTACCAAACCCACCCCTGGCATGCTGGATGCCATGATGCATGCCGAAGTGGGGGATGATGTGTTTGGAGAAGACCCTACCGTAAATAAACTGGAATCTAAACTGGCTGCTCTATTTGGAATGGATGAAGGTGTTTTTTGCCCTTCGGGCACCATGGCCAACCAGATTGGCATTCGGGTGCATACCCAACCCCAGGATGAAGTGATTTGCGACAAGCACTCGCATGTATACTTATACGAAGGAGGGGGTATGGCTTCCAATTCAGGTGTGTTGCCCAATTTGCTGGATGGCGACCGAGGTAGAATTACTGCCGCACAAGTGGAGGCTGCTATTAAACCTGAAGCAGATTATTTAACCACTAGCCGTTTAGTAGTTATTGAAAACACCATGAACAAAGGAGGAGGAAGCATTTATGATTTCTCCGAAATTGAGAAAATACATAAGGTGTGCGATGCACATGGGCTAAGCCTGCACCTGGATGGTGCACGTTTGTTCAATGCGATGGTAGAAACCGGGGAAACACCCAAGCAATTTGGCGGGGTGTTCAATTCCATCTCTGTGTGCCTGTCCAAAGGATTGGGCACGCCCATTGGCTCTGTTTTACTGGGCTCCAAAGCACTGATAAAAAAAGCACGCAGGGTGCGTAAGGTATTTGGTGGTGGCATGCGCCAGGCAGGTTATTTGGCTGCGGCCGGCATTTATGCGCTTGATAATAATGTAGAACGATTGAAAGAAGACCATGCCCATGCAAGGGCATTAGGCGAAGCCTTGGCTAAAAAAGACTTTGTACGTGAGGTAATGTCGGTGGATACCAACATCCTTATTTTCTCTGTGGACGATGTGCAAAAACGGCTTTCCCAGTTAAAAGAAAAAGGAGTGCTGGCTATTGCGTTTGGTGCGCAACAAATCCGTATGGTTACCCACCTTGATTTTACGGATGATGACCTTGAGCAGACGGTAGATATAATTAAGACGCTTTAGAGGACACCCTCCGTTCGCCAACTGGCGAACACCTCCCTCAAGGGAGGATTTTAAATGTCCCCTTGAGGGGACTACAGGGGTGTAAACTTTTAACTCCTAACTTTTAACTTATCACTCAAAGTAAATAGCCCCAGCCTTACTGGTTTCCCAAAACTCCAGTTTAGTGCAACGTACGCCTTTGGGCAAGTGCTTATTTACCACATCAAATAGCCATTTACTAATGTTTTCAGCCGTAGGCACAAAATTCACTAGTACAATTCCACCATACAATTCCATTTCAATTTCGGTAAGGTGGGCGCCCCCATCAGGAATGGAGTAAGGGGCATCCTTCAATTCCAGGATGGAGTCTTCCACTTTAGCGTGGGGCAACAGCGCAGGCAACATGGGGTCGCTTATATCCATCAGGGTTTTGTGGTCCATTACACGATCGAGCCAGTTGCTAAAGGCTTTCAGGTGTTTGAAGTCGGTGACCATGCCGTTTACCAGCTTGCCCGATTCCAGGTACACCACTACCTTAAAATTATGGCCATGCAAATGGCGGCAGGTACACGAAGTGGTATCTGCAAATGCCTCTTCCAGGTTCTGGTTCCATACACGATGGCCGAAACAACCGTAAAACTCTTTGTATATAATATGCCCCATGCGTACAATTTGTGCAAAGTTAATTTAAAAAGCAGCAAATGATGAGATAGAAAGTGACATCAAAAGCCTATTATTACAGTGCAACTAAAACCTAATCTCATGAAACTCAGATTATTGCTTCTCCTGCTTTCTGTATTATCCCTTCATTCGAATGCTCAAAAAAAGCAGGGTAAAATCACTTCTGCCGATCTTGCAGGCACACGGTGGTCTGTTCTGGAGATTTGGCGGATAGGTCATGACAAAGAACCTGAGCAGGTTGAAAAAGAAGATTTTGGAGAATGGAATGCCTTTGTGGAACTGTCGTTTGGTGATGACAACACATTTGAAGGCACAAGATTGAATGGAAAAGGTTTTTCCGGCACATGGTCTGTCACTAAAAAAGAATTGCATTATGAATTTGAGGAAGGAGATTACGGTGATACCTATGTAGATGCTGAAATTAAAAAACCGGCCCCGGATAAGATTATCCTTACGGCAGACTTTTGTAATGATGGCTGCTCCTATGAAATCACGTATCAAAAAAAATAGCTGGCCGGTACTAATGAAAAATGCCTTTATATTCTTTTTGCTTGTAGTAGTATCGAATACCGCCTTTGGCCAGTACTACAATCAAACCAAAACTATTTATAGCGACAAACAAGGTAATTTATATGTAGTGGCCTCCCATACCTCCACCAATTTGCGGGTGCCGGACAAAACCATTTATCTTAAGTCTCAAAATGTGAATTCCAAGTCGAGGGAAATGCTAACCTGGACCAACGGTGGGTTTGATCAGATAGATCGGTTTTTAGCCCAGCTTATGAATGGGTTCGACAGGGGCGTGGGCTCCACCTTTCAGGTAAATTATATTTATGTGGCGCATGTGGAAGATGCAAACACCATTAAGGTAAACCATAATACAGGAGGTGTTTCCTATTTTACTAAACCTAGGTTGCTGGCGCTGCAAAATGCAGTGAAGGGGATGGAATAGCTCGCTATAAAGTTAATATTGCTTTTAGCTACTAGTAAAATTAACAACTAGCAAGTTTATTTACTAAATGCTTATTTATCTCAATCAGCACCCTTAATTCCATTCTATTTAGTGTCTCAAAAATTTCCTCTGGTGTTTCATACTGAAATAGATACTCTTCAAATGTAAACGTATTTTTCCACGATTGTTCATAGAATCTATGCCTGATCTTTATCCGAACATCATACTTTGAAAGTTCATTAAGATAGCTGTCTAATAATTCAAGTATTTGCAATCCGAGACCTTTTTTGATGTAAATACTTTCCGCTATTTCTACGTTCCCCCTAGATGTCATTGAGCCATCCTTTTGATATCCACCCGATTGGTAAGCGAACTGAGCTTTATAATCATTTAGCCTAGATGTAAAGTCATTAGTTAGCTTTAGAATTCTAATAGCTGTTGAATCACATGTTGATAATTTGTCAACTAAGGATTGATTAGCATTCTTTAGTAAATGCACACTTTCCCATAGAGGATAAGAATCGTATGACTTATACTCAATAAACTTTTCTTTAGGCGACTTAGAGCATCCTGAAAATATCAAAATTATGATTAAGGTTCGTCCTAGGTTCTTCATATGGATACTTTTGCTTAACTAAGGGGGTTCTGTTTCCATTATTTTCCATCCAATTATACTTATTCCATGGTAAAATCTAAAGGGATAGGATACTGAACTACATTCGGAATAAATTATAATAAAAAAGATCTCGGGAAGTGAGAGTCTAGAGTGAGATTGACCTTCCTACGCCAAGCCTGCCTGCCGCAGGCACGGGCTTCGGAAGGTGATAGTGGAGAATACCGGATTCGAACCGGTGGCCTTTTGACTGCCAGTCAAACGCTCTAGCCAACTGAGCTAATCCCCCAGAGCGTGCAAATATAGAACGGAATTCAAAAAGAATAAACAGGCTTACAAAATTCTGCGTGCCTGCCGGAAACGCTTTTGGTAATAGTCAGTGTTAAGGTCGCTTTCTACAACTCCCAGGCTGGTAGAAGCATGTATAAACCTGACCTCGTTGCCATGTACTTCTGTCACCAGGCCTACATGCGTAATTTTTCTTTTCTTTTTGCCGGTGGCAAAAAACACCAGGTCGCCTTCTTTAATCTCATTTTTAGCCACTCGCTTACCTGTTTTGCTTTGCTGGGCCGATGTTCTTGGAATATCGTAATCAATGGCTTTAAAAGAGTTTAAAAGCAAACCAGAGCAGTCCATGCCGGAACGGGTGGTGCCGCCCCATTTGTATGGGGTGCCGGTGTAAGAGCGGGCAGTTTGTATAACGGTTTCAATTCTGCTTCGCTTCGATTTATGACCTGCACACGAACCAATGAGAAACAAAGGGACAACAATAAAACCCATAAAAAATACCTTCCGCTTACTCATACAGCAATACTATAAATAAAACCCATAAAATTGGCAATCATATAACGCGAACCTATTTTTACATTACATATGGAATCGCTGGAATCAAATCATTTTTTGGAAGTGCTGCACGAAAAATTGCAGGGCGAACTACACCTGGATGAAACCATCCGCAGGCTGTATGCCACCGATGCTTCCTCCTATCGGCAAATTCCATTGGCCGTGGTTTTCCCTGCTCATGTGGAGGACGTAAAAATATTGGTTGATTTTGCACGTGAACATGGGCTTTCCCTTATTCCGCGCACGGCAGGTACTTCGCTGGCAGGCCAGGTAGTGGGTGGCGGTATTGTGGTGGATGTTTCGCGTACGTTTACCCAAATTTTGGAGGTGAACGAGCAGGAAAAATGGGTGCGTGTGCAGCCGGGAGTTATTCGTGATGAATTAAATATGCACCTGAAACCTTATGGTTTACTATTTGGACCTGAAACTTCCACGGCCAATCGTGCCATGTTGGGGGGTATGGTTGGGAATAACAGCTGTGGTTCCAACTCGGTGGTGTACGGCAGTACACGCGATCATCTTTTGGAAGTAAAGGCTATTTTGTCAGACGGATCGGAAGCAGTTTTCAAAAGCCTTTCCAAAGAAGAATTTGATGCCAAATGTGAATTACCTGATGATTCGCTTGAAGGGAGCATTTACAGGAAAGTCAATAAGATTTTAGGAGACCCTAATAACCGACAACTAATAACTAATAGCTATCCTCATCCTGCCATCCCTAGAAGAAACACAGGCTATGCTCTGGATTTGCTTATGGATGCTGCGGTGTTCAATAGCTCGGCCCAACCATTCAATTTTTGCAAATTGATTGCCGGATCGGAAGGAACATTGGCATTCATCACCGAAATAAAGGTTGGGTTAGTCGATCTGCCGCCTAATGAAATAGGATTGGTCTGTGTGCATTTCGATACCATTTACGATTCGTTAAAGGCTACCCAACTGGCGCTTAAATATAACCCAAGTGCTGTGGAGCTGATGGATCATCACATTCTGGAGCGCACAAAAACCAGTATTTCTCAACGGCCGAATCGCTTTTTTCTACAGGGCGACCCTAAAGCACTGATAGTAGTTGAACTCAGAAGAGAAACGAAAGGACAAATTGAAAAAGAGGCGAACCAATTAATTGAAGAACTGAAAGCCCAGGGTTTGGGTTATCATTATCCAATTGTGTGGGGAGCCGATGCCGGTAAGGTGTGGAACTTAAGAAAAGCTGGGCTGGGCCTGCTTTCCAATGTGCCAGGCGACCCCAAAGCGGTTCCTGTAATTGAAGATACTGCGGTTCGGGTAGATGATTTGCCCGAATATATTAGGGAGTTTAACGAAATATTAACGAAATATGATCTGAGCTGCGTGCATTATGCGCATGCAGGTTCCGGTGAGTTGCACCTGCGCCCAATTCTTGATCTGAAGACTGAGGAAGGAAATAAGATGTTCCGGGTTATTCTGGAGGAAATAAGCACACTGGTAAAAAAATACAAAGGCTCGCTGAGTGGCGAGCATGGGGATGGTCGCCTGCGTGGGGAGTTCATTCCGCATATGATCGGGCAGGAGAACTACGAACTACTTAAGCAGATAAAACATGCCTGGGACCCGTATAATATCTTCAATCCGGGCAAGATTGTGGATACTCCTTCTATGAACGAATCGTTGCGATTTTATCCGGGGCAGCAGACACCTGAGTACGATACCTTATTTGATTTTACAGCTACAGAAGGTATTGTTCGTGCGTCAGAGCAGTGCAACGGCTCGGGTGATTGCCGAAAAACCGAACTCACCGGTGGCACTATGTGCCCATCGTACATGGCTACCCGCAACGAAAAACATACCACCCGGGCACGCGCCAATATTTTCCGTGAGATTGCAGGGCGGGGAGAAGAAGCAAATCCGTTTGAAAACGAGCAAATTAAGGATGTTCTCGATCTTTGTCTTGCCTGTAAGGGCTGTAAGGCCGAGTGCCCGTCCAATGTGGATATTGCCAAAATACGGGCAGAATTTCTCTATCAATACCAGAAACGCAAAGGAATTACCTTCCGAACCTGGCTCGTGAGCAATTTCAATACGCTGAACAAGCTGGCGCTTCTGGCGCCATGGTCGTACAAGCTGGTGGCGAATGGGCCGTTAAGCAGTTTGTTTAAAAAAGTGGCTGGCTTTGCACAGAAACGTTCTATGCCGGAATTGAACAAGCAATCGTTTAGAAAGTGGTTTACGAAAAATCAGAAATCAGACTTTGGAGTTGCTCAGTCAGAATCCAAAGGTGCAGTTTGGCTACTGGTCGATGAGTTTACAAATTACAACGATCTAGAGGTTGGTAAAGCTGTGGTTCAATTACTGGCAAAACTAGGTTATACAATTGAACTTGCTCCGGTAACAGATTCTGGCCGTGCCTTGTTTTCAAAAGGGCTTTTAGGCAAAGCCAAAAAGGTGGTGGATAAAAATGTTGCCCAATTAAAAGGGGTTGTTTCAGAAAGCAAGCCCTTGATAGGAATAGAACCATCAGCCTTGCTGTCGTTCAGAGACGAATACCTTGATCTGGCCACAGATAAAGAGACCGTAGCAAAACTGGCTCCCAACTGTTATTTATTTGAAGAATTTTTGGCCAGTGAAATCGGTAAGGGAAATGTGACTTCAGAGCAGTTTGTTCCACTGAATAAGACTATCAAATATCACGGGCATTGCCATCAGAAAGCGCTCTCTTCACTTACTCCTCTCAAAAAGATACTGAGCCTAATACCAGAAGCTCAGGTGGAATTAATCCCTTCGGGATGTTGCGGTATGGCGGGCTCGTTTGGGTATGAGAAGGAACATTTTGAGGTATCAATGCAAATTGGAGAGATGGTGCTTTTCCCATCGGTTCGAAAAAACAAAGAAGCGATTATTGTGGCCCCCGGCACCAGTTGCCGGCATCAGATTAAGGACGGCACAGGTGAAGTTGCTTGGCATCCTGCTCAAATATTGTATAAATCAATAAGTTAAATTTGATTTATCTGCTATCTTTAATACCCGAATTATTCGGTAGGTTTTAATTACTACCAAAAAGCTTTGCTAGTTATTCAAATGGGCAATATGTGAAAAACCCTAAAACTTACTTTGTTTTATTTCGGCAAAAACCAAAATTTACTGTCCCAAAATATAAGAATTCTAAAATCCATCAATATGAAAAAACGTGTACTTCTATTTAGCCTGCTACTTGTTTTAATAATAGGAGGTGTATCTATCAATAAGTTTTATTTGAGCAAACAATCTTCTGAGAAGATTGCCTATTTAAATAAGTCAGAAAAGAGCAAGAAATTCAAAGGGTCGGAATATGAAGAGGGGGAATCACGTGAGCAAGACAGACCTGATTTGGCGGCATTACAGCATTTTGAGATGACAAAAAATCCAAAACTTGGTTACCCTACCCCGCTAAAAAAGGTAGAAGCATTTGAAAAATTAAAAGCTAGAAGAGCTATAAATGCCAAAGCAGTTGAAAATGTTAATTGGGTTGAAAGGGGACCTAATAACGTAGGAGGTAGAACAAGAGCTTTAATGTTTGATCCGAATGATGCAAATAATAAGAAAGTATTTGCCGGTGGAATATCTGGTGGGCTTTGGGTTACTTCAGATGTAACAGATGAAAATGAAAGTTGGACAAATATTGATGATTTTATGGCCAGCCTTTCAATAGCAACGCTTGCTTATGATCCCAATAGCACAACAACTTTTTACCTTGGAACAGGTGAAAGGTATACTCATGATTTTGCAGGATTAGGAATTTGGAAATCTGAGGATGGAGGGTCAACCTGGACGCATCTCTCTAGCACTTCCGATTTCAGTTATGTTCCTAAAATTGTGATCACCTCAACTTCAACTATCATAGCGGCAACAGAAAATGGTATAAAAAGATCAACGGATGGTGGTGCTTCATGGACTAGTCCGGCAACGGTAAATGTAGATATGTCAGATGTTGAACTCGCGTCTAACGGTGATTTATATGCAGGTGGGTTTACAGGACGTATCTTCAAATCAACAGATGATGGAATAACCTGGACATCCATAGACCCGAAAGCAGGAGGTCAAAGAGTAGAAATTGGATTAGCTCCATCAAATCCTGATGTGATTTATGCTCTATCGGCCATAGGCAGTGACGTTGGGTGGCTTGTGAAGTCAACTGATGGAGGTTCTACATGGGATGAATTAGATGTTCCAAGTTATAGAAATCAGGATTGTACAGAATCTTCTTCCGATTTTACAAGAGGACAAGCATGGTATGATTTGATTATTGGTGTTCATCCTACGGATGAAAATAATGTTCTTATTGGTGGGATAGATTTATTCAGATCAACTGACGGAGGGTCTAATTTTGAACTTGTTAGTTACTGGACAGGAAATTGTGATGCATATGTGCATGCCGATCAGCATGCAATAGTGTACAGACCGGATAATCCAAATGAAGCAATATTTGGGAATGATGGAGGTGTTTTCTATTCTGCCGATATTGGCGATGCAGTGAATCCTGATTTTATTGCAAGAAATAAAAACTATAATGTGACTCAGTTTTATGCAGCTGCTGCAGTGAATGAGGAATTATCCAATGAATTTTTAGCAGGTGCGCAAGACAATGGTTCTCAGCGCTTTTTGGCGTCCGGTCTTAATTCAACAGAAGAAGCTACAGGTGGTGATGGGGCATTTTGCCATATTGATCAAGATGATGCTAATTTTCAAATAACCAGTTATGTGTATAGTAATTATTATCTTTCAACGGATCATGGTAATAGTTTTAGTACTTTGAATGATGACAACTCTAATGTTGGCCGGTTTATTAACCCAACGGAATATGATAGCAAGGCTAATATATTATATGGTGCTGCTGGGAATAACCAGATAACTCGTATTACTGATGTTACGGGAAACCCATCTTCAATGGCAACGGTAACTGTTGACTTGGAAGGTAAGGCTATCACCACGATTAAAGCTAGTCCATATACTGATAACACTTTATTTGTTGGTGTAAATTCGAATGAAGGTTACATTTTCAAAATCGAAAATGCTGATACCTCAAATCCAACAGTTACTAATATAACTGGTAGCTTCAATGCTTCCTCTGGGGTTTGGCTTTCCTCGATTGATGTTGGCGAGTCTGAAGATCAGTTATTGATAACCTATTCAAACTATGGAGTCAACTCCGTTTTTGAAACTGAAGATGGAGGAGCAAACTGGACTTCCAAAGAAGGTGATTTGGATGATTTTCCAGTGTATGGCGCAATATACAATCCAGAAAACAGGAATGAAGTATTATTGGCCACTGAGCTTGGGGTTTGGTCAACGGATGATTTTTCAGCTTCAAGTCCGGAATGGGAGGCAACTAATTCCGGTTTGGCCAATGTAAGTACAAGAATGATAAAGCAACGGGAATCCGATGGATTGATTTACGTGGCCACGCATGGTCGTGGGTTGTATACAACTTACTCATTTGGCCCCAATTTTATAGCTGGTATTGAGTATGATAGAAACATAACTTATGTTGGCAAACCAATAAATTTTATAAATGGATCTATTGGCTCGATTGATAATGTATTATGGACCTTTGGGGATGGATATACATCAACAGATAATAATCCTAGCCATGCCTTCCCAGCACCAGGTAAATATAGTGTTAAGATAGAAATCAACGATGGTCAAAGTGTTGCTCAAAAGGAGATTATTGTGTTAAGAAATAGACCAATCCCATATGCAAAAGAGCACGGTGGTGATTTTGAATCCAATGAAGATGATTTTTTTGCACATAACGTAGCTGGAACTCAGTTTGAGAGAGGAAGTTCAACCGTTTTAGGGAAGGAAGGAACCTCAAGTGGAGATTTTGCTTGGGTAACCGGGATAACAGAAACTGAGTATAATGACAATTCAAGAGCTTATCTTTATTCGCCAGGATATGACTTTTCTGAAGCAGGCACTTATATACTTTCTTTTAATGTCAAATATTCCTTTGAACCTAACTGGGATGGTTTCATTGTTGAATATACACTAGATAATGGGGAGTCATGGAATAAGTTGGGTGATGCCATTGAGACTAACTGGTATAATCAGCTTACAGAAGATTTGGCAATTTGGGGTGATGGAGTTCCGATTTTTAGTGGTTCTACTTCAGGATTTGAGACAAAATCTAAAGACATATCTTCTTTAGCAGGCAACCCATTGATCGGTTTTAGAATAAATTTTGGAACAGATGCAAATACGGTAGATGTCGGAATGGCGATTGATGATTTTGAAGTTTCGGGGCCTGCTTCTATTCCTGTTCCAAACTTTTTGTCTTCAAATCCAGAGATTTGCGAGGGAGGAACAGTAACCTATAATGATAATTCAACTGGTACTGTCACTGCATATAGCTGGAATTTTGGTGCAGGAGCTACACCTCAGACTGCTACTGGTATTGGGCCTCATGAAGTTACTTATGCTTCTGCTGGTAATTATACTACGATACTTACAGTTACTGGGTCAGGTGGGGATGTAGTTGAATCGAAAATTGATTATGTTACAGTAGTGGCCACCACCAATATCGTTAGTACATTAGAAACTAATATTACTGAAATAAGTGCTTGTAATGAAGATGATATTATTATTACTGTGAACAATTCAGATTCAGGTTTTAGATATCAGGCGTTTAACAAAGACAATGATATGGCCATTGGTGGATATGCCATTGGAGATGGTTCTGCAGTTAATATTAATTTAGGTAAACAAGTAGATGCTTTTTCCGCTTACGTTAAAGCTACTGAACCTACTGGCTGTGAAACTATTTTACCCCAGGAGTTTGACTATACATCTACTGGGCCTTTTATTACTAATGTTACTAGTGATTACTCCGAGGAGGGTGTGTGTGCTGATTCTCAAATAACATTTATAATCGAAGCATCAGGTTCAGGAATAGAATATGATATAATAAATTTAGATAATGAAGAATCTATTTCCATGGTCACTGGTGATGGAACCGATTTAAATCTTTTGACACCGGTATTATCAGAGAATATGTCTCTAAAAATTACGGCAACTAATCCCACGAATGACTGTAGTATAGATTTATTGGGAGAGCAGGAAATAATTGTTTTATCCTTGCCAGATGTGACCATTACCCAAAATGGCTCTGTGATGGAAGTTCCATCAGCACCTGGTAATTTGTACCAATGGTTTTACCAAAATGAGGCTATTGGCAAAGCTACAGGTAGTACTTATAATCCATCAAAATTTGGAGATTATACATGTCAGGTCACTACAAGTGATGGGTGTACAGATATTTCTGAAACATTCACGACCACGGTTGTTGGGATTCCGGAGTTAGAGAGTATAGCAGAGATTTATCCTAACCCTGTATCAGATTATGTTAATATTAACTTCACGAATGACTACATTGGTAAAATAGCTACCTATGTTTATAATTCTGATGGCAGGCTGGTATATTCTTCAACGGATAAAAAAGAGTTGGGGAAATTTTCTAAGGTAGTTGATGTTTCAAGTTTTGAGCGTGGAATATATTACGTGAAGATGCAAATGGGAGGTAATCTTAAAGTTGAAAAAATAGTAGTCAAATAGATGAAACTTAAATTAACTTTCTTGGTATTAGGTGTTTTCTTGTTGTCTTGCGGTACGAAAGTACGCAATTCTTCAGGCAAGGATAATCAGGTAAAATACCAACAGGTTGCTGAAAAGAGTTTAGGAGCAGGTATAGATTGTACTAAAAATAACTCTGAAACTTATGTTCTTTGTGTTAATGAAGGAACAGGCTCTTCTGAACAACCCCGCAAAATGCTGTCCTTTATGGTTATTAGAACCTCGGACAATAAGGTAATGCTTGAGCAAAAAGTGGATGGAGGAACAGTTAATTGGTACTCTGACAATGAGATAGAAGTATTCACAATTCCCGGAATTATGGGCCGTGATCAAACTAAAGACGATTATACTTTAATATATAATGTGGTTTCGGGAGAATCTTCTCCAAAGAAAGGCGTTCAGGCCAAATAGTATTTTATTGTTAAATACTTAAAAATGCCGGTTATTTGAACCTATGTGTGGAATAACCGGCATTTATGCATTTAATCAGGTTGGTAGGTTCAACATGATCAACCTGGCTAAGGCTACCGAGTCGCTTGCAAGTCGAGGGCCAGATAACCATGCTGTTTTTAATAATGAAAAGGTTGGCCTGGGGCATAGGAGGCTCTCCATAATCGATACCTCCTCCGATGCCCATCAGCCCATGAAGGACGTTACGGGTCGTTACCGGCTGGTATTTAATGGGGAGATTTATAACTACAAATCTTTAAAGGCTCAATTAGAAGCCAAGGGTGTTCGGTTTGCTACTTCCTCGGATACCGAAGTATTGCTATATGCACTTATTGAAGAAGGGGCAGAGTGTCTGAATAAATTGAATGGATTCTTTGCCTTTGCCTTTTACGATGAAAGGGAAAACAGCCTTTTGTTGGCACGTGATCGATTTGGCATTAAACCTTTGCATATTTACCAGGACGAGGACAAGGTACTTTTTGCCTCAGAAGTAAAATCCATTTTGGCCTATGGTATAGAACGAAAGCTGAATTACAACGCGTTGCATACCTATTTGCAATTAAACTACCTGCCAGGTTCACTTTCAATGTTTGAAGGGGTTAGGAAGCTTTTGCCGGGCCATTACTTTAAAATTAAGGGCAAGGAAATGGAGGAAAGTGCCTATTATGAGCTCAAGCCAAAACCAATAGACCACTCCTTTGACAAATCCAAAAGTAAGTTTCATTCACTCTTGGAGCAATCAGTGACCGACAGGTTGGTGGCTGATGTGCCATTGGGAACTTTTTTGAGTGGCGGTATTGACTCTTCTGTAATTTCGGCAATTGCTGCCCGTCATGTAGATGAATTACAAACCTTTTCCATAGGTTATAAGGACGAGCCTTACTTTGATGAAACAGGCTATGCCAACCTGGTGGCAGAAAAAAATGGCTCTAAACATACGGTGTTCAAGTTGACCAACGATAACTTGTTTGCTCACTTGTACGATATGCTTGATTATCTGGATGAGCCTTTTGCGGATTCTTCAGCTTTGGCAGTGTACATATTAAGCAAGGAAACAAGAAAAAATGTGACCGTGGCACTTTCCGGAGATGGAGCCGATGAAATTTTTGCCGGTTACAACAAACATGCAGCACTTTACCGAATGCTACACAAGGGACCCAAGGAGCATTTTGTTGCTGTGTTTTCTGGTATTTGGGGTTTGTTGCCTAAATCGAGAAATAACCCGATTACCAATTCTTTCCGCCAGTTAGATCGCTTTGCCAAAGCTTCTCGTATGAGTCCTTCTGATCGATACTGGGCATTGGCATCTTTTGGGGATGCGAATTATGCACAACAAATGATCAAACTGAAGGAGGATTACGTCAATTCTTTTGATAATCCTTTTCTGTTGTTCAATCCCGGTATGGAAACCATATCGGATACCTTAATGGCTGATGTAAAAATGGTGCTTCCCAACGATATGCTTACCAAAGTTGACCTGATGTCAATGGCCAATAGCCTTGAAGTGAGGGTTCCGTTCCTAGATCATAGAGTAGTTGAATTTGCTTTTGGCCTGCCAGATGAGATGAAAATCGATGGCAAACACCGTAAACGAATTGTAAAGGAAGCTTTTCAAAGTTACCTGCCTGAAGAATTGATGAAACGTGGTAAGCATGGTTTTGAAGTGCCATTATTGAAATGGCTCAGAAACGAACTGAAGCCACTTCTTGACAATGATTTGTTAAGCCCAGCTTTTATCGAGGAGCAAGGCGTGTTTGAAATTTCTACAATTCAAAAACTCCAAAAGCAGTTGGCATCCCGAAACCCCGGAGATGCACATGCGAAGATATGGGCTCTCCTGGTATTCCAGTGGTGGTGGAAGAAGTACTTTAAAAATTGATTTTTAAGAAATCAATAATTTATAACAGCGGTATAGTTCAATCTTGAAAATCCCCCTATTTTAGTCACTTCAAATTTTAACTAAAACAGTCGACCTTTGGATATTTTAACTGTTAATAATGTTACTAAAAGTTATTCCAATCATCTGGCTCTTAGTGATGTAAGCCTGTCTATACCCGGGCAAAGTATTTTTGGCCTGTTGGGGCCTAATGGAGCAGGGAAGACAACGCTTATCCGTATTATTAATCAAATTATTAATGCTGATAAAGGAACCATTGAGATTAATGGTGAACGGCTTAATCCCAATCATATTGAGATTATTGGATACCTGCCGGAAGAGCGTGGCCTGTATAAGAAAATGCAGGTAGGAGAACACCTTTTGTACTTTGCCCGCTTAAAGGGATTGAACAGAAAGGATGCCATAAAGGAAATAAGGTATTGGTTTCAGAAACTGGACATTCCTGATTGGCTTAATAAAAAGGTAGAAGACCTTTCGAAAGGAATGCAGCAAAAGGTTCAGTTTGTGGGCACAGTTTTACATAATCCAAAGCTGATCATTCTTGATGAACCATTTTCCGGATTTGATCCAATCAATGCCAATATTATCAAAGATGAAATTCTTGAGCTGAGAGAAAAGGGAAGCACCATCATCTTTTCTACGCATCGAATGGAAAGTGTGGAAGAGCTATGCGATCATATAGCACTCATTAACAAGGCACACAAAATTTTGGATGGACCTAAAAAGGAAATTAAGAATAATTACCGTTCAAAAACTTTTGTGGTAAACCATGTGGGCGACATTGGTGATTTAGATGGTCATTATGAACTACTGGGCACAACTGCATTAGAAGATGGGCTGCAGGAAACCAAGGTGCGAATTAAGGATGAAACAGGCTCTAATCTGCTCCTTGAGTATTTGATTGGACAAACCAAGGTGGTTGGTTTTAATGAACTGATACCATCGGTAAACGATATTTTCATTCAAACGGTAAAGGAAGGGAGCCATGAGTAAGATACTATTGATACTTCAAAGGGAATACATTTCCAGGGTTAAAAAGAGAAGCTTTTTATTGACCACGCTACTAACACCTTTACTTTTTGGTGGAATCTATGCCATGGCCATCTATTTTGCTGTGAAGGATTCAGATGAAGAATACAAAATAAAGGTTGTGGACGAAAGCGGCTATGTAGCGGATAGAATTGAGGACCGGGGAGCTGCCAAATTTGAAGTAGTCAGCTTGCCAGCTGATTCTGTTAAAGAGGGGGTAGAAAAGGGAGAAAGTTTTGGCCTTCTTTACGTGCCCCAACTCGATTTGGACAAGCCTGAAGGCATAAAGCTTTACACTATGAGTACCCCTGGCCTGCAATTGGAAGACGATGTGGATGATGCTATGGAGGCTGCTCTGGAAAGAGCAAAAATGGATAGGATAGGCATCAGCCAGGCTACGCTGGATAGTTTACGTACTCGGGTAAGTATAAAATCTGTTAGCCTTTCAGGAAAAGCGGCAACATCAGGCAATTCAGCTATTGCAGGGGCAGTAGGCACTTTTAGCGGTATCCTTATTTATATGTTTATGCTTATTTACGGAGCCCAGGTGATGCGGGGAGTAATGCAGGAAAAAACCAGCAAGATTGTGGAAATCCTTGTCTCATCTGTAAAGCCTTTCCAATTAATGATGGGGAAAATATTGGGAGTTGCTCTTGTTGGGCTTACACAATTCACCCTTTGGGTGGTGCTGACCAGCGCCCTGCTATCCATAGCACCCATTATGTTTGGAGTTGATGCACACACCGCCTCGGAGGCTGCCAACCATATGAGTATGGCCGGTGCTGCAGGCGGCAATGCGCAGGCAGTGGAAGCCATTGGAAAAATAAATGAGGTAATTGGCCAGATTAACCTGCCTTTAATTATTGGTTCATTTATGTACTACTTTCTTACCGGTTATCTTTTTTATGCGGCTTTGTTTGCTATGGTTGGCTCTGCCGTAGATAGCGAGTCGGATACGCAGCAACTCATGTTGCCCATTATGATGCCCATTATTGCCAGCTTTATGATGCTTGGTGCTGTACTTAAAGACCCGGGCGGTGACCTGGCCTTTTGGCTTTCTATGATACCCTTTTCTTCTCCTATTATTATGATGATTCGGATACCCTTTGATGTGCCTGCTTGGCAGTTAATCTTATCTATGGCATTAATGGTAGTAGGATTTTTAGGTACTACCTGGATGGCAGGAAGGGTGTACCGAATTGGTATTTTAATGCACGGAGCTAAGGTCAACTATAAGGTTATCTTTAAATGGCTGATGAGCAAACAGTAAGGGGGCTTATAGGTTATTATGTAACCCTTGCTATGGTTGCAGCATCTTTACAGATAAATGACTTGGCATGGGAAATTATAAAAAAATTGCCCTTTTAGTATTACTCCAATTGGGTTGTCAAAAAGAAGAACCCGTTCAAAACCTGTCTCCTCTCCTTAACTTTAGTGAACCGCAAAAGGTAACAATGCTGGGTTATGACGGTGTTATTATGGAGCCTTTTATTACCCGGGACGATTCTAGGCTTTTCTTCAACAACTCGAACAGTGCAGTAAACACAGAATTACACTGGGCTGCCAAAGTAGACGATACCACGTTTGATTACCAGGGAGTACTGGCCAATGTAAATACCAATGCATTGGAAGGGGTAGCAACCATGGATGAAAACAACAACTTCTATTTTGTGTCCACCAGAAGTTATGATAAGGATTTATCAACCATTTACAAGGGAGTATATCAATCGGGTATGGTATCAGGAGTTTCCTTGGTGGAAGGGATTTCCAAACAGGAACCAGGCCAGGTAAACTTTGATGTAGAAGTGAGCAACGATGGTAACTACTTGTATGTGGTAGATGGCACCTACGATTCTTCGGGCGGTCCCTACACAGCTAATTTTGTAGTAGTAGAAAAGAATGGAAGCACTTTTTCGAGAAGTACTATTAGTGATGAGGTGCTGCAGCATATAAATACGAACAATCTTGAATATGCCGCAGGCATTGCAGCCGATGGCCTTGAGCTCTATTTCACACGTATTACGGCCCCAATTTCAGCGAATTCTCTTGCCCGTATCTACTATTCCGTCAGGAGTTCGGTAAATGTCCCGTTCCCAATGCCGCAACTGTTGGAAGTTGCCAATGGCTTTGTGGAGGGCCCTACAGTTTCAGGTGACGGACAACGGATTTATTATCACAAACGGGAAGACGACACCTTTACTTTATACATGGTTAGTAAGCAATAAATACACAGTTTGCATCCATTACAAATGTCCAAATAGAAGCTTTTCATTAGGAAAGTTCTAAATATTGGAATAATTTCACAGTCTAACCTAAACTAACACATCATGAAACTTACTGTAAAACACCAGGAAACATATTCCAGGGGAGAATTGATCCTGAGAACTTTATTTGGGGGAATTTACATTGTATTGCCTCATATGTTCTTATTATTCTTTGTCCAAATTTGGGCAGGTATTTTGATCTTCATCTCCTGGTTTTCAATATTGTTTACTGGTAGATTTCCTCAAAGCTTTTTTGAATTCTTAGTGGGCGTTTACCGATGGAGCTTACGCGTAAATGCCAGAATGTACAATTTATCGGATGGGTATCCTGCATTTGGCGTAGATGCTACCGATGAGTTCACCTCACTGGAGGTGGAATACCCTGAAACACTTAGCAGGGGGCATTTGCTCCTAAAAACCTTTTTCGGTGGGCTGTATTGTGGTTTACCTCATGGATTTATTTTGGTTTTCAGAATTCTTTGGGGACTTATTTTATGGTTCCTTGCTTTCTGGGTGGTTCTGTTTACAGGCAGTTATCCAGCCGGCTGGCATGAATTCAATGTGGGCACAATCCGTTGGGCTACCCGCGTGAATCTGTATTTGTATTTTATGACGGACGACTACCCTCCGTTTAGTGCGAAAGAATAGCTTATGAGCGAAACAGAAGTACAATATCATCCGGTTCCTCAGCCGGATGATATTCCTGTTAGGGAAAGAGAAGATGCGATGGGGGGCTACCTAATGATGTTTGCTGCACTGGCAGCAGGCCTTCCCTTACCAATTATTAACCTGATTGCGGCCATTATTTATTTTTACATCAACAAGGCAAAAAGCAGGTTTATTGCGTTTCACGCATACCAATCCCTTATTTCACAAATACCTACCTCACTGCTTAATGCAGGCCTTGTTTTCTGGACAGTCCGGTTATTTTTCTACCAGTCAGTTCGCTTTAAAGAGGTGTTTTCTATTGGTTCTGAAT
>JAGQYJ010000118.1 GCA_020436145.1 Cyclobacteriaceae bacterium | reverse complement strand
ATAGTGGTGTTGTTTCAGGTGGTTGCCATGCCCTACCTTTTAATAAGGATTGTCAAGCAAAAAACAACCCTAAGTTGGATATTTACAGGAGGTGCCACTATCCTCATTATCACAACTCTGGCGGGGCAGGTTGCTTCTACATTTAAGGCTGTTGACATTACCAACTTTTACATTCAAATAGGTTTATTAGTTGAGGTTTTTATTTTTTCAGTTGGTATTGGAATTCGTATGTGGGTTATAAACAAACAGAAACGCCAGGTTCAACAGGATTTGCTGGAACAGATGCAAAAAAATATGGATATTCATAGAAAGTACACTACTGAGCTTGAGGAAAAGGTATTGGAACGTACGAAGGATCTCCAGATCAAAAATGAAGAAAAGGGAATTTTACTTAAGGAAATTCATCATAGGGTCAAGAACAACCTTCAGACCATTGCGAGCCTGTTAAATCTTCAGCAGCGAAGACTAAAGGATAAAATGGCTATTGAAGCTATTGAAGAAAGTAAGAACAGGGTAAAAGTGATGGGGCTTATTCATAAATTTTTATACCAGCAAGAAACAACGGATGGGATAAGTTTGAAGGGATATCTTTCACAGCTAGTGGACATGCTGATAGATTCACAGAACATAAATAAGAGAGTTCTTAAAAAAGTTGAGATTGATGATATAAGTACAAATATGGACATAGCTATAACGCTTGGCATTATATTAAACGAACTGATTACAAACAGTTTAAAACATGCATTTACTCATATTAATGACCCAGTCCTTCAACTCTATGTTGTCAAAAAAGGCAAAACCGTTCAAATTCAGCTTATAGATAATGGAAGCAATGTTTCTGTTAATATTGAGAATAACACAAGCGGATTTGGGTGGAAGCTGATCCATTCGTTAGTGGAGAGCCTAAATGGTAATGTGGAAACCGTAAATAAGGAAGGATTCGAGGTTAAGATTGACTTTCCAATACAGACCCTATAAAATGAGATTTACAACTTGTGCAGATATTTCATCAGATCTTCCCGGTAATTTTTGGAATAAGGTATTACATGCTTATCAATGAATATGTGTTGATTATCAAAACCGGATATCCACTTAAGGTTAACAATATGTGACCTGTGTACTCTAAAAAACAATGGGTTAGTGATCTTTTTGGAAAGATTCTGAAGGTTAATGGAAAGTGAGTAGGACTGCTTTTGTGTGATCACTTTGCAATAACTTCCGTCAGCATTAATAAGTTGTATATCTTCCAGCATTATTTTTTCGTACTTATCTCCATTTTTTAAGAAAACAGACCTGTTCATTTCAGGTATGTCGGAGGTTTCAAATACACTTTTGTAATGATTTACAAAGGCTAGCTCAATGGCATGAATTAAATCTTTGTGATCAAATGGTTTGGATAGAAATGCTGCAGGAGAAGTAGCATAAGCTTTTTCCACATGTTCCCGGTCTGTATTTGCTGTCAAATAAATGACCGGGAAATAATCCGTTTTATAAATATCGTGCACAGTTGCAATCCCATCTTTTTCTCCATCCAGTTTTATATCCATTAATAAAATATCGGGTTGAAGCGCCCTTGATTTGTTAATGGCCTGGTTAGCGGTTCTGGCTATTCCAACAACTTCCATTCCATTTTCAATCAGGATTTCTTCAATATCCTGGGCGGTAATAGGATTATCTTCTACAATCAGAACTTTAATGTTCATATGCCGTAACAAACGAGTTAAGTGAGCATTTAAAGCTGAAGAGCTGCGCACAAAGCGCAGCTCTTCCTTAAAAGTAGACATTTTTTGATTTAACCTATTAGTTGGCATCATAGAAATCTCCTAAGTCTCCGGCAAGTACATTGTTTGAGCCTACATCAGTAATATTAAATACTCCGGCACCTTGTTTTACCAATACACCGTATCCACTGCTGTTTGTAATGGTTGAGTTGGTTATGCTGACATTTAGTGAAGGATGTGACATTACGGTTAAATTAGCATCAAAAGGTGTACTGAAAAGAGATGTTCCTCCTGCTCTACCGGCATTTTTTATAGTTAGGTAATCAATAGAAGCCGTACTGCTGAAACCAACTCCAATCCAGTCTCCATTATTTCCAACTGCCCCCTCAAGTAACACGGGGTCACTCTCAGTTCCTTGAACTGTCAAAGCTCCGGTTATATTAAAGTATGTATTTACGTCAAATTTTACGTGCAGTCCGGCTGGTAGTACAATAGTGCTGGCATCAATATTAACCTTACAAAGGTAATAGTTGTCGCCTCCCAGGCTTGGCCATGCAAAGCTGGAAACTACTCCTCCAAACTGTTTTTGAAGTTCAATGGCTGGGACATCCGATGAAAAGGTGTTTGTTCCAATTTTATGCAATTCGGATATATTGATACGCGCATGTGCCAATGCGTTATCTGAGAATGTATTACCATTAAAAGCAGCTATAAAACCGTCATTAATTAAACCAATTCCTAGATTGTTGGATATGGTACTATTTTGAATATTGGAAGAACTTGAAGTAGCTGACTGGTAAATTCCGGCTGGACCGGAAGCTGTTTCAAATGCACTTCCACCTGCATACTGAACAGTACAGGAGTTAAATACATGACCGGAATTGGACTCGCCAAGGTAAATACCTTTCCAGGCACCAGGGCTTTCGGTTTGGCCAGTAAACACAACACTGTTAAACTGGGCTGTACCTGACATTTTTAATCCAATTCCATCAGCAAATCTCAATTCTGCATTTTGAATCGTAAGGCCAGCGGAGCTACCTATTACCTCCATATCACTTTCTATGTAAATGGGAGCCGAAACATTAAATATGCTGGCAGTAGTTTGTAAGGTGTTGCCATCAATCCCATATAACTCTATTCTTGCCGTTGCTGATTCACCACTTAATATTAGGTTTTGTAAAGGGCTACTTCCTAATTTGTGGTAGGGCATTCGCATAGTATTCGTATTGTTTTCAAAGGTTAAAGAGCTGTATCCCAGGTTACCTGATGAGGTTAGGTATACTCCATATCCTTCACTGTTTTTAATGACACAATTACTGCCAAAGCTAGCATTGCCTGCCACTAATAATGTGCTTTTTTCGTCTGGATCATCGCTTAATGAACTGCTTCCTCCCCCTGAAATAACAATAATTGCATCTTGAAAGCTAAATTGCCCGCCAGTCTCAATAAATATCCCTTTCCAGGAGGAGGTTCCTGAAGAAGCGAGAGAATTGTAAGTGCTTGTTGCTCCAACAATAGAGCCTTCTACAATAAGCCCTGCATCAGGGCCAAAGGCTATATCAGTCCCATTTAATGTAATAGTTGTACCTGAGGGTACTGTAATTACAGAGTTGATGATATAGTCTGGATCTGAGCCTTCACCAGTTTGTCCATTAATATCCTCCAGAAATTGAGAGCTACTTAAACTTGTTAGCTCAATACTACCTGAAACTGTAACACCAATAGACGCTTCACTAAACTCACTGCCGGAAATTAGCCTAAGAGTAAAACTATAACTACCTGTTTTTTGTGGTATAAAGGAAGTTATTGCAGAACTTTTATCAAATGAAAGATCACCTTGAGGTCCGCCATTATATATCCACTCTACACTTGCCCGGTCCAGGCCTTTGGATGATGATCCATCAAGGGTTATGGATTCACCAACCTGACCAGGTTGTATATCTGCAATAATTGCCTGCAAGGGTGCTATTTCGTCTTCCTTACTACAAGCTGCAATTATAATAATCAATAGAAGAAGTGAGTATTTTTTTTTCATGACTGGTTTTTATATCAAATCAATACAGCATTTGAGAGCGAATTGCTACATTTTTTATAAGTGTTTGACAAAACTTTGTAAAACAGGACTTTGAATTTGTATGGTTTAGAGGGTTTGATTACTATAATGGATTCACAGTTTGGTAATTGCTCATTACCTTTGCACAGTTAAAACACTGTAATATGGGTAACACGGCTTTACTTCAGCAGCGCAATAAAGTGCGGTTTAATAAGACCATAGAGATGATACTTATTCATATGGTTCCATTATTAGCATTTTTTACAGGGGCTACGTGGTTCGACTGGTCGGTTGCTATTTTTCTTTACTTCTCCCGAATGTTCTTCGTGACCGGTTTTTATCACAGATATTTCTCTCATCGCACATTTAAAACTTCTCGATGGTTTCAGTTTGTAATGGCATTTCTGGCCATGACGTCCATGCAAAAAGGAGTGCTTTGGTGGGGAGCACACCATAGAGTACACCACAGAACAAGTGATACTCCGGATGATCCGCATTCCATGAAACTATACGGTTTCTGGTATTCACATATTGGGTGGATCTTGGGCCCAGATTTCAAGGATACGGATTATGAAGGAATAAGTGACTTCAGCAAATACCCTGAACTTGTTTGGCTCAACAAGTATTATGTGGTGCCTCCGTTGTTTCTTATGGCTTTGTTAACTGTGCTTGGAGGCATCGTAAATGGCGGCAGTATTTTGGCAACCTTTGCCGTACCTGGTGGTTTGTCAACACTGATCATTGGTTTCTTTTTGAGCACGATTGTGCTTTATCATGGTACTTTTTCCATCAATTCTATTATGCACAAATTAGGAAGAAAGCGCTATGAGTCTGGCGATGAATCACGAAATAGTGTAATACTGGCTCTTGTAACACTTGGCGAGGGATGGCACAATAATCACCATTATTATGAGTCTTCAACCCGCCAAGGTTTTTTTTGGTGGGAAATTGACATTACATACTACTTGCTTAAAATGATGTCCTGGGTAGGACTGGTTTGGGACATTAATGAAGTGCCCAAACACATAAAATACTCTAAGAACAAGAAGGACGCGCACAGGCTGAAGAAGGAATACGAAGAACTCAGAAAATCAGCATAAAAGTTAACTCACATATTGCAAATTTGATGTGGTTCTTTAAATTTGCATTCCCGTTTGAGAGACGTCTCAGATGAACAGTATTGGAAGATAAGCGAAAGTAGCTCAGCTGGTAGAGCACGACCTTGCCAAGGTCGGGGTCGCGGGTTCGAATCCCGTCTTTCGCTCTTTGGAAAAGAAGCGAAAAACACTTGATAGGACTTGAAGCAGGGTCGCATGGGTTCTCCCATAGGGATTCCTACGGAAGAATCCCGTCTTTCGCTCTTTGAAATAAGAGCAAAAGCATTTTAATAATTTGAATTGTTAATTGCTGCTCTTTTTTTATTTATAGCCCCAATGAAATTGTGCTGACGGATGTGTCGGTAAAGAAAATGTTCTCCTTAGCTAAAGCTGCGGAGAACGAGCCGGGATGGTGGAATTGGTAGACACGCAAGACTTAAAATCTTGTGACCTTCGGGTCGTGTGGGTTCAAGTCCCACTCCTGGTACTTAAAAGCCCCTTTACGGGGCTTTTTTGTTTGGTTAGAATGAATAGCCAAGGGATAAAGTTGGAAGAATGGGGAGATATTCGTCCTTAATTATAAGAGCTCCTGTACGTAATATGAACCCCTTGCTTGCCTGAAAACGATATCCCACATAAAATGAAGGTAGTTTATAATTTGAACTGTATTCAGAATTCTGATACTCATAAAGCAACTCACCCCCAAACTCAAAGAAGTTCTTTTTTCCTCCAACAAGAAAAGTGGCATCCCAATCCCAATAATAGTTTTCACCCCATACATTGTAGAGTATCCCAACACCCAACGAAAACATCAAATGCTGATTTATTGGAATATTACGGTGATAATTGACACCATCCAATAATATTAAGATGGACTTGATAGCAAAAGTGTTTTTACGGATTGATTTTGGATCAAACCTACTTCTATTAAGTATTGAACCTTGTGGAGAAATTGAATGCTTCTCTATTTTTTTCGAATAGCTCTTTACTTTTTCAAGATCAAGATACGTATGTGGCCACGCATTATTGAATTTTTTTCTAAAATAAATTCTTTCAGCAGTAACACTATCGATTTTACATTTTACAGAGTCACCTGACGTAGTAACTATAAGATCAAAGTTCTGTGCATACGAAGAAGCAGAAAGGGCCAATAACAGTAGTAATAGTAAGCGTTTCATTTTCCTGGAGTTTTGTTAAATACGGTACCAAGAAAAAAAGAATACTAACTAGAAATGAATTGGATTCTGCAACCGCTTAAATTTTAATTTGCAAAATCTGCAAATACCATTAATAAGGGTTAGCAACATCCATTTCTATCATTGAAATAGTTAGACTTCAGCTAAGAAATATGGAAATAGTATTTCTTAGTTCACTTTTATTACTTGCGAAGCACCGGAAGTATCAATGCTTGCAATAGTGCCTATCCCTTTATAGCGTAAGTTACTAGCTCCAGAGGCCGAAACGTCAATAGTACCATTAATTGTTAAATTGGCATTACTGGCTCCGGAAAGTTGGATGTTCGCCTTGTCCTGAACAACCATATCAAAATCCGATAGAGTACTTGCTCCAGTTGCATCTAAGCTTAATGATTCAGTGCTTCCTTGCAAATCAGCATTTGAAGCTCCGCTTAAATCTATGTCCAGGGTATTCGAGTTAATGGTTCCGTTAAACTTGCTCGCTCCTGAAAGGCTTATGGTTACATCATCGCTTGAAATATCATCAGTTAATGATATAGTGGATGCCCCGGAAGCGGCAAAGTAATTCAAAACATCATTTGTAACAATGTGCACCTTTAATGTTGCGTTGCCCCGTATACTTACCCCGTTTTGAATTTTAATCCTAAGCAAATTGTTTACTTTTTCTACTTCTATGTATTGGTGTAAATTATCATTTGCTTCTATCTCAATGGATTCATCCGTGGAAGAATATTCAACATCCACAACAAATCCAGATGATACATCTATTCCTTCATAATCACTAATCTCCTTATTGAGAATTGTAATATTGTTTGAAGGGTGAACTGTTGTGTTATTAAAACAAGATGTAATACTTGCTGTTATTAGCAGGCTTAAAAGAATTGATTTTAAAGTATTCATTTATTTGAGTTTATATTCTACTGACCTAGACAATAAATTTTCCAAAGGGTTGCAATTTTAAATGTGCGCGACAAATTGCCTCATCTATTCAATGGCAATTCAGTGAGTTACGTATTATGTGTCAGGTATGTTACGAAAACAAAAGGAGAAATCTTTTTAAAACTCAGCATTGCCAGGAGTCCTTGGGAAAGGAATCACATCGCGGATATTGCCCATGCCCGTGATAAACTGGATCATACGCTCAAAGCCAAGACCGAAACCGCTGTGCGGAGCAGTGCCAAACTTACGGGTATCCAGGTACCACCACAAATCTTCTTCAGCTATTCCCATAGCTTTGATTTTTTCTTTAAGTACCTCATACCGCTCTTCACGTTGCGAGCCTCCAATAATTTCACCAATACCAGGAAAGAGCACATCCATGGCTGCTACGGTTTTGCCATCTTCGTTCAGGCGCATGTAAAATGCCTTGATGTTGGCCGGGTAGTTATACAGTGTGACCGGTTTTTTGAAATGCTTTTCCACAAGGAAACGCTCATGCTCTGATTGCAGGTCGGCTCCCCATTCATCGATTAGATACTTGAATTTTTTCTTCTGATTAGGCTTTGACCTGCGTAGTATTTCAATTGCATCGGTATATGTTATGCGCTCAAAATCATTGTTCTCGACAAATTTCAGGCGTTCTATAAGACCCATTTCGTTGCGTTCGTTTTGAGGCTTGGATTTTTCTTCATCAGCCGCACGTTTATCCAATAACTCAAGATCTTCTTTGCAGTTTTCAAGAGCATATGAAACCAAATACTTTACAAACTCTTCAGCCAGATCCATGTTGTCCTGCAAATCGTAGAAGGCCATTTCGGGCTCAATCATCCAAAACTCAGCCAGGTGGCGGCTTGTGTTCGAGTTCTCTGCTCTGAAGG
>JAGQYJ010000117.1:3469-8018 GCA_020436145.1 Cyclobacteriaceae bacterium | reverse complement strand
AACCTGCAGGGAGTAGATATTATCTGCCGTATGCGTAATCAGATTCAGGAAATGCAGGATGAGATAGCACGGTTGAGCAGGCTGTTAGAATTCAAGTAAAATCCCGCTTATCAAAACAAAAAGGGATACAAATTGTATCCCTTTTTCTACCATCAATTCAACATTCTTTCTAATTGCGGAGAAACTCCTAACACATCCATATTCAGCTTGGCTAACTCAAAGAGCCGTTTATAGTTATCCCTTTCGGAGTTACTGCGCTTTCTTCCGTGCCCTTCTCCTCTTTTCTCCTTTACTGTGTTAATCGTATTTCTCATGGTAGTTTTGTTCTGATTGATTTAAAACTTGCCGAACTTAAAATTGAGATTGTAGGTTATGCCATCCAGAGCGCCCAAATCAACCGGTTGGTTATCAGGAGTGTTAAGCAACACCCCATTGGTAATGCGATAAGCTGCACCCATAGATATTCTGAAGAATTTAACTACGTTAAGTTCCAGTTCCACCCCTGGTTCAACAACAAAATATATGTCGTATTCATTGATATTGTTGTAGGCATTATCCCAAAAATTATTGGGCAGAACAGCCACACCACCTGCACCAATAACTACCGGAAATGAAAGATGTATGGGAGACTTTGGCATTAAAATAGGTTCAATTAAAAATCCTCCATAACCACCTGACAAATAGTATTCATCCGAACCCTGCTTTTTATCCAGGTTGTTTACAAAACCGCTTCCGGCAAACCCAAAGCCTAGTCTGTGATTGATAAGCCATGCCGCTTTGAAATTAGCCAACAGTGCATCTTTCCCATTTATTTCTGAATATCCGAATCCAAACGAGCCATACCCTCCATGCTCTATTTTATTGCTATCTTCCTTGTCAAATATGGTTGAAAATTCATTTCGGTTCTTTTGCGCCATTCCATGTATAGAAAACGTAAGTGAAACAGCTAATCCAATTAATACTATTCGTTTCATGATTGATTTTTATTGTTTGTTTTTTACCTAGACAGTTTTATTCACCAAGGGTTGCAGTCCTGTTAAATTATTTTGTACTTATTCGCATGCTTCCTGATTTCAGCGTAGCATTTAGTTTAATTATTTGCCCATTGCTGCCTTTACCTAAAGTTCCTGTGGTCTTTACAAGCTTTTCTTCTCCCTCTACTTTTTCCGTAACTTTATTCCTTAGTTCGTCATTATAATAAAGTCCGGCCTTCTCGTCATACGTTATGGCTACATCAAGGTTTTGGCTCCCTGTTCGGTTCAGACTTATATCGGTATTGTCAGCATCAATAACCATTTTGTTCACCGCTTTGCCAATATTCCTGATCTCAAGATCTCCGTACTTCGAATTTGCAGTAATAAACTCTCCTAAATCTTCCAGTTCGAGGTACGAGAAGGAGGTGACAGCATTCAGGTTCTTTACCTCCTCCAGGTAGCATTTATCCCTGCTCGATTTCAGTTTCAGGTTATCCACTTTTTCTATGCGCACACGGGAGGAACGACTTTCAATAGACAGGTCAACTGCTTTGTCGAGGACAAGCTCAGAATGATAGTTTAGATCCATTCGTCCGTTTTTAATTGTTTTAATATTGGCAAACCCAAACTGCAGGTTCAGATTTGTTTCCTCCAGGTCCCACGCTTTGAAATCTCCATTGGAGAGCACTATTGTAACCGGCCCTTTATGGCTATCCATTATTATATTGCCGTACTTATTTTCAATCCGTATCTCAAGATAATCTGGCAGGTAAATGGTATAATTTATCTGCGTGCTGTTATCACCCGAGAATATGCTGGACGCCTTGTCTTTCACATCTGTCCAAAAAGAACCTTCGTTCAAAAAGGAGGTCTTTGCTTCGATATATTGCTTCGATGAAATAAAGTCGAAATCTATGCTTTCGAGTATTTCCTTTGCCTTAGCCTCTTTTTTGGCCTCCACTTCAAGGTTAATTCTGAAACTGATGGAGTCTTTGTCCCAGTTGATCAGTTGAATATTGCCATATTTGTTCTCAATCAGAACTTCGGTTCTTCTTTCAACCTTAAACGTTTTCGATTCTTTCCTGCTTTTATGGTACGGTTGGGCATGCAATGCAAAACCCGCTAGGACCAATCCCAGTGCAACAATATTTCTATATAGTTTTATGCGTTTCATTCGTTTCTTTTTTGTCTTGTTTAGACTTAATAATGTTTAACATATCTTCCAATATCTCCAGCCTCAGCATATAGTTCTGGATCATCGCCTCAATCACTTCCTGGTTGTCCGCATTGTCTTTTAAATCTTCTTTTAAAGACAGTAACATTTGATCCAGGTCATCCAGGTCTTTGTTAATCTCCTTATGCAAAACGGGCTTGTCTCCCGTAAGAAGAAATAGTTCTTTTTTCCTCTGTACAATTTTTGAATTGTAATACTGTTCTGCTTCAATAAACTTCTGATATTCTTCGTTTTTCGCCAGTGCTGTAGCAACGCTGTTATCATCCCTTGCTGCGCTGCGTTTGGCATTGAATTCATGAAAATAGTAGGATGCTACAAATATGAAGATTACTGCCGCAGCACGAGAAGCCACCACCTTCCAGCTTATCGTAAATTTGCTCTTGCTTGGTTCAAGTTTTACTATTTTATCCCAGGTATCAGGGTCCGGCATTTCCGAATCAAAGCCAGCACGATTATCCTGAATAAATTTTTCCAGCTCATCAGTTTTCATACAACTTGTTCTTTAGAATCTCTTTAATCTTCATTCTTGCCCTCATATACTGCGATTTCGAATTTGATTCACTTACATTCAGTATTTCGGCAATTTCTCTGTGATCGTAACCTTCCAGGGTATAAAGTTGAAAAATCAACCTGCTACCTGTCGGCAGTTGTTCCGTAGCTTTCTTCACCATTTCAATACTTAGCTCCGGAAGGGCCCCTTCATCTTCGGCATGGTTCCCATAGCGCTCAATTTCATCCGAAAACTGGAGGTCGGCTTTTTTGCGTTTGATCTCATTGATACACTTATTAACCGCAATCCTTTTTAACCAGGTCCTGAAACTTGATTCATGCCGAAAACCCGGTAATTTTAAAAAGGCTTCACTAAATGACTCCTGCAAAATATCCTGAGCATCTTCGCGATTGCGCATTATTCGGTAGCATGTATTAAATACTGCTGTAGAATTCAGTTTGTATAATTCAAACTGAGCCCGGACGTCTCCTTTCTTACTGCTTTCTACAAGCTCCCGATGGATATCAATCTGCTGTGTTGCCAACTCTTCCTTTTTCTATAATGCCTAGACAGGTAAATGATAAGAGGGTTGCAATATGCCCTAAATTAATTTATAAGTTTTTAAGATGCTTGAAACGGGAGAGCCTAAAAGAAAGGAAATGCCCAAACCCGGAAAAGTAAAAGTGCGCATGAGAGGATTCGAACCTCCACACCCGAAGGCACTGCCGCCTGAAGACAGCGTGTCTACCAATTTCACCACATGCGCATATACTAATGCAGAGAACTTCTTTTTGTGCGCACGAGAGGATTCGAACCTCCACACTCGTAAGAGCACCAGCCCCTCAAGCTGGCGTGTCTACCGGTTTCACCACGTGCGCATAGTAAGGGGGCAAAAGTAGGAAGTTTTGTTTGTTTTGGAGCCCTCTGCCTATATAAATAATCAGTAATACAACACTTAGCTACGGGTTTCACGGTATATAAATTTCCCCAATGCACGGGATGGTGCATTACTTACTATACAATGAATTTTGAAGTACACAAATCAAAAAAAGTAAAGCCATGAAAAATTTAAAAGCCAGACTACTTATTGTCATGGGCATAGTTGCGGCTTCTGCCACTGTCTTTGCACAGGAAGTGCCGCCAAAAAGCCTTTCGGTAACTGAAATGAAATCAAAAGATTTGATGGGAGCTCCGCGGAAAGTTTTTATCAACAATTTTAAGATCTACTACCAAATGATTGCCGAAGCCGAAAAAACGGTACATGGGGGCAGGCAATTGGGCGGTGGTTCATACACAGGTAATGCCACCGCCAGGCTGGCCGTGGGTGTGGAAGGCCTGGACCCTGAAGACCTTCAATCATTGACCGATAAAATCTACGCAGATTATATTGCTTCGCTGCAAACCTTGGGGCTGGAGGTACATACCGCCAGAGATATACCCAATATTCCATTTTATGAAGAATACCAAAAGCTGGATGGCCCTCGTATTAACCAGGAACAGGTTGAAGGCAGCCTCATGGTAGTGCCCAGCGATTTTTCCTACTATGTAAAAAAGGTTACCAGCAAAGGAAAAGAAAAAGCAGGTGGTTTTATGGCTACTGTAACCAGTGTAAACGGAGCAACAGCCCAGGAGTTCAGTACCGCTTTATATCATAAAGGCCTGCCCAAAATCAGCAAAGACCTTGACGATATGATTGTGGTAGATGTAGCCGTAAATGTGTTAAGCATTTATCTTGACCCTAAATCTCAATTAGGTACGGCAAAAGTTAAAGGTGGAGCCTATTTAAGAATTCAAAACGGAAGGGCAACGTACTCGTCCGGTAAAGGCAATAAACCCGGTGCTGCCTACCCT
>JAGQYJ010000117.1:0-3371 GCA_020436145.1 Cyclobacteriaceae bacterium | reverse complement strand
TGGAGCCTATTTAAGAATTCAAAACGGAAGGGCAACGTACTCGTCCGGTAAAGGCAATAAACCCGGTGCTGCCTACCCGGAAGCAGCCGTTGAAATGCTTTTGACCCAGCCTTTAGCTATAAACGGAGTATTTAAGAGTGAAGAATTCAAAGCTGTAGCTACCAAGTCTAGAACTACGGTGCCTTCCTATGCTTCCTTTTTTACCGTGGAAGACAAAACCGTGGAGCTAAGTAACACCATTGAATGTGATGCAGCAGTGTACAAAGAAAAAGTAGGAGCTACGGTGGAGGCTTTCCTAAACGCCACCATGGCCAAATTCGAAATTGGCCTTAAAGGTGAAAAGGCAAAGTAATTCTTTTCAGATTGGAGTTCACAAATAATGGCTAGCGATTTGTGAACAGCCAGGCCCTGACAGTTTTGTCAGGGTTTTTTTTGATATGCGATTTAGACTAACCATAAACAAAAAAGGCCGTCAGAAGATGGCCTTTTACTAGTAGCAAGGCAAGACACAAGCTTGCGTCCTTTGTTCATAAAAATGATTCATGATCTTACATATAAAATTTATGTATAGTTAAAAAGTGATGATTGCTACAGCTCAGGTATTTAATTGCTATTATTTCCCCTAATTAAAATTGGATGGAAATTTCTATATTTCCACATAAATAAAAAGTAGATATATGGATATGATATTCACAATAGGGATTTTCACTGCCCTGTTTTTCTGTATACTGCTGCTTAATAAAAAGAACAAATCATTACCCGACAAAATTCTTTCGATGTGGATGTTTGTAATAAGCATTCATCTGGCAAATTACTACATATACTCTAATGGCTACTGGGAAATATATCCTCATTTAATTGGTATTACAGTACCCTTGCCCTTTTTTTACGGGCCACTTCTCTACCTATATATTCAATACTCTATTAAAGGCGTTCAGCGGCTAGAAAGGCGAGATTACTTGCATTTTCTTCCCATTCTGCTGACTTACCTATATATGTTCAGGTTTTACTTTTTTTATACAGCTGAAGAAAAACACATGGTGGATAAAGGGCTGGTGGATGATTTTAGCACCTTCTCCAATTTTCTCGTTTTGGCCTTTATAATCTCTCCAATCATCTATGCAGTTTATTCTTTCAGATTGCTTAAAAAACATAAAGCGCTTATTGAGCAAAATTTTTCGAATACGGAGAACATTAATCTGAATTGGCTAAAGGCCTTCATTTGGGGAGTGGCAATTATTTTTATTACGGTTATTATCGTGGTTATATCAAGAGATGTAGTGGGAGTAAAATACCCTTTTGACGCTGATTTTATTTTTTACACCTTGATAGTTTTTTCGATTCTGGGTTTGGGGTACTTCGGGATAAAGCATGAAAATATTTTCACTGATAACATTATTGTTGAAGTTGAGGACGAATCAAAAGGCTCATATAAAACTTCAAGCCTTAAAGATGATGTAGCGAGTGAAAAACACCAAACTCTAATTAAAATGATGAAAGAACAAAAGCCATATTTAGAACCCAACCTTACTTTGAATATACTAGCCGAACAACTTGATATCTCCATTCACCATCTGTCCCAAATAATTAATCAGTTCGAAGGCCAGAACTTTAATGATTTTGTTAATAAGTATCGTGTGGAAGAATTTATTGAACGTGCAAAGCGTGATTCTCATTTCAGTTTTCTTGCCCTGGCTCTCGATGCGGGATTCAATTCAAAGTCTACATTTAATGCCGTTTTCAAAAAACACAAAGGAATAACCCCATCTCAGTATATGGCAGATTTGCCATAATAGTTTAAATGAGACCACCCCTTTATAGTAGATCTAATACTATTTTCTCCAGATTTAAATAATTGCATAACACTGCTATAATGCTTTTGGATACAAAGTATAAGTCCAAACTATGATAACTCTCGCCCAATTTATCTAAAAACACTTCTTCCACTCACTTTTTTTATTTTATCAATTTAAACATAAGTATCTGATAATCTGATATTTATTAGTGCTAAATTATCATTCTGCACCTATACTTTGTCCCTTATTATAATGCTGGTCGATAATGAATTCAAAAGCGTGTCTATTTGACTAAAAATTAAAAATTGGTATGGACATCAAACATTATCATCACACAAAATCATTTTATATCGCCTCCATTACTATACCATGGACATTGTGGTTTGTGGTTGCATACGTTAGTCACAAGTATTACGGTGAATATACACTGTTAACCAGCCTGGGAGGCCTGTTAGGACTATTAGCTCCTTTATTTATTGCACTTGTGCTGATTCTACCAAATAAAATACTGAGAGCAGATTTCCTTAATAGATTATTCAATTTCAAATCTATTGAATCCGCCTATATAATAGCGGCCTTTCTTTTAATGCCATTTAGTATTCTAACAGCACAGCTTGTTTCTTTATTATTTGGATACGGGACTGAGCAGTTTCAGTTTAGAGAGGGGTTCACATTTACTTCAGGTATTTTCCCAGTCTGGTTTATTCTTCTCTTCGCACCTTTAGTAGAAGAGCTTGCATGGCATTCGTACGGAACCGACAGTCTAAGAACCAAATTTAATTTATTAAATACCTCCATAGTATTTGCTCTTTTTTGGGGCATCTGGCACCTGCCATTGTCCTTCATCAAAGACTACTTTCACAGTAACTTGGTAGAGTCAGGAATCATTTACTCCATCAACTTTTTTGTGAGTCTGTTCCCATTTGTTTTGATAATGAACTGGCTCTATTATAAAACCAAAAGGAACATATTAATAACCGTCATCTTTCATATTTCAGCCGGTTATTTTAATGAGATCTTTCTCACGCAACCTGCCAGCAAAGTAATTCAGACAGCATTGCTGCTTGTAATCTCACTTTACCTGGTCATTTCTAATAAAGAGTTCTTCTTAAAAAGAATAAATGGACAGACCGTAGAAGCAGATTCAAACGAACACAAACTCGATTATAAATACTAACAACACATCTATTATCAATTTAACTCAAAAAATAATGCTATGAAAAATCAAATGATGGTCTTATTACTGATTATTGGGTCTTCGCTTAATGCCAATAGTCAGGGACTTAAAACAAACACCCTTACACTGCAATGGGGATTAGGAAACCTTAAGCGACAAGATGTCAATTTCTCTCCCATGATTAACAATTCTTGGTCTGTATTGAACATTGGTTTAATGTACGAACACACCGGAAAATTGTATCAAAGAGCAAGTGCTCGTTTCGGGTCTTACTCTGCCTTTTCAAACGAGTCTTTCGATTACTATTCCTTTATAACTGAAGAATGGGAAACCACTCAACCCAATTCTCATAATATCCTGGATTTGGACTATGTGCTGGGTTTCAACATTTACTCAAA
>JAGQYJ010000116.1 GCA_020436145.1 Cyclobacteriaceae bacterium | reverse complement strand
TGATCATGGGAGTTTGCATGAAATATCTTAAAAATGAAGAGTCGGCCAAAGATGCGGTTATGAGCATCTACGAGACGCTTTCAGATAAGCTACAGATAAGTGATGTTAAAAATGTGGGAGCCTGGCTCTATGTGGTGACCAAAAACAGGTGCATTGGAATACTGCGAAAACAGAAACACCTTGATACGGAACAAAAAAAATGGGTTGAAGATGTGGAAATTGAACTAAACGAGCGTCCTGTTAGTGAATATTCTCTGGAAGCTCAGTTAGTGGCCCTTGAAGAGTGTATCAGGCAATTGAATAAAGAACAGGAAAAATGTGTAGGGCTCTTTTACTTAAAGAAGAAAAGCTACCAGGAAATAACAAACCTTACCGGGTACAATTTGAAAAAGGTGAAGAGTTATATTCAAAACGGAAAGAGAAACCTTAAACTTTGTATAGAGAATAAGATTGAAGCGAAAAATTGACCATATTGATCTTTACAGGCATCTGACCCAACAGGAACTTTGGGATTACTCCAAAGGAGTGCTGGGCAATGAGGAAATGTATCGCCTGGAGGTACACTTAAATGAGTGCGAACTATGCAGCGATGCCCTGGAAGGTATGGGACAGGTGAATCAGCCTGATGAGATATTGCGCTCCATTAATGAGAAAATAGTTCCTGCCGGGGAAAGCTTTGTGTGGCCAAGAAAATATATGGCAATTGCGGCCAGTGTATTACTCGTTGCTGCCATTGGTTTCACCTTCTGGATGTTAAACCCGCTGGATAATGAGAGATCTCTAGCTGTAAATTCCAAACTTGAAGAGCAGAAAGCAGGAAGTGCGACCCAACCTGAAAATGAAATAGGGCCTTTATCAGATACCTTATCTAATGTGCAGAATGTTGCCGCTGTTCCTGACGAAGAAGAACTTGACGAAATAATTATAAGTGATGTAAACCAGAAACCGGTTACAACAGCTCCGGCTACAAAACCTACCCAATTGGGTTTGGCAGAACATGAGCCGGAAGTAAAAATTAAAAGGGATACGGAACCTCAAATTCCTGAAGATCAGGTAGCGGCTGCTGGCAATGGAATACAAGGAGAAGCAGAAATAGCAGAAAATTTTGCAGCGGATGAGACAGACAAAGACATTGCAGCACCCACTGCTGCAGCTCAGGAACGAATGGTTTCATCTCAGACACAAAGGGCTAAAAAAGCTACAACGCAACCGCTATCAGAGTCAGGACCAGTGACTAAGAGAAACGAAGCAGAACCTGTTGGTGGTACTGATGCCTACAAGACCTATTTGAAAGACAAGCTGGTGTATCCGCAGCAAGCTCTGGACAACAATACCAAGGGAACAGTCGTTTTAGAAATTACTATTGCGCCTAATGGTGCAATTAGTGGCATTCGCGTTATAAAAAGCGTGGGTGACGGGTGCGATGAGGAGGCCAAACGGCTGGTTCTTACCGGCCCCCAATGGCTGCCCGCTGTAGTTGAGGGCAACCCCATTGAAACCAAAACCGAAATTAAAGTGCGATTCAGGCCTTAACTATGAAGTACACTGCTGCATTATTTTTTATGATTTGTGTAGCACTTATTAGCAATGCACAGAGTTCCAATCAATTTGTTTTTTCTGGTAAAATCATAGCAGATGATACGTTTGAACCACTGCCCTTTGCCCATATTATTAAGGGCTCAAGTGGCACTACTTCAAATATTTATGGTCAATTTTCGGTTACTGTTGAGCCAGGCGACAGCCTGATATTCTCTTATATTGGCTATCAAAAAAAGCTGGTAATAGTACCAGCCCAACTGCAGGCCGACAAGGTGAATGAAGAGGTAATGCTGCTTAGAGATATTACATATCTAAAACCGGTAACTATATCCAACATTCCCGAAACCCTCAAAGATTTTAAAGAGGCCATCTTGGAAACCCAGCTTCCTGATACGGTTGATCTTGAAAATGCCAGAAAAGGAATTAGCCTGGCTACCTACCAGTATCTGTACATGCGTTCCTTCAAACTTACCATGACCGACTATGATAATTATGCCATGTTTTTAAAAGGAAATGAAGCGCTGAATCCCGCAGGTGGCAATATAAAGGGTTTATTCAATTTCCTTAAAAACAGGGCAAAGGGGATACCCCTGGAAGGTACATACGATCATTATAAATATTACGAGAAAACCAAAAACCAATAGGAAGTTAGGCCCTTTGCTAACTAACTTTGCGGTTTGAAACACAAGAGATGGCAAAGTTTAAACTTGATGAAATTGACCGTAATATCTTACGGATTTTACAGAAGGATGGAAGGATAACTAATTCGCAATTGTCAAAAGATATTGGTTTATCTCCTGCCCCTACCCTGGAACGTGTAAAAAAGCTGGAGCAAGCAGGTTACATTTCCAGTTACCATGCAGTGCTGAATAAGGACATGATGGGAATTGGGGTTACTACCTTTGTGCAGGTTTCCTTAAAGCAACACAACAAAGAAACGATTGAAAAATTTGTGGCAGCTATCAATAAATTGGATGAGGTAGTGGAATGTCATCATACTACCGGCTCCTGCGATTTTATATTGAAAGTAGTATCCGAAGACATAGCTGCCTACCAAAAACTTATGTTGGAGGAAATAACGAATATTGAAACCGTTGCAGATATGCAATCAATGGTTATTTTATCTACTTTTAAGGACAGTAAAGCAATCCCTGTTACGTAATGGCTGTTTCTACCGACCAAATTGTTGTTCTTACCTCAGCTCAAATGGATCAGAAGATCCGAAGGATGGCTTATGAAATTTATGAAAGCAATTATGGTACAAATGAGCTGATCCTGGCAGGCATTTGTGAACAGGGTGAATCTCTTGCCAAAAAACTAGCAGCTATTCTCGAGGAAATATCAACCATAAAAGCACAGGTGATTATGGTTCCTCTGGATAAGAAAAACCCATCGAACCCAATGCCTGAGGACAGCATATCACTTAACCTTACCAATAAGGTGGTTGTTATGGTAGATGATGTACTGAATACAGGTAAAACGCTTGCGTACAGTCTGAAACCATTTTTGGACAAAAAAATTAAGAGGATTGAAGTAGCTGTTTTGGTAAACAGGAGTCACACTGCTTTTCCCATAAGTCCACAATACACAGGCTATGAGTTATCAACCACACTCTCTGAGCATATTGTAGTTAAAATGACTGGAAAAGATAAAGGAGTATACTTAACCTAGCATGTCAGTACATAAGCAGGAAATAAAAAAAGTGACAACCCACACGCTTCATGAAATGAAGCAAAAAGGCGAAAAAATTGCCATGCTTACGGCCTATGATTATTCTATGGCTCGATTGCTTGACAGCGCAGGCATTGATGTTTTACTGGTTGGCGATTCGGCCTCCAATGTTATGGCGGGTCATGAAACCACCCTTCCGATCACACTCGATCAAATGATCTATCATGCTTCCTCCGTAATTCGGGCTGTGGAAAGGGCTTTGGTAGTGGTTGATCTTCCCTTTGGTTCGTACCAGGGAAATTCTGGTGAGGCCCTTCGTTCTGCCATTCGTATCATGAAGGAGTCTGGAGCACATGCGGTAAAGCTGGAAGGAGGAGCGGAAGTAAAGGAATCAATCGCACGGATTTTAACAGCCGGAGTTCCCGTAATGGGTCATTTAGGGCTAACTCCACAAAGCATCTATAAATTCGGAACGTACACTGTTCGAGCCAAAGAAGAAGCCGAGGCAACAAAACTAATAGAAGATGCCCAACTGCTCGAAGAAGCGGGATGCTTTGCAATTGTTTTGGAGAAAATACCTGCAAATCTGGCTGCTAAAGTTGCATCTGAAGTTAGTATTCCCGTTATTGGCATTGGAGCTGGGCTTGATGTGGACGGTCAGGTGCTGGTAATGCAGGATATGCTGGGCATCACTCAAGACTTTAAGCCACGCTTTTTAAGGAGGTATGCCGACCTTCAGCAAATAATAACAGATGCTGTTAGTAATTATGTGAACGATGTAAAATCGAAAGATTTCCCTAATGAACAAGAGCAGTACTAAGGTAATCAGCCTGACCGATATTCGTGAGGAAGATTTTACGCGCAAACTTTTTGCAGCAGATAAGAATTACATTCTAAAAGAGGTTCAGCAACGCACAGAAACAGAGTTATTAACCTGGCTGGCTGATTATGTGAAAGAGTACTACGAAACATTACACAACCCGTTAGGTTTAATAGACAATACCATTGAGACCATACGATCTTCCAGCTTTGACCAGATTGAGCTCTTCCATGAGTTTTATAATGATCTGGCAGGCATTTACCGATACAAACACGGAGAGGTACAATTGGAATTCTTATTCGATGGAACCAGCCATTACACCAAGTACCGGTCGGAATGGAAAGTTATTTTTATGAAGTGGGTCACCCAAATGTTACACCAACGTGTAGTAATGCGTGCCTTTTTGGAAATAACCGTTTTTGGAATAAAAAATAAAAAGCAACTGGAGTTAACCCTCAACAGGCTGAAGCTTTATATTGAGCAACATTTTCAACTGAAAATCTATAAGTACAAAGGAATTCAACACACAAACGTGGCTTAATACTGTATTCTAAATTCATTAAAATTCAATTCTTCTGCCTCCTCTACCTGTATCTCATCTACCCTTCCCATGGGAGGGCCACCTGCTTTAACCCACGCTACCAGCTCATTTTTCCTGTCCCCCTGAACTTCAATGTACACTGAACCATTTGGTTCATTTATTACAAAACCTGTCAGATCCAACTCATTGGCTTTATCTCTGGTTGAAGCCCTAAAGAAAACGCCCTGAACCCTGCCCTTAACTGAAATTTTATACCTTACGGACATTCCTATTCGCCATAGGGCACCCAAATATTTTTAACCTGAGAGGCTTGTCGAAGAAAATATTCCGAGGGCACATGTTTGGGATTAAACCAGTTGCGTGACTTTCCAAAATTGACCCATGTACGTTTCATATTTTCAGCGGCAGCAAATTGCACTTTCGAGCTTCCTTCCTTAGAACCAAAATACCAAAGCCCGTCCACATCATCATGATTGGCAAGAACCTGTGTAAGTTCTTCCTTATCTCCTGTAACAATATTAATTACTCCACCGGGCACATCAGATGTATCAAATACCTGGTATAAATCGGTAGCCAGTAATGGAGCAGTTTCAGAAGGTATTGCAACTACCGTATTACCAAGTGCTATTGCAGGCATTACCGTTGAAACAAATCCGAGTAAGGGTGCCTCGTTCGGGCACACGATTCCCATAACCCCCAAAGGTTCTTTCATTGCCAATGTTACGTTTCTGAATGGGGTTTCATGTACGTGGCTATCGTATTTATCGGCATAGGCCGCATAGGTGAATATCCGATCAATGGATGTCCTCACCTCCTCCTTCGATTTACGGGCAGATTGATTTAACAGGGAACCCAATCTGTCAGCAAATTCATTCGTTCTTGACTCGAGATTTTCTGCAATATAATAGAGCACCTGTGCCCGGTTATGGGCGGTGGCAGTCGCCCATTTGCCTGCCGCATGTGCAGCTTCCACTGCGTTACGAATATCCTTGCGATTACCATCACCAACCTGTCCTACAAGGTTGCCCCCTGCTCCATAAATATTTCGGGTATAGCCGCCATCGGGCCGGGCTTGTTTACCTCCGATGTACATTTTAGCTGTTTTATCTATTACAGGTACGCTTTCACTTTTGGAGTTATTTTGCTTCTGCTTCACCGGTTTAGGTAATTCAATGGATTTAAATTCGTCCTCAACCTTCAATTTGGCATATTCATACAAACCCTCAATCCCACCTTCACGTCCAAATCCTGATTCGCGATAGCCTCCAAACCCTGAGGCTGCATCGAACATATTCGAGCAATTAATCCAAACTGTACCAGCTTTTACTTTTGGAGCAATATCAAGTGCTAAATTTATATTTTCTGTCCAGATGCTGGCAGCCAATCCGTAGCGCGTATTGTTGGCCAGTTTAACTGCTTCTTCCGGTGTTCTGAAACTCATGGCAACCAATACAGGGCCGAATATTTCTTCCTGCGCTATAACTGAGGAAGGTGCCACATTGGTAAACAGTGACGGAGGATAGAAACATCCACCTTCCGGACATTCCCATGAAGGCTGCCACAAGCTTGCGCCTTCGTCCACACCCTTCTTAACCAACTCCTCAATAGTTTTTAGCTGTACCGGAGCCACTATAGCTCCAATATCAATACCCTTGTCCAGGGCATTCCCAATCCGCAGTTTTTCCATTCTGCCACGGATTTTTCTATAGAGTTTTTCGGCCACATTTTCCTGAACCAGCAACCTGGAGCCTGCACAGCAAACCTGCCCCTGGTTAAACCAAATAGCATCCACAATACCTTCTACCACACTGTCGAGATCGGCATCTTCAAACACTATAAATGGAGATTTCCCTCCCAATTCCAGCGATATTTTTTTCTCTGTTGAGGAGGTGGCCCTTCGAATAATCCTTCCAACCTCAGTGGATCCTGTAAATGCTATTTTACCGATTCCGGGATGATTTACAATCTCCGCGCCCGTACTTCCATCACCGGTAATAATATTGACTACTCCCTTTGGAAGGCCAACCTGTTCACATATTTCAGCAAAAAGTAGTGCGGTTAAAGAAGTGAATTCTGCAGGCTTAAGTACTACCGTATTCCCCATAGCCAAAGCAGGCGCAATTTTCCAGGCCAACATCAACATTGGGAAGTTCCATGGAATGATCTGCCCCACAACTCCTATCTCCTTGTAATCAGGTAACTTTTCTGAATGAATCTGAGCCCAGCCCGCATGATAATAAAAATGGCGTGCAACGAGCGGAATATCAATGTCCCGTGCTTCGCGAATCGGTTTACCGTTATCCATAGATTCCAGCACCGCAAAAAGACGGGCATTTTTCTGAATTTGACGGGCAATAGCATATAAATACCGGGCCCTTCCGTGCCCTCCAAGCTTCACCCAATTCTTCAGGGAATTGTTCGCTGCATTTACCGCATCGTTTACATCTGCCCTATTGGCAACCGGAATGGAAGCCAGTTTGGTTTGTGAACAGGGGTTGAGGCTGTCCATATATTTTTTTGATTTGGGAGCAACCCACGAACCATTAATAAATTGTTTCAATTTGGGCTGATGTTCCTCGAGCCATTTTTCAGCTGTTTGGCCAGATTCGGGAGCTGGTCCGTACTCCATGGTTTCAAGAATTGAAGCTACACTCATTTTCTTCTATTTATGCTACCGGGTGCCTGTAACTTGCAGAATATCTGCCGGTTGTGAAATGTTCTAATTGTCTTTCTATATCGCCTAAAAGGCTGCTTGCGCCAAACCTGAACAGGGTCGGGTTAAGCCATTCATCTCCTAATTCTTCTTTGATCAGGATTAAATAGGTAAGTGCATCTTTAGCCTTACTTATCCCTCCTGCGGGCTTAAATCCCACTTTAAATCCTGTCTGTTCATAATATTCACGGATGGCCCGTACCATGACCAAACTAACAGGTAACGTTGCATTCACGCTTTCTTTACCGGTACTGGTTTTTATAAAATCAGCGCCAGCCATCATACAAATCTGGCTTGCTTTGGCCACATTGGTAAGCGTAGCAAGTTCTCCTGTTGCCAGTATTGTTTTCATATGGGCTTCGCCACATGCCTCTCTAAACGCCTTTACTTCGTTGTAAAGAGCTCTCCAGTTTCCGGTCAGCACATTTGCCCTGCTGATTACAATATCTATTTCTTTGGCGCCTGCAGATACTGAAGACTTAATCTCCTTTATCTTTTGGGTAGTGGTAATCTGGCCGGCAGGAAACCCGGTGGACACTGCTGCCACTGGAATACCGGTACCAGCCAGTGATTCAACTGCTACAGGAATGAGATTATGGTATACACAAACTGCACCTACTTTAAGAGGTACATTAATACCCATGGACTGCAAAATATCTTCTCTCACCGGATTACGTGCCTTGGCACATAGTCTGCTCACATTTCCAAAAGTGTCGTCACCGGAAAGAGTTGTGAGATCGATACAGGTTATTGC
>JAGQYJ010000115.1 GCA_020436145.1 Cyclobacteriaceae bacterium | reverse complement strand
GGCTCGTTGCCCTCGCGAACCAACTTGTACTCCAAAATGCCTGATGCCTGAGTTGTTTCATCATACTTTATAAAGTAGGTGTCCTCAAGGGGAACCGGAAGACGTACTTCCTGCCCATTGAAAAGCTCAATTTCAGGATTGAGTTCTTCGAATTTTGGAAAGATAAAAGGATAAAGTCTCTTTTCTTCCGTACGCCTTCCTTCAGGTGTTTCTATTGAGAACACGAACCTGGGAAAGCTTACCTCAAATATATGTGAGAACAGAATTACCCCTACATATGTATTTCCCACTCGTATTAACGAGTCTACCAATTCATATCCCGGTGTAGGGATCATGCGAATATCTGAGACGTTGATATTAGGGTCGATTTCAATAGTTATGTGCGCTTCCTGATCCGGTTTGTCCAAGACGAAATACAGGTCTGCTCCCCTGAACTCTACAGGCAAGGTGTGAGAAATGTAATCAGCACTATCGGTAGAAAGGGTTACGCTCTTGATAATATCCTGAGCTTGCAGGTGGCTGCTAAGCCCCACCAAAACTGCTATTTTTAATGCCTTTATCATTACGATCTTGTTTGTTGAAACAGGAATGCACTATTTAAAACAAAGTTACATTACAGGTAGGGTATTCAAAACTACGGTTGTATTAGATTATGCAACCATAGTTTAGACCTATGAAACCATTAAAGACAAAAGGCGTTCTTAAAAGTAACATTCCACATCATGAACTGCATTTTAGCGTGTTTGCTGAGCCTTCAGCACGGGAAAGTTACCAAAGGTTATTTGAAATAGCCAAGCTTAATTTTCAGTCTGTAGAAAGTCCGAATCGGATTGCCAAACTTTTGTGGGAGCAATCGTAAAAATATTCATCTTTTCATTTTCTTTCCAGGGCAATCTTCTTTAACGAGTTTGTCCTTTTTTATTTAAATACCGTCAGTTCCGGGGGCCTCTATCTTAATACTTACAGAATTGCAAAACCATTAGGGACTCTTCGGACACAGTCCTCAGAGTGACGCTATATTGTTGATTTATTGGTTGTTACAAAGTATAAATTCTTTTTGGCAAGCTCTTTGCAAGTTCATAGTTGAATCAAACGAACAAAGCTATGAAATACGCATTTTTACTCTTTGCCTTTGCTTTAGGAAGTTGCCAGATCATTTTGTACGATGATGATGTGCGCTACTGGGACGATCGGGATGACTTTGTGGGGTACTATGAAGTTGAAGAATATAGTGAAACCACAAATGAGTATTTTCACTATGAAATAGATATTGTTAAATCTTGTTGCACCGACAACGAGGTGTTGATTCGAAATTTTTATGATGTGGGCCTGGAAGTACGTGCCCGTGTGAACGGATACCGGCTTACCATACCCAGGCAATATATCGGGAACTATGAAATTGAAGGTACCGGACGGATTGAAAATTCGCGCCTAAGTTTATCGTATGTGGTGCGTAACCCATACCAGTTTCCTTCAACCGATTTCCTTTCAGCTACAGCCTACTTGGTTACATATTAAATAATGGTAGTTTCAGAGTTACCAAGTAATAACTCTGAAACTCCTTTTTTTACCATTCTATATGACTTGTCTTTTTTTCAAAAACCGTATTAAAAAGCTCAGTATTATAAACCCAAAACTTAACTTTAAAACTATCCATGCATCTTCAAACCTATGATCTACTTCATCCAAATTTCTCAACTTCAAATTATAGGTTTTTCCTTTTTTAATGATTGTTACATCACTTGAGTTAGCCGTCTTTGAGATATAAGAATCTATTTGAATAACTGATTTCGCAACACCATAGTCTTTTGATTGAAATAATATGGGGAAAAATGCTTCTTGACAGTTTGTAGTAAATAATTCATACGATCCTCTTCCTCCAGGGTAGCTATGTATTTGTTTTTCCGTTATTCTACAATAATCAAGCTCTACTTTATGGAATTGTGTTAGCCCTTCTCGAACTGGTTTTTGAAAATCTAATATAAATATCACAAACATTGCAAAGCAAAACATCGCAAGCACCCAAAGCATACCCTTTAATATTTCTGGGTGAATTTTCAATTTTGATTCTTTAGTTTCATTCTTTATAGCTTCACAATGTCAATTTGCCAATTACCTCCAAGTTGTAAAATGGGCTTCTCCTCAAAAACACCAAACACCGCTGCACCTGAGCCCGTCATGCTTGCGTAAATCGCTCCTTCTTCTATCAATTGGTTTTTGATACGTTCTAACTCCGGGTGTTTTGCAAAAACAGATTGTTCAAAATCGTTTTTTACCAAATCTTGCCATCGCTTCATTGGCTTTTGTTCCAAAATTTCTTTTAGGCCAGCTTCTGGTTGTTGGGGTGTAATTCCCGCATAGGCTTGAGCAGTAGAAACATGCACATCAGGCATAACCAACACCAAATACTTCCCTTTTAACGAAACTTCAACAGGCGAAAACACATTACCTTTTCCTTCCACAAACACAGGTTTGTTCTCGATAAAAAAAGGGCAGTCGCTACCCAACTCTCCGGCAAGCTTTTCCAATGCTGGATTATCAATACCCAGCTCAAATTTTTCATTTAACAACTTGAGCATAAAGGCCCCATCTGAAGAACCTCCTCCCAGACCAGCCCCAATGGGAATGTTTTTGTGCAAATGAATCTCCACCAGTGGTAAATCGTAATGTTTTTTTAACAGATGATATGCTTTCAGACAAAGGTTGCTTTCCGGATCACCCGGAATAGGAATTCCGCTAGAGGTAAACGAGAGCTTGTCGCTCTCAATTACTTCCAGTGCATCCGTTAATGGAATGGGGTAAAAACAGGATTCAATATTGTGGTAGCCATCCGTTCGCTTTTCAATAATGTTAAGCCCAAGGTTTATTTTGGCATTTGGGAAAACTACCATACGCTGCCTGCCGGCTTATTTGCTGAACTGCTCTACTATTTTATCAGTGATTCCTGAGGTTGAGAAGCCCCCATCATGCATTAAGTTCTGCATGGTGACCATACGAGTAAAGTCTGAAAACATTACAGCAATATAATTTGCACAATCCTGAGCTGAAGCGTTTCCGAGAGGACTCATTTTATCTGCAAAATCCAGGAATACATTAAACCCTCCAACACCACTGCCGGCTGTAGTCATGGTAGGTGATTGAGAAATGGTATTTACACGTACATTTTTCTTTTCACCGAAGCGTGCTCCATAGCTTCTGGCAATAGACTCCAGCATGGCTTTGGCCTGCGCCATATCCGAGTAATCCGGATACGTGCGCTGGGCAGCAATGTAAGTTAGCGCTATAATGGAGCCCCACTCATTCATAGCATCCAGCTTTTCGGCTGTTTGCATCACTTTGTGGAACGATATGGCGGATACATCCATGGTTTTAAGCATCCATTCATAATTCAAATCGCCATAGTCTTTGCCTTTACGAACGTTAGGGCTCATACCAATAGAGTGAAGTATGAAATCCAGTTTGCCTCCTAAAATCTCCATCGATTTGCTAATCAAATTCTCCAGGTCTTCCATTGAGGTAGCATCAGCCGGTATGATTTCAGAACCACATTTTTGAGCCAGTTCATTTATTTCACCCATGCGCATGGCAATAGGTGCATTGGTCAATACAAACTCGCCCCCTTCGGCATGAATTACTTCTGCCGTTTTCCATGCAATAGAGCTTTCATTAAGTGCACCAAAAATGATCCCTTTTTTGCCTTTTAATAGGTTGAATGCCATATCCGTAATTTTTTGTTTTCGTTGTTAGCCTGCAAAGCTAAATAAAAATAGTATTTCAATGCTGTACGAATATACCTCGCTTTACCGAAATGAAGCACCGAGGGTCCTCTTTTTAAGAATTACCCAAATAACAACGGGGGCTCCTAAAATAGACGTTACTACGTTAATGGGCAATATATGCTCACTTCCCGGCATCTGGGCTATCACATCACAGAAAAGCAAGACAAGGCTACCGGTTAAAAACACGGATGGAATCAATCTTTTGTGGTCGCTGGTCGAAAAAACAGCCCTGGTAAGATGCGGAACTGCGATACCTATAAAAGCAATAGGGCCCGTGTAGGCTGTAACCACTCCCGCCAAGAGGCTTGTGACCAAAAGTATTCCATTTCGAAGCCTATTAATGTTTACCCCAAGACTTTGAGCATAGTTTTCACCCAACAAAATAGCGTTCATGGGTTTGAATAGTGCAAAAGAAATAAGTAAACCTAATAGCGAAAGGGGTATGAGTATTGGCAGGTCGCTTATATTCACATTACTTAACGATCCGAATGTCCAGATCGTAAATGCCTGTAGTTGCCGTGCGGAGGTAAAGTATTGGAGTGTACCGACAATGGCTCCTGCAATACTCCCTACCATTAACCCAATAATAAGCAAGGTTGCACTGTCTTTTATACGGATGGATGCCATAAGCACCAAGGAAAAAGCTACACCTGCACCAACACTTGCCGCAACCACAATACCAAACGTGTTTACTAAGAACAAACCTGTTCCGCCAGCCATCACCAACAGCGCCACTCCTAAGCTTGCACCCGAACTAATACCAAGCACAAAAGGACCTGCCAGCGGATTCCTGAAAAATGATTGCATCAACAGCCCGCTAACAGCCAGGGAGCCTCCGGCTACGATGGCCGTAATGGCCTTGGGCATACGGAAAAGCCAGATGATTTTCTCCCACGCTGGATAGGGGGCTTTGCCCATTAATGTGCGAACTACACCCCCAACTGGTATGTGCACACTCCCCAGCCATATGTCTAAAATGAAGGCTGCCAGTAAAGCAACAATGAGCACAAACCATTTCCAACCACCTTTTCTCATTCCTTTGGCAATTGATAGTAAAAGTACAATTCATAATTGGGGAGCATGTCAGGATATGCAATTTTTGCCAGATCGTTCAAGATCAGATCGGGGCGCAGATACCCCAATTCCAAAAACTCGCTACCGCCTTTAGCTCCAATGCGTTTGTTGTACGAGTAAACTTTGCCTGTTTGAAAAGGCTTGAAGTAGGTATATCTTTCGCTTGCATCTGCCAGTGATTTAAGTGAAGGGTAATCCGCTACTCCTAACCAATAGTCTGCCTGTGATGCTTTTTCCAATACCGTTTCATAACTAAGTGACAGAAATCCTTCCGTTGAGTCGTGAGCCCATAGATAATTGTAGCCGGCATCACTCATTAGTTTGGCCGCATAGTTTTGCCCTCCGGGCAAATACCAGGCATCAGAATACATTACACCACTTAGGGAAGCGGGGTGGGCGTTCTCTTTTTTTACAAGCTCCCTGGTCTTGTTATAGTTGTCGGCTATACGCGTAAAAACCGAATCGGCTTCTGCTTCCTTACCAAAAAGCAGACCAGCCAGCTTTATCCATTCTGCCCTCCCCAGTGGGTCGGGTTCCATATATTCTGCATTGATAATAACGGGGATTCCTGCCTGTTGAATTTTATCCAGCTGGCCGTAATCTCCTGTCATGGTATAGGCCATGACAAGTTCAGGGTTAAGTTGAATCAGTCGTTCAATATTCAATGCATTGTCGATGCCTAATTCCACCACCGAACCGGAATCAATGCGGGCACGCATTTTCTCAGAGCTTATATAATCAGTTGTAGGAAAACCCACCAGCTTATCCGTTTCTCCCAGGTAATCCAGCAAGGGTATATGGGTGGTAGAAGTGCATACAATCGACTGTGCCGGAACCGGTATGTAGGTATCAGCTTCAACGCCTGGTCTTTTGCTTTTACGAGGATAGAGAACATAAGTATGACCCTCTTTAGCTCCTTTATAAGGTGTTTTTACATTTACCAAAGTATAGCCCTCATGCTTCGCGAACACTATACCTTTAGCATAATCGAATACCTGGGTACCCTTAGTATAATCATCCTTTTTATTGGGTTTGCATGAGACAAAAATTAGAACTAAAATAAGAAACGAAAGGTTGCGCATACCTAAGCCGGAAATTGTTTTATAATGAGTCAAAATTAGCTCCCTTTTTTTAAATAGTTTTGGAGCATGCAAGACCTCCTCGGCCAAGCCATTTACGATTACGCCATCGAAGAAGAAAAAGACAGTCTTCTTATCCATAATACTTATGGGGAGCCAGAAGAAATGCCTGTGGAAGCCTATTTCAGAGAAGCGGAAGATTTTTTTGATGTGGAGCAAAAAGCGATTGAGTTGTGCAAAGGATGGGTGTTAGATGTAGGGGCTGGTGCAGGCGCCCATGTACTGGAACTTCAGAATCAGAGCTTTGAAGTAGATGCACTGGAGCTTTCTGAGCTTGCTTCTAAGGTGATGTATATGCGGGGCGTAAAGTCCATTATTACAGGTAGTGTGTTTGATATGCCTGAAACCGAACCTTACGATACACTATTGCTAATGATGAATACCATTGGGTTGGTAGGCACGCTGGATAAACTCCATTCGCTTTTCGAAAAACTTAAGACCCTTCTCAAACCCAATGGTCAAATTCTGTTTGACTCCAGCGATGTGGCCTACCTCTATGAAGGTGCCTTCCCCACTGATCGTTATCACGGTGAAATTGACTACCAGTATGAATATGGCGGAATCAAAGGGGAGTGGTTCAAATGGTTGTATGTTGATTTTGATAATGCACAACAAATTGCCCAACAGGTCGGGTTACATCTGGAACTCATTTACCTGAACGAAGAGACCGGGCAGTATTTGGCAAAGGGAACACATAAGTAAAGCAGTCACCCTGAACTTGTTTCTCCTAAGGAGTCCTTCGGACAGGGTCTAATTGAGATGCTGAAATAAATTCAGCATGACGTGCCATTTATAAGCGGCTGTTGATAGGATCAGCTTGTTTTCCTTCCTCATTTTACTCATATTTAAAACTTAACCCTGCACACTATGAGAAAAAATCTAACAACCTTAATGCTATTAACCCTTGGCCTTTCAGCAATGGCACAGGTTAAAACCTACGTGTATTGTGGTACCTTGATAGATGGGGTTTCTGACCAACCTCAAAAAGAAATAACCGTTGTTATTGAAGGCAACAAGATCATAGACATTCAAAAGGGCTATGCCAAAATGAACAAAATGGATACCTACATTGACCTAAAAGACAAGACCGTGATGCCCGGCTGGTTCGATATGCATGTGCACCTGGAAATGGAAGTAAACCCTAAACAATACATTGAAGAGTTTACGGCCAATGAAGCTGATATTGCCTTCCATTCTACGGTATATGCTAAACGCACCCTCATGGCAGGCTTTACCACGGTTCGCGATTTGGGGGGGACAGGCGTAAACACAGCCCTTCGCAACGCCATTAATGAAGGTTGGGTTGTAGGGCCTCGAATTTACTCAGCAGGAAAAGCCATTGCCACCTCTGGTGGGCATGCCGACCCCACCAATGGGTATAGAAAAGACTTAATGGGTGATCCGGGACCGAGAGAAGGGGTGATCAATAGTTACGATGAAGCCAAGAAAGCTGTGCGTCAGCGTTATAAGAATGGAGCTGACGTTATTAAAATTACTGCTACGGGAGGGGTATTAAGTGTGGCCAAAGATGGACAGGGGCCCCAATTCACCATGGATGAATTACGCGGCATTGTTGAAGCTGCAAAAGATTATGGGTTTGTAACCGCTGCACATGCACATGGAGCGGAAGGAATGAAACGTGCTGTGGAAGCCGGCATCAACTCCATTGAACACGGAACCCTAATGACGGATGAAGTACGTCAGTTAATGATTGAGCACGGCACCTACTATGTACCCACTATTAGCGCTGGCAAGTTCGTGGCAGAAAAAGCAGCCATTGATGGTTTCTACCCTGATATTGTTCGCCCAAAGGCGCTTGAGATTGGCCCTAAAATACAGGACACCTTTGCCAAAGCGTATAAGGCTGGGGTTAAGATTGCCTTTGGCACGGATGCCGGTGTTTTTCCTCATGGCGAAAATGCCAAAGAATTTGGCTATATGGTGGAAGCGGGAATGCCCCACATGAAAGCCATAAAATCCGCTACAATGGAAGCTGCCAAATTATTGCGTGTGGATGACAAATTGGGTTCAGTAGAAGTAGGCAAAATTGCTGATCTGGTCGCTACCGATAAAAATCCGTTAGAAGATATTCACACGACAGAGGATGTGGCTTTTGTGATGAA
>JAGQYJ010000114.1 GCA_020436145.1 Cyclobacteriaceae bacterium | reverse complement strand
GTTTATCTCAGAAGATGGCTCTAAAGTCGCTAACAGCTCTTATTTAGGCTCTGTAGCAGTTGCGTAAAGCGATTGACGTTTTCTTGAAAAACCGCTTTCTTTGTAGAGCGGTTTTTTTATGCCCGTACCTTTGATTTTTCCTTTCTTTAGCCCTTAATTAGCTATAAATCAACACTTTTTGTTGCTAATTTGCACCTATTGACAGCTAACTAACTGATAGTCAGTAGTACATTAGATATTGTATCGGGAAGTAATATTACTGCATTACGTTAATATTTGATATTTTAGATGGTTAAACATAATCTTGATACATTGTTTCCATAGCTACAACAACGCTTAGTTCCCAAATGCCATTAAATAGTTTTAGAATAGCAGTTTATATTTCTTTGCATTTTATATGCCTGCACCCACTTTATGCCCAAAAAACTAATAAAAAAGCGCTGGAACATAAAATCAGGGTTGGTATGAATTATGGCCAGGCGTCACAGGCAAGATTTCCGTTTGACAGCCCTGATTATATGTATGAAAACAAGTATTTTAAGGCCCAGATAAACTACCTTCTCAAGCAAAAAAATAAATTTCGGTTTGAGCTACATTTCGAACCCAGTGTGTACAAATCACGGCACCAACTCCTGAATGAGTATTATGTACAGCCCAATTCCGGCCCAAATTATTTAAAATTAAGGGAGCTATATACGCAGGAAACCATATTTTACGAGTATGCGCTCAATCTGGGCATTATGGTGAGGTTTGTGATTTTTAAACCTTTAAGCACCTATTTTATTGGCAGCGTTGGGCCAATGTATGGAGAAGAAGATACTGAAAGACTTAGAAAAGGACTTGCATTTTCAGACTACTGCGGAATAGGTATATCGTATCAAATAGGAAAAATAATAATCGATCTGAGGTCTACATTACGGCATTGCTCAAATGCCGGGCTCTACGAACCCAATAGTGGCCACAACAGTACGGGAGTAGAGGCGGGAATATCTTATGAATTATAAACACGCGATCAGTAAGCATAGCCCAGGCAAAATGTAAGGGGCACGGCTACGCCTTCATTATATGGCAGCACATTACCATTTGAATAATGAACAATTTTAATTTCAAAATTGAGGTGCCTTTGTTGTCCAACCATACCTCCTATTCCCATAAAATCCTGAAAAGTAAACTTTCCACCCGTATCAAGGTCATCCATATACCTTCTTGAAATAAATGTTGGCCCCGGAACCGAATAGCAGGCATAAAAATCAGCTCCCTTTGTTCGTAAAAACCAGAATTTAGCTACCGGGTATATCGATAAGGCAATAGATTTATCATGATTTATTTCCGTTCTTATGTAAGAAAAGCTCCCCCCAAGATCAAAACTGAAAATTTTATACCCACGAAATATATTCCTTTGGTATGCTATAGTCAGCCCATCCTGAACATATACATTGCCTTCCCAAAATATGGGTATTCCAAAGTATCCTCTTCTATGGGTAAAAAACCTGTTGGGCCCAAAGCCTAAAGCGTTAGTTGTATACCCAATTTGAAAAAGGTTACGCTGAAAAATATAAGGCGATTCATTACTCTTTTTTACCTTTTCTTCCGATAGTGGTCTGAAATAATAGGAGAAACCACCCGTAAGTAAATAGGTTTCAGGCTGAAATTCCTTATTGTTTGGAGGAGAATATACAAAACTTGCCAACAGATCCCAGTTATTGGACAAATGATAATGAAGGCCGGTACCAAGCATTATAGTAGGATATGTAGCATCATTTACAGCATAGGTATCGGTCTTAAATCCTCCTCTGGTAACAATTGCCAGTCCGGTTTCTGCATAAACCGAGAACTTTTTAGCTACAGGCTGTCTGTACTTTAAAGAAGCAGTACCCAGGTTCATCCATACAGAATGCCTGCTGTCATCTCCATTAATATTCTCATAATGTACCCATTCGAAAGGCCGCATATAGCTTATTTGTGCTGTAAGGTGCTTATTAAACTGATGCCCCAGATTTACGCGGATGGCCGTATGATAAACCTTTATGTTTTCTGCTGTATAACCCGGTGTCAATGCATCTGATGAAAACGGAAATTGAATATAACCTAAATTGATGCTAAAAAAAGAGTTGCTCAGAAAGGGAGGATATTGCGTCCTTTCCTTCTGACCAAGTACCGGTACTTTAGCCAATAAAACAATTAAAACTATGCCAAATAATAACTTGCAAACCCTCATTAAATAATCTTATCACATAAATGTATAAATCTAATGATAGCTTTCAAATTCCATTACCTGAAAGGTGGCAACTTTTAAAATACTTCATTAATAGTTTCAAATGCTAGACTTTTTAAGCTTTTGCCAAATCAGTAATCTATCAAAAGATTTTTGAATCATATGCCAGTAATTTGAAGACTTCTTCTAAAAATTAGTATATTTTTCAACTTTAGTATTTCATTGACCACGCAGTATGAGTTTTGAATTTTCTACCAACTTAAAGGAAGGGTATCTAACCATTTCAGCAAAAGGGTTGCGAAAAGATTTTGATTCAATGATTTCAAGCTCTAAGGGCGTGAGTGAAATTGCAATAAAAAATAAAGTAAAGTACATTCTTCTCGACTATAATGAGCTTTATTATGACGTCCCTTTGACGTTCGTATATAATCAGGTAAAGGTATTTGAACGTAATCTCCCCTATCTAAGCCAAATAACTATAAGCGTTATAACCAATAGGGAAAGCTATGAAATTGCTAAGTTCTGGGAATCAATATGTATAAAAAGAGGCTATAGGTATAAAGTTTTTTTAGAGTCCAAACTTGCTGTTGCCTGGCTCAAAGAACAAATAACATTAGATAAAACACGATCGTCTTCATCTTCCTAATATAAATACTTATTCCGCTTATTTTAGTTTAGAATTGACGAAAAGACCCGGAAATAAACTTTGGTATGAAAGAAAACTATAAATCACTTTCGCAGTAGTTATTCAAGTACGCATGCAATACTAAAGAACACCATGAAGGACACTCCCGACTATTTATTACAACAGCCTACGCTGACAAATATCATAGGACTTGTGCTTAAAAATATGTAAGCTAGGGTACGAGAATCAATTGACAGGAATAATGAAAATATCAATCCTAATTGGTTTATTAATTGGTGCAATGGCCTTCCCTATGATCATTATACCCTTGACAGGTGTAGGAATGGTTGTTTGGGGTTTTTACGTGCTATTTCATGATATTATTGGCTCAAGGCTCCATCACCACCATAGACATACGGAATAATAGCAATATTATTTTGTGGCTATGTACTAACTCCTTGTTCGTTAATCTGTTATTGAAAGGGAGATGGTAAAAGACATGCCTTCACAGAACCATCTTTGCAAAAAATGCAACAAAAATATATTCTTGTTGCAAAATTTCATTTTAGAATTTGGTGACTTGTTGAAATATTTGCTATGACCAAAATGCTTACACTATGAAAAATTATTCTGCACCAAAAAATCAAATTGCGATCATCATTATAATGATGTTGTTGACCGGTTTCGCTTCTTCAGTTTTTGCATCGGAAAAGGTATTTAGAACCAGTGTATTTGAATCTGAACTTTCCATCAGTAGTACTTCAAATTACGCGCAGGATTCAACCATCTTATATAAGATCGAAACTCGGGATGGAAACGAATATATTGGAGAAATTGTGGAGCAGGATGCTGAAAAAATAATTCTTAATACCAAGAGCCTTGGTACCATAACTATCCAAAAAATCAATATGGTTAGCATGGAACTAGTTGATCCTGCGCGTTTGCAGCAGGGTGTCTACTGGGCCGACCACATGCAATCTACCAGGTACTTTTGGCAACCTAGTGGCTATGGCCTAAAGAAAGGAGAAGGATATTACCAAAATGTTTGGATACTGTTCAACCAGTTTAGTGTCGGGGTCTCCGATAAATTTCTCATTGGGGGTGGTATTATTCCCTTGTTCTTATTCAATGGGATTTCGACACCTGTTTGGGTAACTCCCAAATTTTCCATTCCTATTCAAAAAGATAAGTTAAACATTGGTGTTGGTGGTCTTTTTGCAACTGTTTTAGGAGAAAGCGGTGCGAATTTTGGCATTGCCTATGGAACCATGACCCTGGGTTCAAAAGATCACAACGCAAGTTTTGGTGTTGGATATGGATACGCTGGTAGTGACTGGGCGAAAACTCCAACGTTTAGCTTTAGCATGTTGCAAAGAACAGGCCCCAAAGGATATTTTGTAACCGAGAACTATTTTATCGGAACTGATTCGGATTTCGTTATCCTATCCATGATTGGAGGTAGAAGAATAATTGGTCGTCATGCAGGGCTTGATTTTGGTCTTGTGCTTCCAATTAATACAGGTGCAGACATATTCATAGCTATACCATGGTTAGGAATTACACTGCCTTTTGGAAATGTTCCTTAACTGATATTCATTCTATCTTTGTTGCTTAACCAAATTGCAGGGTGAGGAATTGCATGTTGTTATTGTTGTTTTATCTCTTTTTTTCAAACGGATATGCACAGGAAGGCTGCCATTTGAAAAAAGACAGTGAAGAGATCAAAGTATTTCTTTGCGAAACAGAAGGATCCGCTTTTAAAACTATAAAAGTTCAGTTAGAAGCAGAAACAACTCTTAAGGAGTATGCCGCAGGGTTATTAGATATTGAAAGTTATAAATACTGGCAGTATAATATCCTTGATCCGCACATTTTAAAAGTAATTAATAAAAAGGAAGTAATTTATTATTCCGAAGTGGATACTCCCTGGCCGATATCCCATAGAGATCTGGTTTTTCATTTAAAAATGTGGCAGGATTCCACCTCCCAAGTTTTATATGTATCGCTGGAACAACTGCCCGATTATATTCCTGAAAAGGAAGGCATTGTCAGGATTCCGGAGGCCAAATCCTTGCTGAGTGTAACTCCTATAAATGAAAACCGCGTAAGTGTCAGCTATATAATCCATGTTGACCCGGGAGGAGAAGTTCCTGCCTTTATTGCCAACCTGTTTTCTGCTCAAACACCATGGCAAACATTTAAAAATTATCGCGACAGATTAAAAGCTATTAGGAATGATACATCTAGTATTCCTTTTATAAGGAACTACACCAAATTGAAATAAAGAACCTATATGCTCGGAAATCAGGCGCAGGAGACCGTTATGTTATGCGTATGGCCACTTGAAGAAGTAGAAGTAGCAGAAATACTTTGGTTGTTTTTCAAGGTCTCAAACTCACTGGATGTAATTGTTACCATATGATCATGTCCGGCACTACCTTTAATAGAATAGGTTTTTTCAAAAGCATTTTCAACATCCTCTTTGCTTACCGTCAAGCTATGTCCATGGTTAGAGCTAATGGAAGAATTTGTTCCGTTAGTCAGGCAACCTGAAGTAGTATTATTGTTATTGTTCGATGGAGCGGGTTGCTCCTCCTTTGAGCAGCTATTGGAAGCTGTCATTACAGGCAATCCCAGTAGAGTAAAAGCTGCAATTCGTCTGATAAATTCTTTTCGTTTCATGTGTACAGGGTTGGTTTAATTATTTACAAACGATTCACATTCTGAAAAGGTTTTCAGGCACAGCCATATGAATAATTAAAAGAGGCTTATCGAATGATAAGCCCTTTTATTATTCTTTAATGATGATGCCCTCCGGGCCCATGAACATGGCCGTGATCCAGCTCTTCATCGGTAGCTTCACGCACATCCATTACTTCAACATCAAAATTTAAGGTAACTCCGGCCAACGGATGGTTTAAATCCAGCGTAACATCTTCCCCTTCAATTTCGGATACCATTGCAATAGCCGGTCCGTTCTTGGTTTCTACCTGTACCTGCATACCAACCACTAATTCTTCATCTCCCTGAAACCCACTTTTCGCCACTTTTTGCACCATATTTTCCTGGCGCTCTCCATAACCATCTTCAGGAGCAATTGTTACTTCCAGCTTATCTCCTTTCGTCTTTCCCTCCAAAGCATCTTCCAAACCTGGAATAATGTTTCCTATCCCCTGAATATATGCTAAAGGCTCGTGGCCCTGTGATGAATCTATTGTCTCTCCCTGTTCGTCCTTTAGGGTATAGTGCATTGTCACTACCCTGTTTTGTGCAATAACCATAGTATTTGTTTTAAGTGTATGAAGGAGCTATTACATATGTTGCACCAAATGCACTGACTCCTTTTTATATAAATTGATTAATTTCTGTTGGTACAGTTCAAATCTTCAAAGCTAATTTTTAGCCTTTCCATCATACTTTGCTCTCCTTTGCGTAACCATGCACGAGGATCGTAGTATTTCTTATTAGGCTTATCTTCTCCTTCCGGATTACCAATTTGACCCTGCAGATAATTATGATTTGCCGCTTCGTAGGCACGAACTCCGTCCCAGAAAGCCCATTGCATGTCGGTATCAATATTCATTTTAATAACACCATAACCAATTGCTTCTCTGATTTCTTCTCTTGTAGAGCCAGAACCACCATGAAACACAAAATCAACAGGGTTTGAGGACGTACTCAATTTTTCTTCAATATGTTTTTGAGAGTTGTCCAGAATTTTAGGGGTAAGAGTAACATTACCCGGCTTGTAAACACCATGTACATTACCAAAAGCAGCAGCAATAGTAAAACGATCACCTATTTTCTTTAACCGCTCATAAGCGTAGGCAACCTCCTCCGGCTGCGTGTACAATCTTGAGCTATCCACATCTGTATTATCCACACCGTCTTCTTCACCACCTGTCACACCTAATTCGATTTCAAGCGCCATTCCTATCTTGTTCATGCGTTCAAAATAGTTGCATGAGGTATCAAGATTCTCTTCTATAGGTTCTTCGCTCAAATCAAGCATGTGGGAACTAAATAAGGGCTGACCATGCTCCTTATAATATTTTTCGCCTGCTTCCAGTAAACCATCAATCCAAGGTAGGAGTTTTTTAGCTGCATGGTCTGTATGCAATATAACTGGTACCCCATAAGCCTTTGCTATCATATGAACATAATGAGCACCCGCAATTCCACCCTGAATAGCGCTAAACTGGTTTTCACTGCTTAGTCCTTTACCACCAAAAAAAGTAGCACCACCATTTGAAAACTGAATGATAACCGGAGAATTGAGTTCACGGGCAGTTTCTAAAACTGCATTGACCGTATTTGTACTTGTGACATTTACTGCTGGAATTGCAAAATTGTTCTCGTTAGCATATCTATACAGCTCGGTTATTTCATCACCGAACAAAACACCACTTCTAAATTTACCCATTGAATTATTGATTTTGAGATTACTACTTAAATATGTGCGCAAAATTCGGATTTTTTCAGCGACTTACCCCCTGAATTGGCAAAAGATTGATGCCCTTTAAGTGTCTATTTCAGAAGTACTGATTGATAAGGAGCCAGCAATATTTTGCCTTCCTTAACAGATAGATTTTCCCCAAAGCAAAACGATATGTTAGAGCACCCAAGGGTAGATATTTCTATTTCCTTTGTTTTAGCCGTTATATTATGCAAAGCCACAAGTTTCTCACTGCCGATGCTTCTGCTATACGCAAGCAAATCCTGAGAAACCGGCATGCTTTCTAAATCTCCCTCTCTTAAAACTTTATTATTATTCCGTTCATCTATCCATGATTTAAAGAAACTGAACGTAGAATGCTTATCAGCAAGCTGTAGTGTCAGGGGTAGCACTGTGGAGTCGGTACTATAATTAGGCTTAATCCATTGGGTGCGTAAAGTATCTTTTGAAGAAACATCCCACAAGAAGGGCTCTCTAACATATTCATCCGGTGGTTTATTTCCTAACATCCCAATTTCATCTCCATAATATACATAGGGTGTACCTGGCAGGGTTAGTAAAATGGCGTAAGCTAATTTTTCTTTTTCCAAAGAACCACCCAGATTAGTCCTAATCCGCTTGGTATCATGATTGTCCACAATAATGGCATCGTTAAATGCTGGAGTAATTTTCCTTGATAACTTTGTCGATAAAATAAGAGAATCAATCACCCCATTATTTTGCTCTTTGGAAAGCATATCAACAATATCATAATGCAGATTAACATTCATTACAGAATGTATACCCTGGGTAAAGGAGGCTAGCTTTTCCCGGCTTCCCCATACCTCACCAACAATATATACGTC
>JAGQYJ010000113.1 GCA_020436145.1 Cyclobacteriaceae bacterium | reverse complement strand
GGTTTGCTATATCTGTTCCAAGGTTTTGGTCACTTTCTACATACGAGATAAAGTAACTTAATTCGCTGTAAAATATTGAGCGATCCGACAGCATTATAGGTATTTTCAGGTTTGTCAAAGTGCCTATTTCCTTATTGGTACCTTCCATGGGTTTACCGGCTGTTTGGGAAGGCCCAAATCTTCCTGAAATAGTGAACAAATCAAGACTTGTTTGTGCATAAAGCGAAAACCCCGCCAACAGGAAAACCCCGGTAAGAAAAAGTTTCCCTTTTGAAAATCTGAGTTGTTTCAATGAAGGAATGTTTAGGTTTCTAAATGTAGTTAGAAAAACACACAGATCAATTATTCGGAAAGTGCAGTTGTATACTTCACTCCTTTGGTAATTGTTTTCCAGTCATCCGTTCTGAACGGTACGGCCGGGAAGCCTTCCTTATTGAAGAGGTTGCAATCGCTATTGTCACCTTTCCAGCCAAAGCGAACCGCAGCTGGCACTTTTACCTTACCGCTGCTTACCAGTACCGCATTGTCTTTGAGCACAGCCCTGGCAGGATAGAACATTTGGTCACTTCCTGCAATTTCAAAACCACCGACTTCACCATCCAGACCTTTGATTACAAGGCCACTACCTATGTCTTTGAATTTAACAGTTACAACTGAACCTTCAACTTTCATGCTCTCAAAAGAAGGACTTTTGTGTGGCTGCTTTATTCCATAAACATCGTTTAAAGCAATAGCGCTAAGTCGTTGCCCCACCGTTTGTTTGTTGGTGGGATGGATATCTTTTGGATTTCCAACATCAGTGGTCACCACCATACCCGTATTAGGTACTTCGAGTGTCATGGTTTGTGCTTCCTGTAGTTCAGCCCAACCGCAACCGAGGTTGCTGGTACCGGTAGCACCAAATGTAGCCAATTGAACATAGTAGAAAGGAAAATCTCCTGCATTCCATTTACTCCTCCAGTCTTCAATCATGAGCGGAAATGCCTTACGGTACTGGTATGCACGCCCGGCATTCGATTCTCCCTGGTACCAGATCACCCCTCTAAAAGCATAAGGTATCAATGGATTGATCATAGCATTGTAAGCAATTGAAGGAAACGAATTCATATCGATAACCTCCTCAACCCACTCTACATGGAACTTCCACATTCCGTTGAGCGGAATGCTGGTTTTGCCCAACACCAGTCTAAGGTTGGCGGGATCGCCATAAATACCTCCTCCTCCTCCGGTATCTGTCACGCGAATCACAATCACATTCTTTCCTGGTTTCAGCAACCCATCCGGCACAGGATAATTGCGCATCAAATTCCATTGCCTGGTTGCTCCTACCTTGACCCCATTAATATACGTTTCATCAAAATCGTCAATGGTAGACAGCTCAATATTTGCATCGGGTTTAAGTTGGCTTTCCTTGAGCTCAACTGTTTTACGAAGCCAAACCACTCCATCCAGCGCTTTCAGGCTTTGCTCTTCCCATAGTTGGGGCTGATTCAGCCCGGGCCAGCCGGAATCATCAAAGGAGCTTTTTACCACTTCCACAGAATCAATAGCCAGAGGTGACCCCTGCAGCTTTTCAATTCTTTTTCCTCCCCTACCTGCGGCCAGCTTCTCAAGCGAATCAATCGAAACCACTGGTATTGATGCGATCATTTCCCTAAACTCATCACTGTTTTCAAATCCTTCCCTGCTAGTCCAGGTTTCGATATTGGTGCCGCCCCACGAGGTGTTGATCAATCCAATGGGCACGTTGAGTTTTTCGTATAGGTTCTTAGCAAAGAAGTAACCTACACCTGTAAAGCTACCTACCGTAGATGAATCGCAAACCACCCATGAGGTGCTGTCAAAATCAGTCTGAGGAATGTTTTTTATAACCTTGGGTATCTTAATATGCCTGATCTCAGGAAAACCGGCCTCTTTCTTTTCCTGTTCAAAGTTCATGGATTGCCCAACCGTCCATTCCATATTCGATTGGCCGCTGCAAAACCAGACCTCTCCTACCATTACATTTTTATATATTACTTCATTATTCCCCCGCACGGTTAACGTATAAGGTCCCCCGGCCTTTTCTGCATCCAGCTTTAGCGACCACTTACCGGAAGCATCTGCCACCGCTGTTTTTGCTTGTTGATTGAAAACAACCTTAACCTCTGCACCGGCTCCGGCCGTGCCCCAAACCGGAATTGGCGTTTCTCTTTGGAGCACCATGTTGTCACCAAAAATATGAGGAAGTGATACCGGAGTAGTATCAACCGTACAAGAAGCCAGCAGAAGTAAAAACAGTAGATTTTTCATATCAGATACGTACATTTTGGGTATATAAATGTACTTAGAAAAACCATTATCCTGCAATGCAGAGGCTAAGAAACGATCTGGGTTTGCTCGTTGCGATAGCGCGAAGCGCTTTGCCCTGTGAACTTCTGAAATTGTTTGTTAAAATGCGAAAAATTATTGAACCCACACTGGTAACAGACTTCTGTAACAGGAATATTGGTTTCGGCCAGAAGCTTAGAGGCATGCACCAGTCGATATTCGTTCACAAATGTGGTAAATGTATTTCCTGAAAGCTTTTTAAAATAGCGGCAAAAAGCCGGCTTGGTCATGCTGAGCATGTCGGATATATCATCCAGTTTAATAGTTTCCTGGAAATTCTGTTTCACATGTGCATATATCTTATTGATCCTGACCTGATCCTGTGGTTCAATTTCTATGGAAGAGCCTGAAGCATTCAACACTTCGTACTCTTCCGATTCAGACAGCCCCTTCAATATTTCCAACAAAGAAAGAACACGCTCAAACGAATGCTTTTGGGGAAGGCTTTCGATCTTGGAACCGATCAACTCTTTGGTATCTCCGTAAAAGACAAGTCCATGCCTGGAGCGGGCAATAAGCCTGGCAATGGAACGCATTTCAGGAACATCAAAGAAATTATCACCCAGAAAGTTTTCGCGCATTTGAATAATGGTTTCTGAACGGTTGTTGGTCAGGCGGTCGGTAAAACCGTAGTGGGGCAAATTAGGGCCAATGAGAATAAGCTCTCCATCATGGTAATACGATTGATGGTTACCTATGTAGCGTTTCCCTGTTCCTCCGTTTACATACACCAATTCCATCTCCGGGTGTACATGCCAGAGTGGATTTTTATTTTGCCCCGACTCCAAAAACTGCTTTACCACAAGCGAAGTTCCAAAAGTGGGGGCAATCTGCTCATATGTTGGTTGCTTAGACTGCATATTCTTTGCAAATATCATTAACCCGATTAGTAAAAAGCTTTGCTAAATTAACCAGAATGTGTTCTATATTAACATTATTAAATTGTTAAAAGTAAAATATTGTTAATATAGTATATAAAGTGGCCAACTAAGTGGTATTTAGAGCCCTGCAGCCCCCATAGCTTTGTAATGTATTTATAACACATCAGGCTATGAAATCAATCTTAAGAACCATTTTAGTACTGGCATTGACAGTCTTTGCTAGCGCTAGCTACGCTCAAGGTGTAGAAACTTACATCAAGGCAAAAGGAGAAAAAACGTTTTCTGTTCATCACAACACCACAGGCAAATTCCAGTTTATCATCAAGGACGAGTCTGGCAGGGTAGTATATGCAATAAACGGTAGCAAGAACGCAAGATTCTTAAAAACCTTTGACGTAAAGAATCTGCCATCCGGGCATTACACATTAGAAGGAAAAGACGGTGAAGTAGTAAGCATTTACAATCTTCAAGTAACCTCTAATGGTCTTGACATCAATAAAAAACAGGCTTTAACTGCCTCAAGATAAGTAGTTTTAATCCCAGCAAACATGGCGTACTGATTACCGGTACGCCTATTTTTTGACTAATCCTCTCCATACCACTTTTTGATCACTTTTAAAGCTGGTTTGTCCTGTGGCGTATAATCCACATTCCGGTTCTCCCATTTCGATTCCTGTATATGCCACTTCCAAAGGAACCCGCCTGCCATCCATTTCTTGTTCCAAACCGATGCGTATAAGCTTGAAAGCGCATTCTGCTGCTCAGCCATTGATTCCTGCAAATCTGTGTACGACTCCCAGGGCTCTATGGTAGTGCCCTCCACACTCCTGTAGCCATATTCCGTAAACAAAACAGGTTTCCCCACGGTGTAGCTAATTGCTTCCAGGTTATTGCTAATAGGCATCCAGGCCTTTTCAAGCGCTTCGTTTGTTGGATTGGCCACTTCTGTAAGGGGAAAGTAAGCATTTACACCAATGTAATCCAGTTTGTTCCAGAAGGGTGTTTCTTTGTACTCATCCCAATTAGCTGCATAAGTAAGCTTACCCGAATAAATTTTACGCACACTATCGATAAGGCTGTTCCAATACTTCGGCCTTTCCTTCACAAATCTTCTCCATTCAGTGCCCATACAAAACAGCTCTACCTTATTTTTTTGTGCCAGTTTTGCGAAAGTAATAATGTAACTGGAATAAGAAATTTCCAGAGAATCCCATGTTTCAGGTATATAATCTCCCGTATATCCTCCCCTGCTCACCCACACATGGGGCTTGAGCATAACCTTCAGGCCCTGTTCATGGCATGTTTCTATGTCTTTTTGTATACCTTCCACCCTTTCCCCAACCCATTGCCGAGGCGAATTAAAATGAACTACTCCTTCCTCCTTACGAATAAAAGCATAGGGCATTAGCGCAACCCACTTGGCTCCTAAATCGGAAATGGGCCTAAGGTCTGTTGAATCAATTAATTGACGGGATGCTTCAACACTTATACCATCTATTTTTTCGATTTTACCGGAGCCTTCTTCTGCTTTAATGGTGCATTGAGCCAATGCAATTAACAAAACCAAAAAGTAGTTATTCCGAAACATACCTTTTATTTTTAGTTGTCCAATTTGCGAAACCATGTCTTTGACCAACATTCCATTCACTACCAAAGAAGCTTTCCAATCCATAACCGATTACTGGTCTCCTAAAGTTATAAGTGAGTTTAACGGACAATATGTAAAAATAGCCAAACTTAAGGGTGATTTTGTGTGGCACGATCATAAAGAAGAGGACGAATTGTTTCTGGTCGTGAAAGGCTCACTTTCTATTGACTTTGAAGATAAAATCATTCATTTAAAAGAAGGGGAAGGTTTTGTGGTCCCAAAAGCTACTATGCATAAGCCTCACTGCGAGGAGGAATGCTGGGTAATGCTTATAGAACCCAAAGAAACCAAGCATACCGGGGATGTTGAAACCAAATACACCAAATCAATTGATGAACAATTGAAATAGAGTATATCAAGGTCTGTGAGACACAGACTTTGGATTTAAAGTGTGGTTATCTAAACAAATTGAAAATATCGTTTCCGAAAACGAAAACCATTAGAGCCAACAACACAACCATACCTACCTTTTGGGCATTTTCAAGAAACTTATCAGAAGGCTTTCTACCTGAAACTATCTCATACATCAGGAACATTACATGACCACCATCCAATGCAGGAATGGGCAAAAGGTTCATAAAGGCCAGGATCATGGAAAGCATACCTGTCAGATTCCAGAAACGTTCCCAGTTCCAGGTACCACCAAATATTCTCGCAATGCCTATCGGTCCAAGTAAGGATTTACGTGGATCTATATCACCGGAAATGACTCTACCCAACCCCTTAATATTAACCCATACTGTTGTAAATGCTTCCTTAGAACCCATTCCAATGGATTGCGCCAGGCTGTATTCTTCAGATTTTAACTTTAGCAATGGTTTGGCCTGAAAGCCTACCATAGCTGATTCATCTAAATTCACAGTAAGCGTTAATTCCTCATTTCCTCTGAGAACAGAAAGATCAACTGATTGATTTGTATGCTTTTTCTTTTCTTCCTCAAACTGATCAAAAAACTGGACATGAGTACCTCCAACCGCAACAATTTTATCACCGGGTTGCAAGCCTACCTTATCAGCTTCGCTACCTGGACTAATTGTTCCCACCTCGAATGGGTAACGTGGTTCAATGAATTTTCCAACCTTTTTCTTGTCTGACAGCTCTTCAATCAAATCAGCAGGTATATCCACACGGATTTCCTGATCATTTCGCAGTACCGTATAATAGGCATTATCACCCAGCAGTGCTTCCGATCCGAACAAATCGCTAAAGCGTTTGTAATCATTCCCACTAATATTTACAATTTTATCACCTGTTTGTAATCCGATTTTCTGGCCTATTTCTTCTGCAACAATACCATACTTGGCAATCTCTTCTTTGGGGAAATATTGCTCCCCATAAGAATAAGTAAGAGCAATGAAAATTATAACACCGGTAAAAACGTTTACGATAATTCCCCCGAGCATTACAATGAGGCGTTGCCATGCCGGTTTAGAGCGAAACTCCCATTCTTTTGGTTCTTCCTTCATAGCTTCCAGATCCATCGACTCATCGATCATCCCCGAGATTTTCACAAAACCACCCAAAGGAATTGCCCCAATGGTGTATTCGGTCTCACCGTACTTAACCCCAAAAATTCTGGGCGGAAAGCCAATAGAAAATTGCTCTACACGCATTCCGAAAAATTTGGCAGCAAACATATGTCCTGCCTCGTGTACTCCTACTAAAATTGATAAGCTCAGAATGATCTGAGCTGCCATAATTATTCCTTCCATCAATAAATTAATTCGCTCGCTAAAATTCTTGTTTCTTTATCGGTCTGCACCAACCCATCATAATCAGGAGATGGTATGAACGATATTTTGCTCATACAGGTTTCTACAATATCAGGCATCTCCAGAAATGAAACCTTATCCTCCAAAAATGCACCCACAACCACCTCATTTGCAGCATTCAGCACACAAGGAATGTTTCCTCCCCGCTCCATGGCTTCGTATGCCAATGCTAAATTTCTAAACAACTTTGTGTTAGGTTCTTCAAAGGTAAGTGATGGATAGTTTAAAAAGTTAAATCGGGGAAAATTTGAAGGCAACCGATGGGGATACCCTAATGCGTATTGAATGGGTAGCTTCATATCAGGCAAGCCCATTTGGGCTTTCATGGAGCCATCTTCAAACTGTACAATAGAATGTATAATCGATTGTGGGTGAACCACCACATCAATTTGTTCTTTTGTTAACCCAAACAGCCATTTGGCTTCTATCACCTCCAGGCCCTTATTCATTAAGGTAGCTGAATCGATGGTGATCTTAGCTCCCATATCCCAATTAGGATGCTTCAACGCCTGCTCTTTTGTCACAGTTGCCAAAAAATCACGATCCTTACTTCTGAAGGGTCCCCCAGAAGCGGTTAGCACGATTTTCTCTATAGGGTTATGGAACTCTCCCGCCAGGCACTGAAAAATGGCCGAGTGCTCCGAATCCACAGGGTATAAATTCACTCCTTTTTCTTTGGCCAGATTGGTCACCAATTCACCGGCAACTACAAGGGTTTCTTTGTTAGCCAAAGCAATATTCTTCCCTGATTCAATGGCATTTAATGTAGGAAGTAATCCAGCATAACCAACCAAAGCTGTAAGCACCATGTCAATGGAATCCATTTCCACCACACTAGCCAGTGCATTATCACCTGCATACACTTTTATTCCCAGCGGGTCTAATGCAGTAAAGACCTCACTGTATTTATCCTCTGCACCAATTACAACCACATTGGGTTTAAATGTTTTGGCTTGTTCTATTAACAGAGAGGCATTGTTACCGGCCGTGAGTACTTCAATCTCAAAAAAGTCTTCGTTTTCAGCAACGACTTCTAACGCCTGGGTACCAATTGAACCTGTTGATCCCAGTATGGCGATATGTTTTTTATGCTGCTCTTGCAAAAGATATTATTTCTTAAGTGGCATTAACCCTTCTGCCAACTTCCTATCGTTAGATAGTCGCGGCACCTTATTTTGTCCACCCAATTTACCAATTGATTTCATGTAGTTGCGGAAAGCGTCTTGTTGCAAAGGGATAAGTTTTAGTTCTGACAAAATGTTACCCGAAACAAGGTCAAAGTAATAGGTATTAAGTTTCTGAAGGTGCAAATCTAGTTTATTTTGAAAGGAAGCCAAATCATTGGGTTCTTGCCTGAACTCTACGTACCATTCATGCCGGGGGAGACCCTCCTCGGGCGTCACATTGGGAGCTACGGTAAATTCTACCAATTCTGTTTCCGGAAACTCCCTTATGGTTTCTCGCATAGCTTTTTCCACTTCCTCGCCAATCACATGCTCACCAAATGCCGATATAAAGTGCTTTATGCGACCAGAAACCACCAATCGATGTGGA
>JAGQYJ010000112.1 GCA_020436145.1 Cyclobacteriaceae bacterium | reverse complement strand
CCATTCGTGCAGCCTTTAAAGCGGTGGCGGATAGCCGCCAGGTGGCAGTATTGGTTCCTACCACCATTTTAGCTATGCAGCACTATCGCACCTTTAGAGAACGTCTGTCTAATCTGCCTGTGACCGTAGAATATATTAACCGCTTTAAATCGGCTGCCAATATAAAAGAGATTTTAAAGCGGGTTTCAGCTGGAGAAGTAGATATTTTGATTGGAACACACCGGATCGTCAATAAGGATGTCAAGTTCAAAAGCCTTGGGCTGATGATCATAGACGAGGAACAAAAGTTTGGGGTGAAGGTAAAGGAAAAACTCAAGGAAATGCGCGTGAATGTAGATGCCCTTACGCTTACGGCAACACCCATTCCACGAACACTTCATTTCTCCTTAATGGGTGCCCGTGATTTAAGCATCATCTCTACTCCACCGCCCAATCGTCAGCCTGTAACCACCGAGCTACATGTGTTTAACGAGACTATTTTACGTGATGCCATTTCATTTGAGTTAAGGCGTGGAGGCCAGGTGTTTTTTGTACATAACCGCATCCGCGATATTGAGGAGATAGCCAATATTGTACTGCGGCTGGTGCCCGATGCGCGCATTGGAGTTGCGCATGGGCAAATGGAGGGGCACAAGCTGGAAAAAGCGATGCTGCGATTTATTGAGGGCGAGTACGATGTGCTGGTTTCTACGAATATTATAGAATCTGGATTGGACATACCCAATGCCAATACCATCATCATCAACCAGGCGCATATGTTTGGTTTGTCCGATCTCCATCAGATGCGGGGCAGGGTGGGCCGTTCCAACAAAAAGGCATTTTGCTACTTGCTTTCACCACCTACCATCGGGCTTACAACCGATGCGCGCAAACGACTTAGTACGCTCGAAGAGTTTTCCGAACTAGGTGATGGCTTTAAGGTGGCTATGCGTGACCTTGACATCCGGGGAGCTGGTAATTTGCTGGGTTCTGAGCAGTCGGGTTTTATTTCTGATCTTGGGTTTGATATGTACCATAAAATTCTGGATGAGGCCATCCAGGATTTAAAGGAATCAGAGTTTAAAGAACTTTTCGAAGAAGAACTAAGCAAAACGGTGCATGAGCTGGTTCAGGATTGTGTGATTGAGTCAGACCTTGAATTAATTATACCCGAAGATTATGTGCAAAACATAACAGAACGTTTAAGCCTTTATACACAACTCGATAATATCAAGAATGAAAATGAACTTCAGACATTCGGGAACGAGGTAAAGGATCGGTTTGGCCCATTGCCTCAATCTGTTAAAGAGCTGATGACCTCTGTTCGTTTACGGTGGCTGGCCGAGAAATTAGGATTCGAAAAAATTGTGCTAAAAAACGATAAGCTTAAAGGTTATTTCGTGCCCCAGGAAAAAGAAGAGTACTATAAGGGCCCTGTTTTTGGCAAGGTCTTAAGCTATGTGCAGCAACACCCTAAAAATAGTCAGTTAAAAGATTTTAAGGGTAGGCTTATACTTTCGGTAGCTCCAATCAAATCTGTTGAGGAAGGGAAGAAGACGCTTGAAAATATGTTGGATAGCTAGGACTTCCCTGTCTTTACGATGCTCTTCTCATATTTAGCTATGGCCCTTTTGGTTGCTTCCTTACCAACGGCAAGCAGTTGATCAGTTTTGTGAAAATCCATAACTCCACATTCTTTTCGTGAAATTTTTATATGGATGTCCGGCTTGTTACGTTCAAGTATTCTTGTGGTTAGCATGTCCTGGGTTAGATCAAATGCTTCATTGAGCATATCAAAAACTCCGAGATCATTTTTTGGACTGCTTTCGCTATTACGCCAATTCAAAAACTTGTTGGTTAATTCATCAAGCTTACTTTGTTGAGACTCGCTTATGTTGACCTTAATAGGTTGGGTTAGTGCATTCAGGTCAACAGCGACAAGCAAATCGTTGCCATTTCTTTTCACAAGGTCGACAGGAAGAGGATCCACAATTCCTCCGTCCAGGTAATACGTTCCGTCTTTTTCAAACGGCTTTAAAACCGTGGGAATAGAAATGGAAGCACGGATAGCATCGCGGATATTTCCCTCCTTAAAAATGACTGTTTTTTTATTTATGATATCTGCGGCTACGGCAACAAAGGGTATAGGTAAGTCCTCAATGTTACCATTTGGAAAAAACGGGTCTATTTTCTTAAAGACCTTTTCTCCTTTAATGAACCCTTTGCTGGTAATGCTAAAGTCCATCAGTCGGAAAACATCCCAGTAATTAAGTTTGCTCAACCATTCTTTATATCCGCTAAGTTGCCCGCCTGCATACATGGCGCCAATAAGTGCACCAATAGATGATCCTGCAATGGATGTTATGTTGAAACCGGCTTTTGTAAGTTCCTCAATAGCGGCAATTTGAGTTATTCCACGGGCTCCTCCACTACCCAGTACAAGCGCAATATCTTTAGAATGGTGCATCCTTCAAATGTATTGAATTGAAGATGAATTGCTTTCTAAAACACAAAAAAAGAGCCCTGAAAAGGGCTCTCATATACTTTAAGATTTATTCTTTACTATTTTGCATGAGGCGACTCAGCCAGCCGTTTCGTTACAATAGTTCTGCGCTCTCTGTGACCACAATATGAACACTTATAGTAGTTTAGAATTTCTCCTTCCTGATCAACAGTTGCAGAACGAATTACCTCTTCATTTTCAACCCTAAGCGTCCTATAGCCACATGAAGGGCATTCAACAGCAAGAGATGAACCATCATATTTTTCAATCTTAGTATAACCTGTTTCTTCATCCAGCCATACGTCATAGTCAACGGCATGCTTGGCTTCTTCTTCAATCATCTCAGGAGTAAGGTACTCATCTTCATGTTCCTCACTCATAAGTTTCATTTTATTGCCATTATTAGGGTTAATTCTTGGTTTATGGCGAAGCTTGTTAAGCCTTTTCTCAACAAAAAATGGATAGTATACCTTAATTAAACTATTGAATATAAGTGCAAAAATGGTTGTGAAACTGGCGGTAACAAAAACACGCACAAAGAAGAAAATCATTTCTTCTTTAACCGTTTCATTAAATGAAGCATTTAGCCAAAGGCCTACCCCAATACATAAGGTCAACATGCTGTACCAAAACATGTTAATCTCATTTTCATTGATATAATCGTGCTTTAATTTGGGATCACCAACGGTCGCTCTCTTAAAGAAGTAATACAGGCTAATACATATGGCTATAAAAACAATAAAGAAAGATAACCTGTGCACCCATACATTCCATACTTCTAGGAAATCCAGGTAAGATTGATTGTACTCCATTTTTTCTTTTATCTAGGTTTTTAGTTATTGAAATCGCAAATATTGTAATTTCAGGCACAATTTATACAAATACTGCGTAGGAAAAAAATGGATTCTATGAAAATATTAAAATTTAATGATCATGAAATCATTATGATGACTTCCCTAAATTCATATGAACCATACACTCTATAATGGAAATATACCCTCAAATGAAATTTAGCAAAGTAATTTTCATTTGATAACCTTGACAGAGACCTTTGTAAGTCCTTTTTGCAGAAAATCTAGTTTACGGGCAGCAGATTTTGAAAGATCAATAATCCTGCCTTTAACGAAAGGGCCTCTGTCATTAATTATAACCACTACGGTTTTGCCATTATCCAAGTTGGTTACAAGCACTTTTGTGCCAAAAGGCAATGTCTTGTGAGCGGCAGTTAGCTTATGATGTGTATATTTTTCTCCACTGGCGGTTGTTCTTCCAACAAATTTATCCGCATAATAAGAGGCTATTCCTACTTCGGAAAATGACTGGGAATGCATATAACTACCGAATGTGAAAAACAAAATAGGAAAAAATAGCTTCATACTTAACATGTCCGAGAATTAATTATTAAATACTTATGCAATGATTGCACATATATCCTGAAAAAACAGGTAGCTTTGCACGGCAAATAAAGATACTTATTTGCATCATGTCTTTCGATAATTCCAAGTTCCTTTTTGAAGCACTAACATACGATGATGTGCTTTTATTGCCACGTTATTCAGAAGTACTTCCACGTGACACCTCTACTCAAGCGCGCCTTAGTAGAAATATAATGCTCAATATTCCTTTCATTTCAGCTGCAATGGATACCGTTACAGAAGCCAGCATGGCTATTTCAATGGCTTTGGAAGGAGGGATTGGCATAATTCATAAAAATATGACCATTGAGCAACAGGCGGCACAGGTAAGAAAAGTAAAACGCTCCCAAAGCGGAATGATTCTGGACCCTATTACGCTTACGGCTGATGCTACCATTGGTGATGCAAACAGAATTATGCGTGAAAATAAGATTGGAGGAATTCCGGTGGTAGATAGTGAAGGTTTGTTGATCGGTATTATTACAAATCGTGACCTTAGGTTTATTACAGACTCCAAACTCTTGGTAGACACTGTTATGACTAAAGAAGGGCTGATTACAGCTCATGAAGGGGTTGACCTTGCCTCTGCAGAAGAGATACTTAAAGAGCACAAAATCGAAAAACTTCCTATAATAAATAAAAAGGGCTTTCTGACAGGCCTTGTTACATACAAGGATATACTCAAAAAGCAGGACAGGCCTAATGCGTGTAAGGACGATTTTGGACGACTAAGGGTTGGTGCTGCCGTAGGTGTTACCGCAGACCTGATGGAGCGTGTTAAACAATTAAAGGAGGCAGGAGTAGATATTATCAGCATTGATACGGCACATGGGCATTCAAAAGGAGTTATTGAAGCATGTAAGCAGGTTAAAAAATCTTTTCCGGGCATTGATGTGATTGTTGGGAATATCGCTACGGCAGAAGCGGCAAAAGCACTGGCTGATGCTGGAGCTGATGCTGTTAAGGTTGGGGTAGGCCCCGGTAGTATCTGCACAACCCGTGTAGTTGCAGGTGTTGGTATGCCGCAACTATCAGCAGTGGTGGAAGCAGCCAATGGTTTAAAAGGAACAGATGTGCCCATTATTGCTGATGGAGGAATACGGTTTTCGGGGGATGTGGTAAAGGCACTTGCAGGTGGAGCCAGCAGTGTAATGATAGGATCCATGTTGGCAGGCACTGAAGAAGCTCCCGGGGAAGTGATAATTTTTGAAGGAAGAAAGTATAAATCATATAGAGGCATGGGCTCGGTAGAGGCAATGGAAGATGGTTCTAAAGACCGCTATTTCCAGGATGCGGAGGATGATGTTAAGAAGCTGGTACCTGAAGGTATTGTAGGCCGTGTTCCTTATAAGGGCCTTGCCTCAGAAGTGGTGTTTCAACTGGTGGGTGGTTTAAAAGCCGGAATGGGCTATTGTGGTGCTCCCGATCTGGAGGACCTGAAAAATGCCAAGTTTGTGAAAATCACAAATGCAGGTATGCTGGAAAGCCACCCCCATGATATAAGTATCACACGAGAAGCTCCTAACTACAGCAGGTAACTTAATACAGGGCTCGTTCGTTTTTGTTAGGGTTCAAGTGAGTAATTACTACATTTGAGCAAAAGAATGTTGTAAATTACCACAACTAATCGAACAGGTTTGTCAAGAAAATTAACCGTACAAATAGCACTTGGGCTCTCTGTATTGGCATGGTTGTCACTATCAGTGATTGACCTCTCCAATCAGTTCAGTGCGTCTAACAATCTGGACTCCGGTTTTTTTGGATGGCTGCCTAATTTTTTATTCTTAATCTATGCATTATCACTATTTACTTTCTATAAAGCAAGGGTTGATATAGCCGACAGGCTTAACCTAATTGACCTGCTCTGGAAAATATTTGTAACAGGGATGCTCACAACAGTAGTTTCACTGGCAATCCGTTCGTTAGATTTTGTTTTGGGTGGCACCCAGCTAATGAAGAATGTGTTGGTGGTTGACTTCCTGTTTCTTATAAACCTTGGATTGCTGGCTGCATTTATAATCGCAACATTGGTGGTGTGGAAACGGCTGATCCTGTATCAAAAAAATAAGCGCCTCCTGCTAACATGGTCCATTTTCGAATACGTGCTTTTTGGAAGCATTTTTCTGGACTTCATCGAAATTCCATTTATAGAATACTTTTTGATGGTTATTGTGGCCCTGGGGCTGGTCGTTTCTGTTAATATGAAATGGGTTGCTTACCTGAGTTTTAAGCAGAAATGGAAAAGCATTTTGTTATTACTTCTTATACTCCTGTACCTGGTATATTTCTATATCAACTTAAGTACCTATAGGGAGCTTTATCCTTATTTATCGCTGCTTACCAATAGTATATTTATAAGGGCTGCATTTATTTTCACGGCTACATATGCCATTTTTTCACTGCTGGTAATTCTTTTCAACCTGCCAACCACTTCTGCATTTGAGCAAAAACTAAATGAAGTGCTCAACTTTCAACGCCTGAGCCAATCTATACAAACAGAATCCAGTGAAGATCAGATATTTGATATTTTATTGGACAGTGCTGTTAGAACAGTAGAAGCGGATGCAGCCTGGATCGAACTCAAAGGCAGCGACAAACATTTTTTATATGAAATAACTTATGAAGATTCCAGGCAGGTTAAAGCGACTATTTCTGAAACAGATTTAAGCCTGAACTATAAGTCGTTTGAAGCAGGGAAAAAAAGCTCAGGGGTAGCGGGCAAACTTAAGGGTGCCTTGTATAAATCAGTAGCGATTTTTCCCATTTGGGTCAACGAGCTTCAGGAGGGCAGCCTGTATTTATTAAAAGAAGTCAGGGATGGGTTTACTCGTGAACTGGTAGAAATAACTGGAACTTTTGCCAACCAGGCAGGTATTTCCATTGCCAATTTCAGGATGCTTAGCGAAGCAATTTCTACAGAACGATATAAAGAGGAATTAAAAATTGCCAAGCAGGTGCAGACCAAATTACTACCCCTTGAGCTCGATACCAACGAAGACTTTGATATAAGCACTTTTACGGTAGCCGCAGATGAAGTGGGTGGAGATTATTATGATAGTTTTAAGATTAATAACTCACAGACAGCATTAATTATTGGTGACGTAAGCGGCAAGGGAACCTCAGCGGCATTCCACATGGCACAGATGAAAGGTGTTTTCCTTGCATTGGCCCAAATGGAACTTTCTCCTTCGCAATTTCTTGAGCGGGCTAATCTGGCCATTAGTTCAGGATTGGATAAAACCTCTTTCGTCACTATTTCGTATTTTGTAATCGACAGCAAGGGCAAAACGGTTGAGTTTGCCCGTGCAGGCCATGCACCATCCCTATACTTTAGAAAAAAAGAAAACAAAGCGGAATATTTCAAGAATAAAGGCTTAGGCCTGGGTATAATCAGGGGTGATAAATACAGCAATTACATTCAGCAATCAACGTTTAAGTACGAACCTGGAGACATTTTGGTGCTTTATACCGATGGCATTACAGAAGCCAAAAACAAAAATAATGATGAGTATGGGTACGAAAGATTGTTGGAGATGGTAGAAAAAAATGCTGAACTAAGCCCCGAAAAAATAAAAGAAAAAATAATAGAAGACCTCTATAAATTTTGTAATAATAATCCACTTCAGGACGATTATTCGTTGGTGGTGATAAAGTTTAAATAAAATGGTACAGATAAATACAAAAAAGGACGGGAATATGGTCTGGGTAACAATTGTTGGTGAAATAGACGCAAGCTCTTCCATTCAATTGGATGAATGCCTCAAAGAACAGCTTGGCCAGGATAAACCGGCTATTGCTGTTGACTGTACCGATCTGAGCTATATTTCCTCTGCTGGGCTGGGTGTGTTTATGTCGTACATAGAAGACCTAAAAGTAAACCAGCAAAAAATGGCATTGTTTAACCTGAATGAGAAAGTTAGCAATGTTTTTAAAATGCTGGGGCTTGACCAGTTAATGAATATACTATCGGGAAAAGATGCTACAATTAAATTTTTGAATGAAGAATAGCATTCAAATATCGTGTAAGCGGCAAAACCTAAAAGATGTCAGAAAGTTCGTTGCCAGTAACCTGGAGCAAACGAAACTTACGGCTGTGGATATTAATGCGCTTATTCTGGCAGTGGATGAGGTATGTGCCAACGTGATAATACATTCAAACAAGTGCGATGAAAATCAAAAATTAGAAGTGTTTGCAGAGTTAAAAAAAGAGGAAGTGATTTTCGAAGTGATTGATAATGGTCTTGGGTATGATTTAAGAAAACATGAAGCACCTAATCTAAAAGATATTGTAAAGGCTAAAAGAAAAGGGGGGGTTGGCTTACTTTTGGTTCAAAAAATAATGGATGAGATAGACTTCGTACCATATAATAAAGGGCATATTATCCGTTTAGTTAAGCACATCTGATATACTATTTGTA
>JAGQYJ010000111.1 GCA_020436145.1 Cyclobacteriaceae bacterium | reverse complement strand
CATGTTTAATTGATTACTTACTAATATAATTTAATTATTCTAATAAATTACAAATAACAATAGTAAATTCAAAACGGCTTTCCGACTTTAAATTCATTTTATCCGTTTGACAAAATCAATCTAAAAGTGCAATTCAATTAATTAACCAAGTATTTTATGCGTATATGTTCCTGAGAACATCTTCAAGCCGAAATCCGTCTGAATTCAACTATTGTTACCTTAATGTTAAATAGCAAAAACGGCACTACAAAGCTTTTTTTCAACTTTTTTTAACGGAAACGAAACCGCAATCGTTTGCAGAATACCAATAACTAAGTGTTTATATTTCATCTTAACTTCTAATTGAAAAATCATATAAACGTATAATTAATATTGTGGGTAAGAGTATAATAATTGTACTATTCAAAGAACAATCAATTCGAATTATTTTCACTAGTTTTGGCTATATGAAGGCTCATATCACGATCAAAGACCTTGCAAGGGAACTCAATATTTCCCCTTCAACTGTTTCCCGTGCTCTTAAAGACCATCCGGATATAAGTCCTGAAACAAAGAGAGTAGTAAAGGAATTGGCGGAGAGGCTTCATTATAAGCCTAACTTACTTGCACAAGGTCTTCGTAAAAGCAAGACAAATACAATAGGGGTTATTGTTCCTGAACTTGTCCATTTCTTTTTTTCTACCGTAGTCTCCGGTATAGAAGATATAGCCTACTCCAGGGGCTACAATGTTATTTTGTGCCAGTCGGCTGAAATGTATGAACGAGAAGTGACGGATGCCAGGGCGTTATGGGATAGCCGTGTGGATGGTATGCTCGTTTCCATATCAAAACAGACCGATAGATTTGAACACTTTCAGGAATTATTGGATGAAGGGCTACCCATTGTCTTTTTTGATAGAATTGCGAAAGGGCTGGATGCCAGCCACGTTGTGGTTGATGATTACCAGGGAGCATTTAATGCAGTGGAACATTTGATTTCAAAGGGATGCAAAAAAATTGTTCACCTTGCAGGCCCTGAAAATCTGGAAATATCTAAAAACAGATTAAATGGTTATAAAGACTGCCTCCGGAAATACCAGATAGAATTTGACGAAAGCCTTGTGGTAAGTTGCCCTGAAGGAACTTATGAAGAAAGTAAACGGTTTACCAACATACTCCTGAACAATATTCGTGCTATTGACGGGGTTTTTGGCTGTAACGACATGGCAGCTCTGGGAGCTATTTTGGCTGTTAAGGAAAAGGGGATTATGATCCCTGATCAAATCAAGATTATAGGATTTAGCGATTGGCAGCTTTCCAATTTAATTGAACCCCGATTGTCAACCGTTTATCAGGGTGGATTTGAAATGGGACAATCAGCAGCTAGCGTATTAATTGATGAAATTGAGTCAGATAAAGAAGTAGTGACACATATTCAAAAAATTATATCAACCAAATTAATAGAAAGAGACACCACATAGTATCTTGGCAATGTACTAAACGGGTTGAATGAACTGCCTCATCCTTTGAATGTCTTCGCAAAAAAAATCGCAAACGTTTGCATCAGGTTGGTTTAGAAAGAAAATAAAAAAAACTTAAAAACAATTGCAAACGATTGAAAATGTAAATTTTTACAAGATTTAGCTATTTAAAAGGTCTTCCATGAACACCCAAACTGGGCACGATTTTTAACCTAATCATTTTTGAAGTAGATTAGATACTTATATGTGGGTAACATACTACTGCCTGCAACCTCAATAATTAACCATTTATAATAAAAGTACAATTTATGTGCAGGGGCAACGTATGTTGACACTAAAACCATTTAAACTATCCGAAGATAAAATTTTTGAAGATATGATTAAGCAATACAAAAAGTTAATTGCCCTGTCTTTGGTTGTATTACTTGGCATTCCTGGCTGTAAAACAACCGTAACTGAAAAAGAAAAAACCATGCAAACAAAGCCGGTTGAATGGAGTAAAGACGCTACCATTTATGAGGTAAACATTAGACAATATACTCCTGAAGGTACAATTAATTCCTTTGCCAAACATTTGCCTGAACTAAACGATCTGGGTGTTGATATTTTATGGTTAATGCCCATTTTTCCTATAGGTGAGGAAAATCGAAAAGGTAGCCTGGGAAGTGCATATTCCGTGAAAGATTACAGGGCTGTAAACCCCGACTTTGGTACCATAGAAGATTTAAAAAGCCTTGTAGAAAAGGCCCATAGCTTAGGCATGTATGTAATACTGGATTGGGTGGCTAACCACACGGCATGGGATAATCCGCTTACTGTTGAGCATCCTGACTGGTATTTAAAAGACTCTCTGGGCAACTTCGTTCCTCCTGTAGCTGATTGGTCAGATGTTATTGATCTGAATTACGATAATGCTGACATGAGAAGTTATATGGCAAATTCCATGAAATTCTGGGTAGAAAATGCTGATGTTGATGGATTTAGATGTGACGTAGCCATGATGGTTCCTACGGAATTTTGGGATGACACTAGGGCTGAATTAGATAGTTTGAAACCAGTTTTTATGCTGGCAGAAGCTGAACAGCCTGATCACTTATTGGAGGCCTTTGACATGAATTATGGGTGGGAATTACACCATATCATGAATCAAATTGCCCAGGGCAAAATGGAAGTAGTTGACCTGGATGCCTATTTCCAGAAATATGACACTGTTTACAGTACGGATGATTACCGTATGAATTTTACATCCAATCATGATGAAAACTCCTGGAACGGAACTGTAAAAGAACGTATGGGTGTTGCAGCCGAAATGATGGCTGCTTTAACCTATGTTGTTCCGGGAATGCCGCTTATTTATAGTGGCCAGGAAGCTGGCCTTGACAAAAGGCTGGAATTCTTTGAAAAGGATACTATTCACTGGCAGGATTCACCGTGGAGAAACTTGTATACTCAGCTTAATCAGCTAAAAAAGGACAATGAAGCTTTGTGGAATGGCGATTTTGGAAGCAAAATGAAAAGATTGCATACAAATGCTGACCAAACTGTTTTTGCAATTGAAAGGGAAAAAGGAGATGATATTGTCATTGCTTTGTTTAATATGAGTAATACAGAGCAAGTGGTAAATTTTACAGATACATTGGAAACTAAGCCATTGAAAAATTATTTCAGTGGTGAAGAAACTGCCATTGACACAGAAACTGAGTTTACGCTTACGCCATGGGGTTATACCATATTAACAGCTAAATAAGATGAAGCAAAAACCGAGATTATCTTTTTGGCAAATATGGAACATGAGCTTTGGCTTTTTGGGTATCCAGATGGGTTTTGCCCTTCAAAATGCCAATGCAAGTAGAATTTTAGGGATTTTTGGCGCTGACGTGCATGAGCTTGGATGGTTCTGGCTTGTGGCTCCGGTCACCGGCCTTATAGTGCAACCCATTGTAGGCCACTATTCCGATAAAACATGGACTAGATTGGGAAGAAGAAGACCCTTCTTCCTAACAGGAGCCATACTGGCTAGTATTGGACTTGTACTTCTTCCTCGAGCAGACATTTTTGTTGCTTTTCTACCAGCACTTTGGGTGGGTGCAGGCTTTCTTATGATTATGGATGCTTCATTCAATATATCAATGGAGCCTTTTCGTGCCCTCGTAGCTGATAAGCTTAATTCAGAGCAAAGAACAATGGGATTCAGCATCCAGACTGTACTTATTGGTATTGGTGCTGTAGTAGGCAGCTGGTTGCCTTATGTATTATCGGAGTGGTTTGGTATTTCCAATGTCAGCGATCCTGGAACTGTTCCTATCCATCTTATCATTTCATTTCTGTTCGGAGCCATTGTTCTGATTGGAACGATACTATTAACGGTAGCAACCACGAAGGAATACTCTGATGAAGAGCTAAAACAATTTGATGATTCAGCAGAGGAAGAAGAGATTGAAAGCAAAGGCTTGCTGGATATTTTTACAGACTTTAGAAATATGCCTGTGACAATGAGACAGCTAGCATGGGTACAGTTTTTTAGCTGGTTTGGCCTGTTTGGCATGTGGGTATACTCTACCCCTGCTATTGCGCACCATATTTATGGGGTACCTCTGGCAGATACAAGCTCACCCCTGTACCAAAAAGCTGGCGACTGGGTTGGGGTTATTTTTGGGGTCTACAATGCTGTATCGGCATTATATGCGTTCTTACTACCCAAAATTGCCAGCAAAATAGGTAGAAAAAGAACTCACTCTGTTTCGCTTGCGATTGGAGCCCTGGGGCTGTTATCTATTTATGTAGCGCCAAACCAATATTGGCTTATAGTATCAATGGTGGGTGTTGGTGTTGCATGGGCAAGCATTTTGGCCATGCCTTATGCAATACTAGCAGGCTCTATTCCTGCAAAAAAAATGGGGGTTTACATGGGCATATTCAATTTCTTTATCGTATTGCCACAAATAGTAAATGCCCTCTTCACCGGACCAGTTGTAAAATATTTCTATGGTGGTGATCCCATTTTTGCACTGGTTGGAAGTGGAGTTTCCTTCATTCTGGCAGCGGTACTTGTTTCCAGAGTAAAAGATGTTGACGATGAATAAAGGATTCATATTTGATCTGGATGGTGTAATCGTAGACACGGCTAAATTTCATTATATAGCCTGGAAAAGGCTTGCCAATGAAATGGGAATTGACTTTACAGAAGAAGACAACGAGCAATTAAAAGGTGTGAGTCGAGTAAGATCCCTGGAAATCTTGTTGGAACTGGGTGGAATAGAAAAAACTGAGGAAGAAAGGCAAATGCTTGCCACAAAAAAAAATGAATGGTATGTAGAACTCATTGGGGGCCTTACTTCAGATGATATTTTACCAGGGGCAGAAGATTTCCTGGAAGAGGCTGCTGGCCATTCTATTAAAATAGCCCTGGGATCAGCCAGTAAAAATGCACCCTTTATTTTAAAAAAATTGGGCATAGACAGACTTTTTGATGCCAGCATTGATGGTACGCAGGTCTCCAAAGCCAAACCTGACCCAGAGGTGTTTCTAAAAGGCGCAGAAGCCATGAGTATACTTCCAGAAAACTGCTTGGTATTTGAAGATGCCCAGGCAGGTATTGAGGCCGCTAAAAGAGGTGGCATGAAATGTATTGGCATAGGTAGCAATGAGGTTCTTAATGGAGCTGATTTGACTGTTTCCGGAATGGATAAAATAACTGTAAAACAAGCAATCGAAATATTAGAAAATTAAAATGCACTCAACATGAAGGAGTATATCAAACTAGATGAGTGGAAAATTATAGAAGAAGGACTTGTTCCTTCTAATAACAGAATCTCAGAAAGTATTTTTAGCATAGGCAACGGCTTTATGGGCCAGCGTGCCAATTTTGAAGAGTATTATTCGGGCGAAACCTTACAAGGCACCTATATAGGTGGAGTGTATTACCCTGATAAAACGCGTGTAGGATGGTGGAAAAATGGTTATCCTGAATATTTTGCCAAGATCATTAATGCCACCAACTGGATCGGCATCAATGTGGCAGTTGAAGGTGAACTTTTTGATTTGAACCACTGTGAAGTTGAAGAATTTACACGTGAGTTAAACATGCACGATGGGGTGTTGTCCAGAAAAGCAATCGCAACTCTTCCAAATGGTAAAAAAATCAAACTTACGTCCAGAAGGTTTGTGAGTTTGATCGAAAAAGACCTTGGAGCCATTGAGTTTACCGTTGTTCCAATGAATTTCTCCGGTTCTATTGAGTTGGTACCCTATCTTAATGGAGATGTGGTCAACTCTGATTCCAACTACGATGAAAAATTCTGGATTGAAATTGGAAAAAAGGCAGGGCAGGAATTTTCATACGTACACAACAAAACTAAAAAGACTGGTTTTGATGTATGTACAGCCATGAAATGGCAACTTTCCGTAAACGGAAATAATGTAGAGTGTGAATTTACCCTGCACGAAGACGTAAGTTATGTGGCAAATAAGCTTATTGTGGAAGCCAAGCAGAATGAGCCCATAACACTTAACAAATATGTAACTGTTGAGTCATCGTTGTACAATAAAAGTGAAGAACTTGTAACTGTAGCAGAAAAGAGGTTAAACGAACTGTTTTCAAAAGGGTTTAACAGACTTTTGGATGAACACAGCCAAACCTGGCACAAAAAATGGGAAGAAAGTGATATTAGAATTGGAGGAGATCTGTCTGCGCAACAAGCTATTCGTTTTAATATTTTTCAATTGTACCAGACATACACCGGTGAAAATGAAAACCTGAATATTGGCCCTAAGGGATTTACTGGTGAAAAATACGGTGGTGTAACCTATTGGGATACGGAAGCCTACTGTCTCCCATTTTACATGAGAACTGCCGATGCCCATGTTGCACGTAATCTACTTAAATACAGATACAACCACCTGAAAAAGGCTCAGGAAAATGCTCAGATGCTAGGATTCAACCATGGAGCAGCATTGTATCCCATGGTAACAATAAATGGAGAGGAATGCCACAACGAATGGGAAATAACATTTGAGGAAATCCATAGGAATGGAGCCATTGCATATGCGATATACAATTATATTCAGTATACCGGAGATGAATTGTACATGGCTGAATATGGTCTTGAAGTCCTTATAGGTATATCACGGTTCTGGTCACAACGGGTAAACTGGTCTGAGGCTAAACAAAAATATGTTCTCTTAGGTGTAACTGGCCCGAATGAGTATGAAAACAATGTCAACAACAACTGGTATACATTGAAACTCATTAACTGGACTCTTAATTATACAATGGAGCAAGTTGAAAAACTATCAGCTACAGGCCAGTTTGACCAGATTGCTGCCAAAACAAGGTTTGACAAAGGTGCAGAGCTGGATAAGTGGAAAGATGTGGTTGATAATCTCTACTTTCCGGAAGACAAGTCCAGAAATATCTTTCTGCAACAGGATGGCTTTTTAGATAAAGACCTAACACCTGCAAGAGAGCTACCTGCCAGCGAACGCCCTATTCACCAAAACTGGTCCTGGGACAGGATATTGAGATCTTGCTATATTAAACAGGCAGATGTGTTGCAAGGTCTATATATGTTTGAAAAAGACTATGATGAGGAAACAATTAAACGAAATTTTGATTTTTATGAACCACTAACAGTTCACGAATCATCACTTTCGCCATGTATTCATAGCATAATTGCCTCAAAAATAGGTTATCATGACAAAGCCTACGAAATGTACTTACGAACAGCCAGGCTTGACTTAAATGATATCAACAACGATACGGAAGATGGCCTGCATATCACAAGTATGGGCGGGACATGGATGTCAATTGTGGAAGGTTTTGCTGGTTTGAGAATGCACGATAATACGTTAAGCCTTGCTCCTTCTATTCCTAATCAATGGGAGTTCTATGAGTTCAGAATTGTATTCAGAGGAATTAAACTTGACATTAGGGTAGAAAAGGGAAATGTATTAATCAATAATCTTTCAGACAAGGAAATGAGAGTTCGCTTGCATGACGAGATTCACCAGATTGATCCTGGAAGTTCGGCATCAATTTCTACGGGTATGCAGGAAATAATATCCTAATCTTATTATAAATAGAGAGGCAGCGTTGAAGCTGCCTTTTTTATTCTTTACAATTCCAGTACTACAAATTCTACCCGCCTGTTTTGAGCCCTTCCACCTGATGTGAGATTTGAAGCTATTGGCTTGGTTTTACCGTACCCTTTAAATTCCACTCTTACTTTAGATACTCCCTTCCCTGTTATATATTCTGCTACCGACTCCGCCCTTGCCCTGGATAATCTTAGGTTTGTGGCATCATTCCCTGAATTGTCGGTATGGCCAGCTATTTCAATTTTCAGATTCGGAAACGCTTTGAGTAAATCAACTACCCTATCCATATCTGTAAACGATTCGCCCATTAAGGTTGATGAACCGGAACCGAACGTAATATTATTAAGCAAAATTGTCTCGCCAACCCGTAATGGAACCAGAATTAGGTCCTTTGCTATTTCTATATTGTCAGTTTGATCTGTCACATCAATTACTTCCGCGATAGGAAAATAAGCATCAGCACTGGCGGTAAGAATTGATTTCTTTCCAAGCGATAACCGTACCTCATAGGTTCCATTTACATCATCTATCGTACTAGTTGTGCTATGCGAACCATCCACATCAATCAGGAACGTGTTTTTAATAGGTGAGCCGGTTTTTTTATCCAGTACTTTTCCTTTCACCAAGGCATATTTTTTTAGTGGTGCAGCATATAAATTGCGTTCAATTTTTTGATAGTTTTTTATATCCTGAAGATCAATGGTTGCCACCACAGGATCAAACTCTGTTGCCTGTACCTGAAATGTATATTTTTGGCCCCAAGCCAGCCTTATTTTGTATATTCCATCATTTGTATCAATACTATCAGCAACCACTCCATTGAGCACAAATTTTGGTGAGGCATCTAATGGAAGTAAACTATC
>JAGQYJ010000110.1:3967-8497 GCA_020436145.1 Cyclobacteriaceae bacterium | reverse complement strand
TATTACCGGTAAAGGATAAGCTTTACAGGTATACCCTAAGGCTGCTAAAAAGTGAAGATGAAGCTAAGGATGTAGTTCAGGAAACAATGATCAAGGTGTGGAATAAGCGAGATGAAATGGATGCTTACCAAAATATGGAAGCATGGTGCATGCGTGTTGCCCGCAATCTTGCCCTGGACAAGCTTAAGTCCAAACATAATAAGTCGGTTGATTTGGGCACAGCCTACGAACTGCAAAGCAGCAGTCAGAGCCCTTATTCATCTGCTGAACAAAATGATACCATGCATGCGGTATATAGCTACATAAACCAATTACCTGAAATGCAGAAACAAGCAATCAGGTTGAGAGATGTAGAAGGTTTTTCCTATCAGGAAATAAGTGAAATTCTGAATCAGAATATCAATACTGTAAAAGTAAATCTGTTCAGGGCAAGAAAATTTGTAAGGGAACAATTGATAAATGTAAATGCATATGGACTCAAAGCGAATTGAACTATTGCTTGAGCGCTATTGGAATTGCGTTTCCACCCTTGAGGAAGAGGCGGAGTTACGTGAGTACTATAGTACTACCGAAGAAATTCCAGAGCATTTAAAGCAGGCAGCCCCTTTGTTCCGGTTCTTTAACAAAGAAACAGAAATAAGGCTTGACGATCCTTCTTTCGAAGAAAGGGTCCTGAAAGAAGTAAAAACCCACCAACAGCCCGCTACCCGGGTGAGAAAAATGGAGCAATCGTTCCAGAATTATATGAAGGTAGCTGCTGCCATAGTAATTGTTATTGCCACTTCCTTCATTTTCAGAATGGAAGTGTGGAAAGGCGACAAACCTGAGCTCTTACTGGCAGAAGACACCTATAAAAACCCGGAAGAGGCCTATGCAGAAACAAAAAAAGCCTTAATGCTGATTGCCAGTAAAATGAATAGTGGAAAAAAAGAAGTAGAAAAAATATCAATGCTTAGTAAAGCAGAATCAAAAGTGAAAGGAGATAAAAAATGAAAAAATTATTTGTATTATCCATATTGCTCTTATGCACGTTAGCGGCCAGTGCACAAAACGATGCCATAAGCAAATTCTTTTCAAAATATGAAAACGATGACTCGTTCACCCAGGTAGTGGTCACTGCCCGAATGTTTGGTCTCTTTGCCAACCTGGATGCCGAAGACCCTGAAGATCAGGAGGTAATTGATGCTGTTAGTAAGGTGAAAGGACTTAAAATTCTTACCAAGGACAATATCAGCAATGGTAAAGAAATGTATGCCGATGCATTTAAAATGATTGACAGCAAAGAATACGAGGAGCTTATGACCGTAAAGGATCGCGAAAATGACATGAAGTTTCTTATTAAGGAAAAAGGAGGAACGATCAGTGAATTGCTGATGGTATTGGGTGGAGAGCATGAGTTCCTCATATTAAGTCTGGTAGGCGATATTGATCTTAAGCAAATATCAAAGCTGTCGAAATCAATGGATATAGAAGGTTTTGAAAATTTGGAAAAACTGGATAAAAACAACTAAAATTTACTAACAATCAAAAACTCGAAACAATGAAAAAAGTAACAACACTATTAATCGCTATTGTACTGGTTCCGGCACTTGCCTTTTCACAATCAAAGTCAATCGCTGAGTTTCATGCCAAATACAGAAATATGGACCACACCACATTTGTGGACATAAGTGGTTCTCTCTTCAATTTCGCTTCTAAAATTGCTGAATACAGCGATGAAGATGACGATGAAACAAAGGCAGCAGGGCGTGTATTAAGTGCCATTAAGGCCATGCAGGTTCTTGAAGTTCCTTACAAAATGCTGGATAAAGCAGACATTAGTGGGTTAAAAAGCAAAATGGCCGGAGAAAAATATGAGGAATTAATGACCGTAAAGGAAGATGATTCTAATATCAATATTCTGGCACAGGGAAGTGGCTCCAAATTAGAAAACATTACATTTTTGATTGACGAAGATGACAGCTTTGTATTGGTGACTATACAGGGTACTCTTTCCATGGAAGATATTTCCTACTTCGCCAAGCATCAAAAAGACTGGCATTAAGCAAGAATGACCCAACATACTTTGCCGGGCCCGTAGAATTACAGGCCTGGCAAAGTGTTTTTTATAAGCCTGTAAATATTTCATTACTTTTACTTCTATACATACATAAATGAAACTTCTTACACTAATTACTACCCTGCTTTTTGTGGGTCACCTGGGAAATGCACAAAGTAAGGTTATGAAAAAACTTGCTGAGGTGTACCCTGATGCCACAACATTTATGATTTATCATAGTAACCTTACTATGTTAAATCAGGCAGATGATCCTGAATTGGCCGAACTGGCCGCAACCATAGATAAAATCAAAGTGCTCACCATTCCCAATTTTACCAAAGAAGCAAAAAAGCAATTGGTAAGCGATCTTGAAGCACATGATTTTGAAGCACTAATGACCGTAAAACATGAAGGCGCAGATGTATTGGTTTACATAAACGGAGACGATGATGATATCGAAGGCTATTTTCTGTTGGTTCAATCGGAAGAAGGAACAATGGCCATAGATGTGTTGGGTAGTCCATCCGCAAAACAAATTGGCAAAATAATAGACACCGTAAAAAATAATTAAAGATTGGAAACCGTATTATCAACCCACCAACTTTCCAAGCATTATGGAAGGTTAAAAGCAGTCGACAAGCTTGACCTTACCGTACCAAAAGGTTCTGTATTTGGAATTTTAGGACCTAACGGAAGTGGTAAAACCACAACCCTGGGAATGCTGCTGGATGTAATCCAACCAACCGGAGGAAGCTACAATTGGTTTGATAAACCAGGATCTAAAGAACAACGCAAAAAAATAGGGGCCATTCTGGAGACGCCCATATTCTACCCTTATCTGTCGGCTGTTAAAAACCTTGAAGTTGTTGCGCTAATCAAAGAGGTGGGTCCTCAGAGGATACCTGAAGTACTGAAGCAGGTTGGCTTAAGCGAGCGCCAGAATGATAAATACAGAACCTATTCATTGGGAATGAAACAACGGTTGTCGATCGCTTCAGCATTATTATGCGATCCCGATGTAATGATTCTTGATGAGCCTACCAATGGCCTTGATCCCCAGGGAATTGCGGATATTCGTTCGCTTATCATTGACATTGCCCGCCAGGGCAAAACCATTGTTCTGGCAAGCCACCTGCTGGATGAAGTGCAAAAGGTTTGCACCGATTTCGCAGTACTCAATAAGGGTTCCTTAATTTACACCGGAAAGGTAGAGGATGTGGCCAAAGGGGAATCTAAAGTTGTAGTAAAAGCAGAGGTAAACCTGGAGCCAGTTTTACAAAAATGCCCTCTAGTAGTAGACGCTAAGCCAGTCAACAATGGGCGGTTTGAAGTTTCAATGGCCGAAGGAAAAACAGCGATTGATTTAAACCGGTTTTTATTTGATCAGAAAATCGTTGCCAGTCATTTGGAAACGCAGACAAAATCGTTGGAAAAGCAATTTTTGGAAATACTAAATCAAGCCTGATGATCAGACTACTTAAAATAGACCTGGCAAAGCTGTTAAGCTATAGAACTTTTTGGGTGCTTATCGGTATCTACTTTTCAATTTTGATACTTATTCCTATAAGTGGCATGGAATTTCTCAAATGGTTGGCGTCTAAAGGTGCCCAGTTTGGAGAAATTGATATAATGAAAATACCTTTGTATCACTTTCCGGATATCTGGCAGAACCTGACCTATGTAGCCAAATTTATAACACTGATAGCGGGTATTCTCGTTGTAATTCTCACTACAAATGAATTTTCGTATAAAACGATCCGGCAAAATGTAATTGATGGTCTAAGCAGAGCCGACTTTATTACCTCAAAAGTACTCTTTATCCTGGGTCTCTCTTTGGTGTCTGCATTGGTGGTTTTATTCATTGGCCTTTTAATGGGCTCAATTTATTCTCCACAAACCGAAATGCATTACATGTTCCAGCATATTGGTTTTGTCCCCGCTTTTTTTCTGATGACCTTAAACTTTTTATTATTCTCAATGATGCTGGCATTGGTAATTAAAAGAGCCGGACTTTCAATAGTGCTTCTCCTGGTTTATCCTCTGTTTGAAGTAATCATCAGAAGTATGCTTCCCGACCCCGTGGACAATGTGGTTAACTTTTTCCCGTTTTGGGCCATCACCAATCTTGTAGACTTCCCTTTTTCAAGGTATGCATTTCAGGAAATAAGAGATTCAGTAGCTATTAAAGACATCATCATAAACCTGGTCTATATTCCGGTGCTTATTGGCGTAAGTTACAAAACCATTGCCCAAAAGAACTTAAGTTGATACCAACCGTAAAATTGATTAACAACACCATTTAACTACTTTTAAGTAGTATATTGGTGGCATAAATGGTCAAAAAATGCGATTAGGTAAAATAGTTATATTGCTTTTACTTGTTGGTTACCAGGGTGTTTGCCAAAACATCGACAGTCTGCTAACGGTGGCTTCTGGAGAAGACACCTCTGCCGTTAAGGCCAATAACCTGCTGTATAACAAGTTCATAAACT
>JAGQYJ010000110.1:2389-3869 GCA_020436145.1 Cyclobacteriaceae bacterium | reverse complement strand
AGTCTGCTAACGGTGGCTTCTGGAGAAGACACCTCTGCCGTTAAGGCCAATAACCTGCTGTATAACAAGTTCATAAACTCCAACCCTAAAAAAGCTCTTGATTATACATTAAATGCTCTGGATCTTGCCCTGCAGCTTGATTTCAAGAAAGGAATTGCTGCCAGCTATAACAACATTGGTGTGTTTTACAAAAACCATGGGGTTATAGATAAAGCAATGAACTATCACCTGCAGTCATTGCAGATAAACAAAGAAATAAACAATACAAAGGGTGTTGCTTATAGCTTAAATAATATTGGCACCATTTATTCACTTAAAGGAAGACCAAAAGAGGCATTAAATTACTTTCTGCAATCGTATTGGCTGCTCGATTCGTTAAAAGATGAAAAAAATATGGTTGGCGCCCTGAATAATCTGGGAAATACCTACCTGGCTATGGGTGAAGATTATAGGGCTATAGGATTTTATAAAAAAGCCATAAAGATTTATGACAAGATAGATCACAGCGAATTTGACCCCTATGCCAACATTGGAAACGCCTATTACAAGCGAGGTGAGTTTACGCGTGCTCAAAGTTATTATGAGCAATCAATGGAAACTTGCATAGAGCGAAAGGATGTGCTTGGGCAAGCTTATGCATTGCATAACCTGAGTGCTATTAATATTGAATTTGGAAATAAGAAAGTTGCGCTGAAACAGGAATTGGAGGCTCTTGAGTTAGCTCAAAGCATGATTAACAAGCCTCTATTGAAAGACATTCATCTTGCCCTGGCCAAACTTTACTACGATAAGGGAGATATTGCAAAGGCCTATGATAACCGAGTGCTTTATGATGCCTACAAGGATGACATTATCAATGAAGCAAGCAATAAAAAACTTTCAGAACTGGAGTTAACCTTTCAAATGCTTGAAAAAGAGAAGGAAATTGCCCTTATCAAGAAAGAAAATGAGTTGAATAAACTGAAGGTATCTAATACTAAAACCTTCGTTATTATGGCAATTATGGGCGCCATTATACTGCTGGGCGGACTGCTAATAGTTATGTCTCTTAAACGGGGAGGTAAACTTGGCCTGCTCGATCCACGCTGGAAATTAAAAGGCAAATAACCTCCTCAGCAATTTCTTGCTATTAACCGTTAACTGCTGGCTTTTTATTTTAAATGTCTGGACAAGGAATTAGCCTTACATTTTTTGGCGGTTTCCGAGGGTCCCCTGTAAACCAGGCATAGGAAATAGAGAATTCATGAGCCCCTCCACTAGAGGTTCCCAGGCGAGAAATGGTAATATCGTAGCTATATCCAACCCTAAAAATACTGTCTCGGGTCTTCTTGCTAAAACCGACTAATACAACTACAGATTCATTGTTAACAATATTATCTACATTTTTAAAGGGAACTCCCCGGTACCATAATCCAAGGATCATGGGTTCGTAAGTAAGATACATTCCCACATCCATTTGGCTGAACTTACCCTGCTGTTT
>JAGQYJ010000110.1:0-2346 GCA_020436145.1 Cyclobacteriaceae bacterium | reverse complement strand
TACATTCCATCACCGGTTACACCAGACTTAAAGTAAAACTTATATCCACCATGAACTGAAAATTTCATCGGTAGTCGATCATCCTCTCCTATCAACGATTGATTGGGCTTGTTTAAATGGTCAACAGCTAAACCCAACCATATATCATCAGAATACAGTAGTGCGCCTGAACCAATATTAAAAAAGCTTTTGTTGGCTCCTGTATCAAACTGTTCAGCTGTGGTGGGGTTAATAAGCACACCGTTGGCATCGTACTGGTCTCCAAACGTAAGGTTGGAAAAATTTATATCACGCAGAAAATACCCTGCATTAAGGCCAGCCCTAACCGTAAATTTCTCAGAAATTGGAAGTTGGTATGCATAGGTTGCCGTAAAACTATTGGACCTAAGGCCCGCTAAGCCTTCCTTATCTGTCTGAATTAAAATTCCAATCCCACTGTTTTTGTCCTCAATAAAGTGATCTGCATAGGCAGAAAGAGTAACAAAATTGGCCTGCAATGCTGGCCACTGTGTCCGGTAATTGCTTCCTACTCGGGTCAACTGTGTAGCACCTGTAAAGGCAGGATTCAGGTATAAAGGAGCTGAATAAAACTGCGAAAACTGAACATCCTGCCCAAAGGCCAATGAACAACTATAAAAAATGAAGGCTGCTAAAGCAGTATATTTTCGCATATTCAAATTCAACAAACTTGTGGCAAAGTAGAAAATTTATCGCTAATAAGTAAAACTAAAACTCTGTAAACTTACGGAGGATATTACAAATTGTTTAGAAAATGGGTGATATCCACCTACCGTACAAACTAATACAAGTTTTCAATCGTTTATAAGTCAACATTCAATAAATTATAAGTTAGATTAGTGATTTTGTTTAGAACAGGGTCACCTCAACCAAGTGGCCATGTATCCAGATATGATAAACAAACGTTACATACAATAATTTAGTATCTATCAATTTATGCCTGAACGTTTTCGGAATTTACTTTTTAGCCTTGGTTTGTTCGGTTTCGCTTTGCTGGCAAATTCTGCTTTTTCGCAGGATTTTGCAGACCAGCATTGGTACTTCGGTAATAACAATATTGCCGTAGAATTCACAAGACCTTTAAATGTTCCCGAGTTAATAACCGACCACAAGCTTCCTCCCTTCAATGTACGTGGTAATGCCACGGCAAATAAGCCCGAAACAGGGGATTTATTGTTTTATACGGATGGCTTAAATGTATATGATGCCACTTATGGAACTATGGATGGTATCTCATTGGTAGATAAACTGGACGCTGATATAAATAAAAACCAAAGTGTGGCTATCGCCTCTGCCCCGGGCAACAACGATCTTTATTACATATTTACGAACTACACCCTCTGGGGCCATTCATATGTCCCAGGTGGATATGACCTCCAACGGAAATGCAATCGCACTTCAGCCACCTTTAGGTAGAGTGTTGTTACCTATGAACGAACTAATTGCCAGCAGTACTGCTAATGCTTCAGATGCCATGCTTGTAGTACCGAACGCAACAAACACAGGTTACTGGCTCATAACCCTGGACCAGGGAACAAGTGACTACAAAGTTTTGGGCATTGATAGCGCTACACCTGGAACGTGGATTGAAAATACCTATTCATTGGGTGCAAATATGGACGCAAGCCACATCGCATTTAATGCCGATTCACTTCAAATAGCAGTGGCTCCTAAAAGCTCCAGTGTCAACATCCAGATTCTAAATATAGACCTGACCACCGGAGTGTTGACTTTTAACAGAGAGTTACTGAACACGGGTAATGCAGACTTTGCTACAGAAGCCGTTTTTGATGTGGAGTGGTCAGCAGATGGTTCCAAATTGTACTATGCCCGTTACGGTGATCAAGCCGGAAGCATAGGTAATGTAATGCAGGTAGATATGGGGGCTCCTCCTTCTGCTTCTCCGGTTTCTGTGCTTCCTATGCCTGTTTTTGGAAGCTACGGCCTGCAATTAGGCCCTGATGGTAATCTGTATCATTTGTACCAGGAAAACAATGCAGGCGACCCTTTTCTGATTGGCCGTCTACTAGATGCTGATTCTATTGCTAGCCTTACCACCTATGAGCCTGCACTTGAAAACAACCAAGATTTCAACTCGTTTCAGTTCCCTGCATTTTTGCCTCCGCGTGACCCTCAGCTATCCGTAGATTTTAGCTTTGCAGGAACCTGTGCTAATGCGCCAACTGCCTTTTTCCCTCAAATAACCCCGGCACCAACCGCAGTATTATGGGACTTTGGAGATGGAAACATGTCAACGGACCTTGCTCCGTTTAACACGTATACAGCCGGAAGCACGTACTCCGTTACGCTAACAGCCATTCTCAATGG
>JAGQYJ010000109.1 GCA_020436145.1 Cyclobacteriaceae bacterium | reverse complement strand
GCCTTGCTGATGTTCTCTTCACTGCCTGTAAAGCGGGCATAGGCTTCATTGGCAACCTCAACATGGTGGCTATTCACAGTATCTCCGGGGATAATCTTTGTGTTGGCAGCCCACTCAGCTTCTGCCGATTCATAGTAAAGGGTTTTAAACTGGTCGGTATACGTATTGATAAACGCTTGTGCTTCCTCTTGAACGGAGTCTTCTTTTTGAGAAGGTGAACATCCGAAAAAGAACAGTGCAAGTGCAACAAGTAAGTAATTGTTTTTCATGGTAAAGAAGATTTAATATATGGATGTTAATAAACTGAAATCACTGGTAAAAATACTATTTTACTTTTTTATCTTCTGGAATCTTCATTCTCCAGCATACTAATGTAACTCTCGTATCGACTCGGGGCAATTTCCCCATTTTCCAATGCTTCAATTACGGCACATTTGGGTTCGTGTGTGTGCGAGCAATTATTAAACCTGCACTGGCCCAACAAAGCCCGCATTTCAGGAAAATAATCTGATAACTCATGATCACCAATATCAATCAGTCCAAGCTCCTTTATACCGGGGGTATCAATCAACCATGTATTTTGATCAATCTCAAACATTTCAGCAAACGTTGTGGTATGTATCCCTTTTTTAACCGCTTCTGAAACCAGGCCAATCTTCTGCTTTTTATGAGGTATTAATTTGTTTGTGATGGTCGATTTTCCTGTTCCTGAATGTCCGGATAAAAGGGTGACCTGACCTTCAATCACTTTTCGAAGCTCTTCAATACCTGTGCCTTCCTTTGCAGAAATCAATAAAGTGTTTATTCCGATTTCTTCATAAATAAAAGAGATGTATTTCACCTCTTCAAGGTCTTCTTTGCTAAGTAAATCGGCCTTGTTGAATACAAGCGTGGTGGGTATCCGGAACGAATCTGTTGTAACCAGGAAACGATCGATAAAACCCAGTGATGTACGCGGATGATGCAGGGTGACAATAAGAATAGCCCGATCGATATTGGAAGCTATAAGGTGGCCTTTTTCGGCTTTATGCACCGATTTCCGCATCACATAGTTTTCGCGTGGCTCAATTTCTGTGATAATACCTGTGCCTTCATGTGCTGGATCGTGCTCAACCACTACCTTGTCTCCAACAGCAATTGGGTTGGTAACCTGCAGTTTGGCCAACTTGAATTTACCCCTAATTCTACAATCGATAAATGTGCCCTCCTGTAACCTCACTGAGTACCATGAACCTGTTGATTTGAAAACTATTCCCTTCATTTTTCCACCGTTTTCTCAATGAGCCTGACCACTTTTTCAGCCGCACCACGATTGGTATTCACATAATTCTCAATCGATTTCTTTGTCTGTTGAAGATGTTCAGCATCTCCAAGCTTATTTAGCACGTCAGATATTTGCATGGCATTTTTAACGGGAAATGCTCCGTCCAGCGAGGCCAGGTCAACAGCTTCTTTGAATTTCAAATAGTATTTATTACCGAAGAAAACCGGAATGCTGTAAACGGCAGGCTCCAGAATATTATGGATGCCATCGCTGAACCCACCACCCACGTAGGCAAAATCGGCCAGCCGGTACAAGCGTGAAAGCTTGCCAATGGAATCAATGATCAGAACATGCCTGTTATTATCTGTATCCTTAAGCGAGGAATGCCTGATGTTGCTTTCAGTGGCTTGCTCAATTTTGAGCATATGCTTTTCGGTTATTTCGTGGGGAGCAATGATAAATTTCAGTTCAGGATGAGTCTTAACCAGTTCAAATACAACGGTGTCATCCTCTGGCCGAAGGCTACCCACAATAAATACCTTTTTATGTTGGCAAAAAGCTTCAATTTCCGGAAACCGGGTAGGATCTTCTTTAATTTTAAGTACCCTGTCAAACCGTGTATCTCCAGTAACTGATGCATTCTTAAGCCCGATGCTATCTAGCAACACCAGTGACCTATCATCCTGTACCATAAAGTAGGAGAAGGATTTTAAAATCCTTCTATTCCATTTGCCAAAGGGTTTGAAAAAGATTTGCGTAGGCCTGAAAATTGAGGAAACAGAAAAAACGAGCACCTCTCTCTTTTTGAGTTCTTTGAGATAGTTGTGCCAAAATTCGTATTTAACAAACAGTGCCATTTTAGGGTCCATCGAATCGATAAATTCCTTAGCATTTGATGCAGTATCCAAGGGAAGGTAGAACTTAAAGTCAATAAGTTCATTGTTCACCGCCTCATAGCCCGAAGGAGAAAAAAAAGTTACCAGAACTTTCCATCCTTTATAGGACTGCTTTAGCTTTTCGATTACTGGTAATCCTTGTTCAAATTCACCCACTGACGAACAATGTACCCATATAATGGGAGAGGTATTATCTGAAAGTTTATGTTTCAGGTCGGTTAGAATGCCTTTTCTACCAAGATAGAACTGCTTCAGCTTTTTATTGAACAGTGCCAGTAACGGCAGAACTATTTGGGTAATGAACAGAATGGTACCATAAAAGAATGTCCGCATTTGGCAAAAATAGAAAGAGGCCCATTGAAAACCTCAAACAACATCCAAATCGACTTTAATTGAGTTATATTCTGTTTAAATATATTTTGTTGGGTTACCAATTAGAGGGTTCGTGGTATTTTCATTAAATTGGCGTTATAAAGCTACCTGTTATGAAAACTACTACAATCAGAATTTTCTTAATCGCGTTATTCTTTGGTATTTCAAATCTGTCTTTTGCACAGTATGAAGACTATGTTGATGGGGTTGCCAAGGATTTTAATCAGTATATGGATAATTATATGGATCCTTTGCTTCAAGGTTTAGGATATGGTTTTAACAATGGCTGGTACAACACAGCAAGACCACATAAATCATTGGGATTTGACCTGACGATAAGTGGCAATTTAGCATTGGTACCCGTAGCCTCACAAAGTTTCAAATTGGTTCCTGATAATTACGAGGTATTTGATTTGTCGGATCCAAATGATGACGAATTTCCTACAGTTATGGGTGGAACTACCAGCAATGAGATAAAAGCGGTATTAGATAAATCAGACCCTAATAGTGCTTATGTGATTTTCCCTACGCTAAATGGAATTAAGGATGATTTACCAACTAATCTGGTTGCGGTTCCGTCACCCATCGTTCAGGTAGGTATAGGTATTGTTAAGAAAACCGAACTTAAAGTGCGTTGGGTTCCAACGATTAAGAATGATGCAGGCATTGACTACAAATATTGGGGACTGGGCGTAATGCATAGTGTTTCGCAATGGATACCTGTAGTTAAAGATTTACCTTTTCTGGATATCTCGGGTTTCATAGGTTTTACAAATATTTCACTTGCCTATGAATTAGATGAAGGAACAATAGAAGGAAGCAATCAGATGGCAGAGTTTGGAGTGCAAACATTTAACTACCAGGTAGTGGCTTCGGCAACAGCTTCGGTTTTTACAGGATTTATTGGAATTGGGGTTGATGATTTTAAAACCAACCTGAAAATGAACGGAACGTACTCCATTGAGGTTCCCGGAACCGGTACAAAGGAAGATATTGTAAACCCGGTTGACTTGGATGCCAAAGGAGGTGGGTTTAGAGCTACTGTTGGTGCCAGATTAAAATTAGCGATTTTAACACTCCATGGCTCTTATACACTGCAAGGATATAATACCATTAATGCTGGTATAGGATTTAGCTTCAGGTAAAAAATATTATTGATTGTTGAGCAGGCCCCGATTACTTCCCTTTGTAGTCGGGGTTTCTTTTTTCAATAAAGGCTTGCATTCCTTCCGATTGATCTTCAGAGGCAAAAGCCAGGTAGAAGTTTTTGCGCTCAAAATGCAGTCCTTCATCCAAATGGGTTTCGAAAGAACGATTGACTGACTCCTTAGCCAGCATGGCAGCAACAGGAGACATTTTGGCTATTTCTGTTGCCAGGTGCATTGCTTCCGACAAATAGAGCTCCACAGGTACCACTTTATTGATAAGACCATATTGAAGCGCTTCATCGGCATTTATAAATTTGCCGGTAAGTACCATTTCCATAGACCTTGCTTTGCCAATAGCTTTGGTAAGCCTTTGTGTTCCTCCTGCGCCTGGCATTACTCCTATTTTTATCTCCGGTTGGCCAAATTGAGCCGTTTCAGAGGCAATGATCATATCGCAGGTCATGGCTAACTCGCAGCCGCCACCCAAAGCAAAGCCCGATACAGCCGCGATCATCGGTTTTCGTGTTTTTTTGATCTGGTCCCAGGTACTGAACTGATCAATTTTAAGCATATCAATAGCAGACTTATCCGCCATTTGCTTAATATCAGCACCTGCCGCAAAAGCTCGTTCATTGCCTGTAATCACTATTACCCGTACTGTCTCATCCTGATCGAGCGACTTCAGCGCCTCTTTAAGCTCCTGCATTAATTGCAGATTAAGCGCATTGAGTTCCTTAGGGCGGTTTAACTGAACTAGAGCAATGTGAGGTTTATAGTCGGGAGTAACATTAATGAATTCCATGATTCAATCGTTTGCCCTAAAATATAAAAAACCTCCCTAAGGGGGAGGTTTTTCAACTGCAATGATAAACAAGCTTCGAAAATAATATTTATTTTCATGTCTTAATACAAATTCCCAATGGCAAGGTAACCTCCTCATATGAAAAAAATCCTATTTGTTTGCCTTGGTAATATCTGCCGATCGCCTCTGGCAGAAGCCTTGTTCAGAAAGCATGTGGAAGCGAATGATCTTCAACACGCTTTTTCCTGCGATTCGTGCGGGACAGCAGACTATCATATAGGCAAGTCACCGGACCAGAGGAGTGTTGATAATGCCAGGGCCAATGGTTTGCAGTATACGCATAGGGGCAGGCAGTTGTCCGATAAAGATTTTGAGGAGTTTGATTATATCATTGCTATGGATGAAAGCAATCTTTTTGACATTCAAAGAAGAAATCATACCGGACATTCCAATATTTTTAAAATGAGAGATTTTGATTCTGTAAATAAAGGATCGGATGTTCCGGACCCGTATTTTGGAGGTTTGAGTGGTTTTCAGGATGTGTATGATATCCTGGACCGATCTGCTTCACTCTTATTGCAAGAACTCTCCACATCCCAAGAGTCCTGAATTTCGTAGGTTATAAAAAAACTGAATATGTATAAATCACTAAGCTTTATTTTTCTTTTTATCCCCATAACACTTTTGGCGCAATCTAGGCTAAGGCCCGGGCAGGTGTACGATGAAGGGGATTCCATTTATGCTCCTGCATACGGGATCAAATCGGTGGTTCCTGAGGGCTGGATGGGAATGCTTCCCCAGGGAGCCGAAATTTTCTTATTAAGCAGCAAAAAGGGAAAAGATGCCCAAATTTATGTTTTTGCAGACACTGCCACCTTTGAGCAACTTAAAATGGGTTGGATGCAAGGATTGGAACTGAGTGAAGGAAGAATGCTAAAATCGGATGGTAATATTAGCACGAAAGGGGATAGAATGCATTCGGGTGTGGTTTTGACAGGAGGGTATAATAAAGCCTATACAGGCTATATAGAAGCGCGTTGCAGCGAATATGGGAGGTGCTTACAGATTTTGTTAATCTGCCCTGCCGCAGTTTTGGAAGAGATGAAGGGAGAACTGGATAAGTTCCTGACAGGTACTTCTTTTGTTCAGCCGGTGCTGGTATCTGCCAATGCCGGTTTTGACTGGAAACTGTTTTTGGCCGGCAAACATCTGGTAAGTTATGAAAATGTAGTTGGCACCAAATCAGTAAATGAATTGTGGTTATGCCCGGATGGAAGCTTTACCTCTAAACTTAAGCGCAGTGGCCTGGTGAAAGGGGAGATTGGCAACTACAAAGGCCGAAAAAAGGGAACGTGGGAAACCAAATCAATTGGAGCTACAGGTACGCTATTGCTAAAGTTTGACAAATTACCACCCGTAGAAGTCGATCTTAAAATAGAAGAAGACAAAACCTATTTGAATGGCAGGCGTCATATGGCCTTGAATGCAACAGGCTGTAAATAATTATTGTTTTAAGTAGCGATAAATCGGGTACCGCATATATGCTTTTTCATTATGGTTGGAATGCTCGTAAATAAACATTAACTGTGCATAGCCATTTTGAGCAAATTCAATATCCTCTTTTTTCTTTACTTCCAGTGCTTCCTTTATTTCAGGATGTTGTTCTAATATTTCAAGTGCCAGGTCTTCGAACACATAGGCTGAAAAGCCTTCTTTACGTTGAAGTATGGTATCAAAGAAATTCCAGTTAAAGAACGAATCGGAGGCCTGGGGCTCAAGAGTTTCCACAATGTAGCGGTTGCGCCATTGATTTACCGGAACCAATAGATCACCGGGTTCAAGTTGTACCAACTCTTTTCTTGCTTCCACTTCAACATCATAGTGCATGTAGTGACCTTCGAAAGGCTGCTCCTGGGTTTTGAAGGAAACAATATGATACACTTCAACGGTAATTTCCCTGGCCTCCTTTACTACTTCCATTTCAATATTATTCCACTTCAATCGTTCAATTACAGGCCACTGGCCCTTAGGAACCACATAATAATCAGGCCGGGATACAGTCACATCCGGATCGTAATGGTTATAGTAGGCAATCTTTTTTTCATAAGGTCTGGCCCTGTCATATTTCAATCGAACTTGTCCCGTGATCTCACTTACGGGTCGCTCTGCTTCATAACCTTTAAAAAGTATGCTATCGCATTCTTTGTCGTTTAACTTCCACGACACTACAAATTCCTTCTGTTCAGCTATTTGCCTTTTGGTTTCATTTCTGAGATTAATAATCTCTTTTCCATTAGTATTGGTAAATGTTATCAGCCCCAAAAGGTAATTGTAGGTAGCTTCTACCCTTTGTTCAAAAGTTTTTAGCATATGGGTTTCACTTATAAAACCGATGGTATTAAATAAGGCAGCATAGCCTGAGCTGTAACGAGGCAAATCAATGAACTCACTATAGTCCATATCCGGAGTACTCATGCCCCAGATGTTTACATAAGGGGTCATTTCCGTGCCTGCTTCTTTCATAAATTCATAGTGAAAGGGAAGCATCTCTTTCTTCATATAATCAGCCAGGGGGCCTCCCAGCTTATCATTTTGAGTGGCAATGGTGGTGGCTACATACTGATAGTCGGCTCCATTGCTCACATGTGTATCAACAAATAAATCAGGATCAAGTTTCTGAAAGAGCTCACTGAAACTACGGGCATTTCGCGTATCAGTTTTGATAAAGTCACGGTTCAGATCAAAGTTCCGGGCATTGCCACGAAAACCATATTCTTTAGGCCCGTTTTGGTTTACGCGTGATCCTGAATTACGGTTAAGCACACCACCAATATTGTAAAAGGGGATTATGGCAATAACAGTATTGTCCAATAACCTGCTCATCTTTTTGTTTTCAAGAAGATCACGAGCCAGCATTTGTGATGCTTCCACGCCATCGGGTTCACCAGCATGAATGGCATTATTGATGAGAAAAACTGCTTTACCTTCATTTTTGAGTTGCTGAATGTCAAAATTTTTACTTCTGGAAATGAGAACAACATTCAATGGATAACCGGAATCTGTTGGCCCCTCTTCAATAAGTTGCACTTCCGGGTGTTTTTCAGCCAAAGCATGGAAGAAAGCCATGCCTTCCTCGTAGGTTGAAGTTTCCAGATGATTACTTTTTTCGTATGTTGATACTAATCCCTGCCCAGAGGAGGGCAGGGCCATGATCAGGCAAGCCAACGTGAATAGCCGGCCCTTGATAATTTTCTTAGTCATTTAGCTGAAACGATTTCACTTCTTCAAACGGGCTCAACTTTGCTTCTTCTACAAACTTCTGATATTCTTTCCATTGCTTCTCATAAAACTCATTCGTTTTTGCCAACCAGGGTAGCAGTTTGTTTTTTGCATGCGTCATTGTTCTGGCCTGAGTTGGTCCGGGCAAATTGAATGAACCCAGATAAAACACAGCCGAATAAAAATAATCTATAATAGAAGGATTCTCTTCACCGGTAATGCCCTGCTTATCACTTTTGGCGCCAATAAGTTCATCAACCAGCATCTTAATGCTGTCTTTGGTTGCATTTGTAAGATTTCTAAGTGAATCGTAAGATTCTCCCTTGACCTTTGCCTGCTTTAGAATATCGTCCAGTATTTTATTACTGTTTCGCAATTGGTCCATTGCCTGGCTTGCGATCCCGATTTCATTTTCCAGTTGTTTATTTGCTTCATAATTGGCCAGCAGGGTTTCTTCACTAATGGCTAACCGGGGGTCAAACTTAACATTTATCGTAGTAGAATCTTTTTGACTTCCAAAGGACATTACTACTTTATAAGTGCCTGGTAACACGTTAACGCCTCCGGGTTCCGGGCTTTTGTCTTCCGGTTTTTCCCGAGATGGGTAACGTATTCCTTTTTCATCTAAAGCCCAGTACATTCTAAACAGGCCATTTTTGTCGTACTTGTTTTTAAGGGTTCTGATTAACGTATTCTCCTTGTTGTACACTTGAACTACGATTGTATCATAGGCAGTTTTAGAAGTGTCCTTTTTGTCTTCAACAATAGGCTCGGGT
>JAGQYJ010000010.1:7452-39006 GCA_020436145.1 Cyclobacteriaceae bacterium | reverse complement strand
GGATTAAATGATAATGTAAGTCATGTTTATCCAAATTATCAGGTATATAATGCTTCGGTCACTGTTACTACCGATAAGGGTTGCCAGGCTTCGGATACGCAACCAATTCCTATTTTTCCTTTTGTGAATGATGCGGAATTTGATTCAAACAATGAATACATAGAAAGTTTTGAGGATAGTGACCATGGCTGGGTTGCTGGTGCAGAAGTTTCAAGTGATACCAGTTGGATATTGGGAACTCCTAATGGCACCGTAATCAATTCTGCTTCTGAAGGTGTAAATGCCTGGTGGACAGGTAGAAATTCCGGTGGGTATTATAATAGCGAGCAATCTTTTGTTGATGCCCCTTGCTTTGATCTTACAACACTTGAGCGCCCGATGATTTCTATGGATATATGGAATGATACCCAGGAAGAATTTGATGGTGCTTTATTACAATACTCAACTGATGGAGGTATTACATGGCGTAGCTTGGGTGCTATTAACCGAGGTATCAACTGGTACAATAAATCCTCGATAATTAGCCAGCCAGGTGGTAAGCAAAATGGTTGGTCCGGCTCAACCGGAAGTTGGGTTACTGCCCGATATTTCCTGGATGATATTCCTGTTGCGAGCAGGTCTCAGGTTCGTTTTAGAATTTCATTTGGTAGTAATAACGATAATCCTCCCGTTATTCCAAATGGGTTTGCATTTGATAATGTTAACATACGGGATAGGAACCGATTGATTTTAGTGGAGAATTTTACACATCTGGAAGGAACAGGCAGGGTTCAAATACGTGATGATATGGAACGTTTCAAAAATGACAGTCCTCTTGATTTTGTTTATATGGAATATCATATCCCTTCACCTAAGGATGAGAAAGACAGCTTGTATGAGGATAACAAAAGTGAACCTGTAACAAGGGCTAATCTTTATAATATTTCCAACACAATCAATTCAGTAGTAGATGGCAACCAGTACCAGGGACTAGCCAGTGGATGGGACATAGACTTGATAGATCGCAGATCGTTGGTAGATCCACAGTTTAACATAGATTTACAGGTGCTTCCTACTGATTCTAAATCCATTAGTGTACAATGGGAAGTTACAGCTACCGAACAGGTGAATAACCCTATTGTAGTTTATACAGCGGTAATTGAAGAAAAAATAGTATTAGCAGCAGGGGATACTGCTTATAATGTTTTGAAGAAAATGCTGCCTAACCCTGCGGGTTCTTCAAGAGAGGATTTAACAAGCTTTAGTCCTGGTGATAAATATTCATCTGTTCAACTGAACTGGGAAATTGATGTCCCGTTGTATAGTCCTGATGACCTGGCGGTTGTAGTGTTTGTACAACAAAAGACAGATGGTAGTGTTCCGGGTGAGATTTATCAAACCGCCTATGCGAAAATTACAGATTCTAAAGATTCACCACCTATTACGGGGCTTGAGGCTGTATTGAAACATGCAGCTGAATCAATAGATATTTATCCTAATCCAGTGGCAGATGAATTACACTTTACTACAGATGACGCTTTAAGTGAAAAGCTCTCCTGGAGAATTGTGGATCAGAGAGGGGTGGAACTTGCTTCAGATAATTTCTACTTTGTAAATGGTGAATATAGTTACGATACGTATGATATACCTAATGGAATATATTATCTCGTAATTGAAACTAAGGACAGACCCCTAAGTTATAAGAAGCTGATTATCATGCATAGGTAGTAAAAGCGAACTATTTTCTGTTAGAAAGCTCTGTAATTACTCCTTTGCATTTTTCTATAAGCTCCTTAATCCTGTCTGGAATACTTCCTGTATTTTGTGAACTTTTGCCATCTTCCTCTAAAGATAGGGCAAGTGTTTTAAGACTATTCATACCAAGCAAGGTCAAGTTAGGTTTAAGCTTGTGGGCTAGAGACCCAACAGTTTTCCATTCCGAATTTTCTCCTGCTTCACTCATCTGATCTAGTAACTCGGGTGTCTTTTCTATAAAAGTGTTTATTATCTCCATTATGAACTCTTCATTATCATCTGAGATATTTTTAAGATAGGTAAGGTCATAAAGCGGAGTGGGTTCGTTTTCAACTGCAAGTTTTTGAGCTATGCCAGGTCTGTAGTAGGAGGAAATTATTTTCTGCAATTCGTTGGGAACAAATGGTTTAGATATGTAATCATTCATTCCCAGGTTTATGTAGTTCTCTTTTTCACCTTTTATTGCATTAGCAGTAAAAGCAATAATGGGAATATCCTGTTTAGGAGGATCAAAGCTTTTTCTTATAATGCGTGTAGCCTCAAGCCCATCCATTACCGGCATGTGAACATCCATTAAAATGATTTCATAACTATTTTTCTTGAGAAGTTCCAGGGCTATTTCCCCGTTTTCAGCTTCAGTGCATATACAGCCCCATTTTTTTAAAATGGTTGAAGCATACAATCTGTTAACATCGTTGTCTTCTACTAATAAAATCTCCATTCCTTTAAACTTGTTGTTTTCACTTTTTTTCAAGTCTTCTTTTATCTCGGAAGGGTGATGGATCAAATCTTTTTGGGTTCCAATTTTATAAGGAATGGAAAAGGTAAACTTAGTTCCAATATTTACTTCGCTTTCTACATTTATTTTTCCACCTTGTAATTCTACAAGTTGTTTACTAATGGCAAGGCCTAGTCCTGTGCCACCGTACTTTCTTGTAATGCTTTCATCTGCTTGCTTAAAGGTATCAAAAATGTGCACCAGCTTGTCATTATCTATGCCAATACCAGTATCCTCAATTTCAAATATTGCTTCCGCGTGATCGTTTAATTGCTGACAATTAAGATTAATGTTGATCTCACCTTCATTTGTGAATTTAATTGCATTATTAATCAGGTTTATCAAAATCTGACTTAATCTTACTGGGTCGCCAATTAGAATTTTGCACTTATTATTTTTTGCATCGTAGTTTAGTTGAAGCCCCTTTTCATTTGCCTGAAGCTCAAGGGAATCGATCACAGATTTGATCTGATAATCAATATCAAAGCCAATGTTTTCAAGTGCCAGATTGCCAGATTCTATAACGGAGTAATCCAGAATATCGTTGATAATTACTTTTAAATTATCAGCTGAATGCTTAATCGCACTAAGGTATTTTATTTGTTCATTGGATTGCAAGGTAGTGGAAAGAAGGTTGACCATTCCAACAATACCGTTTACCGGTGTTCTGATTTCATGACTCATATTGGCCAAAAATTGCTCTTTGGCCTTTTGCGCTTTAATTAACTCCTCCTGATCCTTTTTTCTTCCCGATATATCCCGGCAATCGAGTATGAGTGCAGAGATGCCATCCTTGTGCTGTAGGTTAATAGAGTTGAACTCAAGGTATTTATAGTCGCCATTGTCACATAAGAAAAGAAATTCAACATTGGAGTTGTACGGAAGATTTGTACTTTCTCTAAATGCTTTCTTGAATTTTCTTAAAATGGAAGGGTGAATATAATCAAAGAATTGCCTGCCAGAAAGAGATATATGGCCTACTGTTTTTTTTACAGAGGGGTTGTGGTATATAATATTAGCATCGTAGTCTACTATAAAGATAATATCAGAACCATCTTCAACTACTGTTTTGTAAAATTTCTCTTCAGCCAGGTATCTACTAAACTCCTGCATCGTTTCTTTCTTTAAGATGACGATAAATCGTTGATTTACCAATATTCAGAACTTTGGCCACTTTTAAAACATTGTTGTTATACTTTGTCATAAAGTGATCGATTATTTTCTCCTCGTATTCTTTAAGTGTGAGTTCTTCATATACAATCGCGTCCTCTTCTTTTATTGTTTTGAAAGAGATGTCTTCTGCCTTAATTTCACTTCCTGATCCCATAACGGCAGCCAACTCAATAATAGATTTTAGTTCACGAACATTTCCAGGGTAAGGATATGACATAAGTTTTTCCTTAGCTTCCTTGCTAATTGCGTTGCAGCCAAGTTCATTTTCTGAACAAAAATCAAGAAGCATTTTATTTGCTATAATAACGATGTCATTTCCACGATCACGGAGTGGTGGCATTTCAACTGGCAATCCGAGCAGCCTATAATAGAGGTCTTCTCTAAAATTACCATTACTCACCTCTTCTGCAAGGTTTTTATGTGTCGCAACAATTATTCTCGGGTTTATTTTTATAACATCATTTCCTCCTATACGGCTAATTTCTTTTTCCTGAATAGCCCTCAACAATTTAGCCTGAAGGTTAATATCCATTTCACCAATTTCATCCAGAAATAGTGTGCCATTATCAGCCTCCTCAAATTTTCCAATCCTCCTTGTTACAGCACCAGTAAAAGCTCCTTTTTCGTATCCGAACAATTCACTTTCAAGAAGATCTTTAGGTATAGCAGCAATATTAACCGCTACAAACTTCCCGGTTTTTCTATTCGAATTATAGTGTATGGCCTTAGCAGCCAGTTCTTTACCAGTTCCTGTTTCACCGGTTATTGAAACCGTAATGTTGGTTTTAATTGCTTTGCCAAGCAGATTAAAAACGTTCTTTATTGCAGGACTAGAGCCTAGAATGCTTGATTCAAAATCATACTTTTCACTGATTTCTTGCTTTAGCTGGTTTATTTCTTTTAAAAGGTTAACATTCCTTATTGCATTGTTAAGACTATTAAGCAGCCTGTCTTTCGTCTCCTCATCTTTGGTTATATAATCATAGGCGCCTTGTTTAAGCAGATTTACAGCAGTTGATATATTATCTTGGCCAGAAATTATAATCACATAAATAGTAGGATCAGCCAACTTTATCTGCTTCAAAACATCTTCTCCTGAAAAATCGGGCAGAGAGTAGTCCAGGGTAATTACTTTTGGCGACTTATGAAGATTATCCAGGCAATCTTTCCCGTTTTCAAAAAACTCAACCTCAAAATCGGGGTTTAGTCCAAGTACATACTTTAAAAACTTAGCATAAACCGGATCGTCCTCAACGGCAAATATTTTAATGGTTTCAGATTCCTTCATAGTTGGGCGCAATTGGTTTTTTATTTATCAATTCAAACAGGAATATTTATCGGAATAATAGAATGCTAGTAGAAAATTAGAATTTGTAACTCGCAAAAACAAATGAATGAAAACTTAATGGCAGCATGCTTGAAACAGAGCACAATTAATTATAGATTAACATATGAAATTTTTAATCTGGTAGTTAACTTCGTGCAGTAATTTTAAAAGTATGGTTAGCGAATTTGAATCAATGACGCAAAGCGAACAGGAACTTATGTTCTCTTTGCCTGTATACGTGGCTGTGTTAATTGCAGGGGCAGATGGTGAGATTGATAATAAGGAGGTAAAAAAGGCTATTAACTTGGCTCATAGCAAATTAACGCACGCAAGAAGAGATTTAATTCCTTATTATAATGAAGCTAATGCCGATTTTGAGGATAAGCTAAAGATGGCGATAGCCAATTTGCCTTCAGGAACTAAGGAACGTCAAAAGGTAATTACGGACAAACTTAAAGAGGCTAATACATGTTTTGATAAATTACCAAAAAAATTTGCCATAGAGTTGTACTCAAGTTTGAAAGAGATGGCAAAGCAAATAGCTGAAGCATCGGGAGGAGTGTTTGGGTACATGGCGATAGATTATGAAGAATCTAAGCTTATTGATCTTAAAATGATCAAAGATCCGGCCCGCAAAAACTAACCATTCTATTTGAGAATGGGTTTCAAAACTTCAAAATTCCCATCTATCGAATCTGCCTGATAGTTAAGGTCTAGTATATTGGCTACCAAAGGGTAAACATTGACATTTTCAAAAGGAGGGATCGTTAATTTTCTAAATGCAGGGCCTTTGGCATAGAAAATGGCTCCCATTTCTGGTGTTGTGGAAGGGTCGTATCCATGTGTACTAGTCCCTGCACTTACTACATTCCCCATACGGCCAAAATTATATGGAGGCTTCGGCATTAAAACCAAATCACCAATTCTTTCAGGGTTTTGATCATAATGGAAATGCTGAGGTAAATTGTTTTTTAAATAAACCAAATATTTAGAAGTGTCCTTTTTTAGCGCTCTATAGAGTGAGTCTATCCGGGCAGAATCATCTGAATAGACCATGGCAGGAAAGCTGGCCGTAAACCTCATGTCTGATGGGAATAGCTTTTCGGGGTAGATTATATTTTCCCTGTCAATTTTAAGCATTCCGTGATCTGAGACTACAATGCTATTTATGGGTAAGTTAAGTTGATCGACCTTGGACAATAGGTTGCCAATAACAGTATCTATTTCCAGTACCCCCTGTTTTATTTCATCTGAATCGGGCCCAAACTTATGCCCCAGATCATCAGTTATTGAAAAATAAAGTGTTATTATATGTGGGCGCTTTTCTTCCGGAAGTTGTAACCACTGAACAACCTTATTTATTCGATCCAAATGGTCAATTTTGCCATTATACTTAAAATAATATGTTGGGCTAATTCCTTGAATAGGAGCCTCGCTTCCTACCCAAAACATGCTTGCAGAAACCATGTTCTGTTGAGAGGCCAGAACCCAAAGTGGTATTCCATTATAGAATTGAGGATCTTCTACCGTTTTTCTGTTGCCAGGTGAGTATGTTTCCATAATTGCCCTGTCATAAAAATCGTTAGAAACCAAACCATTATGCCCAGGGTATAAGCCGGTAACAATAGCATAATGGTTGGGAAAAGTCTTGGTCGGGAATGAAGGGATCATTCTCTCTGACTTTACATCAAAAGCCAAAAGGTTTTTGGCTCCATATTTTTCTGCATAGTCAAACCTGAACCCATCTATGGAAATAAGAATGACATATGGTTTATCTAATTGCTCTTTGCTGTTTGTTTGTTGAAAGATAATTTCCTGGGCAGAAGTTTCAGGTGACACCTCAACCTCAATGGATTGTTGTTTACCACAGCCAACCAGGACTAAAAGTATCAGAAAGAACCATTTCATTTGTTACCTATGAGTAGTTTTAATGTTAAAAGCTGTTATTTTTCATGCACCACAATAGTTTCAATTACATCTCCCTGTTGAATTAAATCAATTACATCAAGACCTTCCACCACCTTACCAAAGCATGTGTGGTTCCTGTCCAGATGAGCAGTATTTTCGCGGTTGTGGCAAATGAAAAATTGACTTCCTCCTGTATTTCTTCCTGCATGGGCCATCGACAAAACACCTTTGTCATGGTATTGGTTATCGCCATCAAGTTCACATTTAATAGTATATCCGGGCCCGCCTGCGCCTGTTCCTTCCGGGCAACCACCCTGAATCACAAAGTTGGGAATAACTCTGTGAAAGGTTAGGCCATTGTAAAAGCCATCTTTGGCAAGTTTTGTAAAATTATCTACGGTGTTTGGTGCATCTTTTTCATAAAATTCCACCTTCATTGTACCTTTTTGTGTTTTGATCTCAGCTGTTCTCATAAAAAATTATTTTTTCAAAGTTACTACTTTAGGTTACTTTATGGAGTAAGTTCTGTTAAGAGCTCTTTAAGTTTTAGAATATTTCTTACATCAGGCCTGGACCACATAGCCTCTTCAAGAATAGATAGCGAGTCTCCTGATAAAAGTTTGCCGTCATTTATTTCGAATACAAATTCATTATTAGGGTTATTTACTCTTTTATAAAAATTGGTAGGAGATAAACGTATGTACTCTAGGTTACCTGAATCTATCTTGTTTCTGCTAAGAATATGGATGTATTCACTTTGTATCAAGTTGTTAGTACTATCTGGCAAGATAAGAAAGTTGAATTTGTGCCTTACTAGTTGTTCTACTAAAATGGAATCAATCTTTACTGGTGTATTTAAATAAATGGCCCTGAAAGGCAGGTATGGTTTATCTTCAATGCTTAGTTGAGGTATTAACCATTTACCATTGTTCTTTGCCATTATTTCCACAAGTGTTTCGAAGGCATAGGCGGCACCAGGTTTGTCCCGAAATTCAATTTTCACAGAAGAGCCTGAAACATACAGATTATAACCATTTTCTTTAAGATTGGGCTCGTAAATCAGTTCAATTCTATTTTCGATCTTATTGGTTGTAAATCGATCGGCAATTTTCAATTTATGCCCTGTTTTTTCCTTTAGTAACTTTAAAAAATAATTAGCAATTTCTATTTCTTGGTCATTGGAGAGGTTAAGGAGTAGGCGGGTCTTAGTGGTTAAAGTAAAATAGCCACGCTTGTACAAAAACTTGTAAGGTTTTGGTATTACTTTAACTTCGTTTACCAATTGAGAAGATGGACCTTTCTCTTTATTGCAACTAATTAATAAAAAACTTATGTACAAAAAAGCAAGAAAATGTCGTTTTAACGTATAAAATAACATGTTAGCGTAATTGAATTTCAATTTTATGTGCTGTGGTTTAGATTTACAATTATTATACTTACAAACATCTAAATTTGGGCAGGGATAGAGTACTATGAAACGTTTTTTTTACTTATTTTTTTTAATTCTATTTTCTTTTAGTATTGCTTTTAGCCAAAATCAGGAAATTGCCAGGGTTCCTTTCATTTTAAATAATGATCATATTATTATTCAATTGAGGATTAACAATTCGCCCGAGTTGAACTTTATGTTTGATTCAGGTGCAGGAGGAATTCTTATTAAAAAATCTGTATCAGATAGTCTTGGACTGGAGGCGGTTACTGAGAAAACAAACACAGGAGCCGTTGGCACTCACACAGTTTCGATACTCAAAGGAAACACCGTTTTTATTGGTGACGCACAGATAAATGGAGTAAATATGATGCGTGATACCAATGAATTTGAAGAACTTGATTCAGGAGGCGAAGTGGCCGGCATAATTGGTTTTCACATACTGTCCCGATTTGTGGTTCGTGTAGATTATGATACTCATGAGTTAGTTCTGTATAACAGGAGCAACTTTGTGTATAATGGGGACGGGGTAGTAGTTCCTATTGTTTTGACTTACAACCTGCCAATTGCTGTAGGAAAAATAAAAATTGATGAGGCAACCGTAATCGAGGGATTTTTTCTGGCTGATACAGGTGCGCGATCTTATCTGATTATTAGCTCTCCAACAGTGGATAAGTACGATATCCTCAGTAAAATTGGCGATTACTATGCGTTGAAAACAGGGGTTGGAAGCTCTGGAAAGAAAGCAAAAATTGTGTATGGGAAAGTTAAAGAACTAGATTTTGCAGAGCAGGAATTTGGCCATCTTCCTACTGTATTTAGTCAGGCCCAGGAAGGGGTTTTGTCCTTTGACGGGATAAGTGGAATTATTGGCAATAGGGTATTAAAGAAATTTAATATTACGTTCGATTATCAAAGGAGCTTAATGTATTTGGAGCCCAATGCAAATATGAGCAAGAAGTACAAAACCAATGTTTCAGGTTTTAGCATTGCTTACAGAGGCGGGAAGCCATTTGTAAAAGATATTATTGAGCATTCGCCTGCTACACGGGCAGGCTTAAGGAATGATGATGAAATAATAGCCATAGATGGCAAGGTAGTAGAAAATCTTAACCATTCGGAAGTTAGATCTTATTTTGAAAAAGCTGGCGAAAAGCTCGAATTGATCATTCAGAGAGGGTCAAAGCTAAAATACACTGAGATACGACTAAAGGAGTTAATATAAATAGGCCCTTGAATAATTCTGGTTATTTAGCTTAAACGCAAGAACAACCTCGTGTGATCCGGTACTTACTCTATTGATTTTTGAAGTTGGGAACTCGTATCCATAATTAAGTGCAACATTATGGGTAAGGTAAAAGCCAGCAGAAAGGCCTACAGCTCCTAAAAACGTATATTGTAGGCCACCCCATACTTTATCATGGTATCTCATTCGCAAAGCCCCAATTGCTTCAATAGGTTGGTCACGTCTCATATTTAATATGATTAAAGGAGATATCAGATATCCATACTTCCATTTTCTGTAATGAAATCCAAACTGAACATTATGTGTGAATGGGTTTGCAAGGTTATTAAACTCATCATTTTGACCTTTGAACATCAACTTTGCAGCATTTAGCATGGAATAACCGAGAAAGAATTGTTTGTGATAAATAACAGTGCCCAAATTGAAATCAACACTTCCTTTCTGGTTGTCTCCATTAAGGTATGCCTGGTAGGTCAGATCTGCATCGGGATAAAGCACTGAAATACCGCTAGGGTCAAATTTATTAAACTCATATCCAACTCCTGCACCAACAGACCATACAAGCTGGTTGGTCAGGTTTATATGATAGGCATAATTAAGGAATGCACCAGAGTTTTGGAATCCACCATCTGTGTTTTGCATTACAAAAATACCAGCACCGTGGCGTTTGGATTTCCTAAAGCCAAAATCATCATCATTCTCGATCGAGCTATATGCTTCTGGTTCGAACAGGCGTATGCCTTTGTGTTTATAATCGTTATTGGGAGCAATTTTAAAAGCAAGGTTGGCGGAGCCAATAAGGTAAGTCGGACTGTTATCAAAACCTGCCCACTGCATTTTATATCCCACTTTTACGTCAACAAAATCTTCAATTCCAGAAAATGCGGGGTTTATGGGTACTGGATTCTGATAAAACTGAGTCATACGTGAATCAAGCTGAGCTTCAGCTCGAAATAGGCATGAGACCATAAACAGCATGAACAAGCCTGCACTTCTAATAATATTTTGTGTAGATATTGCGTGGTTCATAAAATAATGGTTAAAGTGCCTTCATAAACTGGTGACCCATCTCTTAAATCGATTACATAATAATATGTACCCATGGGTAGGGTTTTTCCATTATATGTTCCATCCCAAGGGGTATAGCCACCACTTGATTTAAAAACCACTAACCCTGATTTATCATACACGTACACCAACACATCTGGAAAAGCATCAATGTCTTCAATTTCCCACGTATCATTTTGTCCGTCACCATTAGGGGTAATGGCATTGGCAAATTTTATTCCTTCAATTAGTTTAAGAATAGTAATACTGAATTGTTCTTCAATTGAAAACTCTCCATCGGACGATTTTATTCTAACAGAGTATGAATCTCTTTCATCCCAATTAAAGGTAGTATTTGTTACCAACTGGTTTCCATCAATAGCAAAGAATTCATTCCCATCGCTTCCATCACCTGCCACAAGCGCATAGTTATGTATATCTTCAGGATCCAGATCAGAAGTTGTCAGGGTGCCAACCACCGTTCCTGAGGGCTGCAGTTCAAGTACAGATTGGTTACTTAGTCGAATGTCGTCAGGTGGGTAGTTGACAGGATTAACTGTAACAGTAAATGTTTGTACATCACTGGTATTTTTATTAGGATCATCAAAATCACCATCATCAGACAAAAAAACATCAAAAACAGCTTCTCCGTGTGTGTGTTCTGTAGGCCTGAAGGTAAGGGTACCCTGCTCATCAATTTGAGGAGCAGAAAGGAAGGCAAGTGTGCCTGTTACCTGGTTGAAATTAACGGTAAAGTGTAATTGCTGATCCTGCTCATTGGGTGAAGGGCCCGGTGAAATATTAGTTGCCCAATTTTCAAATGTGTGAACAACATCACCTTCATCAACCGTGATATCTCCTTCACTATCAAAGGTAGGAGGGTCATTAATGGAATTTACTGTAATCGTAAAAGCCTTTATGCTACTTGTATTCATATTAGGTGAGTTCGAAGCACCATCATCCTGAAGGGTGATTTCGTAAATGACATAGCCATTGTAATAAGGAGTAGCTTCAAAGCTTATTACACCTGTGGAAGCATCAATAACAGGTGGAGTATCAAACTGCAATCCTCCACTAACCTCCTTTTCAGACAGAATAAAACTCAAATTTTGGTTCACATCTTCGTCTGGTGCTCCGGCACTTATGAGGGTTGCCCAGTCCATTGTCACCGGTCCTGTATGTTCGTCAATAACAATATTCTGCCCTTTTTCAAATGTAGGAGCATCGTTAATGGGGTTTATCGTTAGTGTTATTGTTTCTACCGCACTTTTATTTTCGTTTGGTGCATCTCCATCCCCATCATCTTCAAGGTAAATATTAATTGTAGCAGTTCCATTAGCTTTATCCTTTGCTTTAAAAATAAAAGTGCCAAACTCATTGACTTTTGGTAGTGTGTTGAAGCTCATGTAGGCAGACTGGCTTACAATTTCAGTAACAAAACTTACGGATTGGCTATTTTCTTCAGGGTTAGGTCCAGGAGATATACTGGTAGCCCATCCTGTAATATTTACTTCACCGGATTTTTCGTTTACTGTTATGTCAGGACTATTTAAAGTAAAAGTGGGTGCCGCATTAATAAATTCTACGTCAATACGAATGGTGGACGTTCCAGAAAACTCACCAGTACTTTGATCCTCCAGTTGAACATTGAAGGTTGCGAATCCGCTTGTATTCATAGTTGGGGTAAATGTCAATTCCCCTGTTGGTGAAACAGCTGGTTCAAAATCGAAATCTAATGAGCCATTTTTGCTTAGGTTGGTAATATGAAACAGAGGGTCAGAAGCTGTTATGGCAAAAGCCCATCCTATATTGCTATATGCCCCCGAATTCTGCTGTACCGTAACATTACCACTGTGGGTGTATGAAGGTGGAGCAAAAGGAAGTGCGCAAATACTTGCGAAAAACAAACCAGCGAATAGCCCTAATTTAATTATTTTTAGTTTGCTCATAAACCCCTAAAATACCTTTAAAAATTAATTAAAACCAATTTTACAATTCAATCTCTATTACCTAATTGAGGATAAGACAGATTGAGTTTTATAGAAATAATTCGTAAGCTAATAACGGTTAGTATTGTTATTAAAGGTGTAAACCACAAAGGCATGCTAAGGTAACCAAGCACAAGATAAAGAATCCCTCCAAGTATACAGGTAGTAGCATACATTTCCTTTCTGAAAATCAGTGGTATTTCATTGCTTAGTGTATCTCTCACCACACCCCCAAATACCGCAGTCATTGTTCCAATAATTATGGCTTGAATAGGACCTAGGTTGGCCTCAAGAGCTTTTTCCATACCAATAACAAGAAAAACGCCTAACCCTATTGTATCAAAAATGAAAAGGGTTCTCTTTATTGAAACTATCTTTTTCCTAAAGGCTATTGTTGCTCCAAAACCAATAATAATACTAATCAATGGGATGGAATCCTGAAGCCAGAAAACTGGCTGATTGATGAGTATGTCTCGAAGTGTGCCACCGCCAATAGCTGTAACGCCTCCCATGACCAACGCACCAAAAGGATCTAACTTCTTTGAGAAAGCAAGCCTGGTCCCCGAAATTGTAAATGTGATAATGCCAATTTGATCGAGAATTTCAAAAAAACTCATGGCATGGTTTCAAGAAGAATGAGCAAATCTATTCTTTAGGTTTTTTTTCTTCCGTTTTTAATACATCGGTAACAGAAATACCAGTAATTACTCCAATTATGATGGCAACAATAATTATGAAAACGTTAGCCCCTGAACCAATAACAATACCTAGCATAGTCGTTTTGTTTAAATACGCTGAGTCAAAAGTATGATATTGTCTTCACTTTAAAAACATGTAATTTCTTAATTATCATTTTTTCAGGAGTGATGCTCAAAAAAATAATAATTGTTAAATAAAAATACATTAGAGTTTGTTCTAAATGATCATAAATTTTATCTTGCGAGAAAATCACTTTTCCTGTAAGAAAATATGTCCCAAATTGCTAAGGAACTACTGCTGGGTAGAATCCAATATCTTGAAGAAATGTACCTCAGACCCGGTAGTAAGAAGTTAGACGAAAGAATTGTTAGTAAAGTAAAAAAACTTGTTTTGGACGGTGAATTAACGAGTATAATGCAGGTAGAGTCTGTATTTAATTTTCTAGTAGAAAAACAGGCTTCCAGCGATGCTGAAATTGATAGTTTCGCCTCTGAAATAATCGACTTTATTAACTAATAAGAAGTATGGCTACAAATGCCATGGCCACCAAAAGGTAGAAAGAAATAGCTTGTAAAAGGCTGAAATGCCTTTTAACTCCCAACATATCGCTCATTGATTTTGTTAATATTTTCTTTAACATAGGTACTCTTTGTTTATATTCTTTTAACTCTATTTTTGTTGATAAGGTTATAACTAATTTGTCGTGATTTTAACATTCTGTTATGGACTTGCTATTACTAAGTAACTCAACAATGAAAGGCCATCCTTATCTGGAATGGCCTCAGAAATACTTGAAAGATTTTTTGCATAATGTCAAAAAAGTTGCTTTTGTACCATATGCAGGAGTTACTATGAACTATGATGAATATACGAGTTCAATAACGGAAGCCTTAGATAGTTTTGACCTGAATATAATTGGCATACATTCTGTTAAGGACAAGATTGCATTTATTAAAGAAGTAGATTGTATTATGGTAGGGGGTGGTAATACGTTTAGTTTACTTAGTGTATTGCAAAGTGAAAAACTTATTAACCCCATCAAAGAGGCGGTTGCCGGGGGCTGTAAGTATGTTGGTTGGAGTGCCGGTTCCAATATGGCTTGCCCTACACTTAAAACAACGAATGATATGCCGATTGAACAACCAGAATCTTTTGATGCTTTAGGGCTGATAAGTTACCAGATTAACCCTCATTTTACCAATGCTACCATTCCAAATCATGGCGGAGAGTCGCGTGAGTTGCGAATAAGAGAATATTTGGTAAGAAATGCCAGTTCAGTTGTTGTTGGCCTGCCAGAAGGTATGTTGATTGAAGTTCATGGAGAATCCACAGAGTTGAAGGGAACTGGTGAAGCGTTTCTTTTTAAAGCTGGCAGTCAACCACTTGTTATGAAACCTGGAAATGTAGTATTGGACTAGCCTATTCGATTTCCAGCCACTCAAGGACATCTGCTATCCCATCATAATCTTTAAAGCCTGGTTGATCTTCTGTGCTTCCTTTGATTTCAATTCCATTTGGTTTGATCAGGGTTACTATCTTTTCAAGTAAGGCTTTATCAAAATTGGTAGATAAATAGATTGGATAGCTTTGACAAAGGTCTTTTAATATTGCTTCATTACCTTCTATTTTATCCGGAGAAAGACATAGTACATAAAACCTTGCTTTAGAAGCACGGCATATTAAATCTTCGATTCGATTTGGGGTTGCTGCATTAGCATCAATTCTAAAAACATACTCATCCAGTTTGCTTTCGAGCTCAATGTTGGAGGTTTCAATTAGCATTGATCCGTATCCATTATCTTCTATGGGCAGCTTTTCTCCTATTTCTCCTATTATGCCAACACCACTAACCCAGTTGATTATTTCAGCAACCTTATCTGATGTTACAAAATGCTCGGAGTCTGGATTAATATTAAAACCGATGTAATCCACACCCATGCCTGCTGCATAACGGGCATCGCTAAGGTTGGTTACATCTCCTATTTTAACGCTTAATTTAAGTGCCATAAATGCCTTTTCTTAGTAGTGCAAAGTAAGGCAATATGGTGTTTGTTATAAAGCGCTCAGCTATATTTGATTCCGGATGTAAATGAAGAATTCTTATAATACATATCTCACAATTGTACTTATTGGGCTCTTTGCATTTGGCATAGGATGCAATAAGACAATTGAGCCAAACCTGTCTGAATTTGGGTTCGATTACTATCCTATTGAAATTGGTCAATATAGGGTATACTATACCAAGCATATCGATTTTAATCTGGATGGTTCGATTGACACGGTAATATATCTGACAAAAGAGACTGTGGAGGATACTATTACTTATTCTGACGGCACCAGGCGTTTCCTTTTGAGTAGGTACAGTGCTGATTTGGAGTCTGATGTATGGAACAAGGACTCGTTATGGTCTGCGCTTGTTGGTACTTCTACTATTTCTGTTTCCGAGGCAAATATTGATTATATCAAATTGTCTTTCCCTGTAAGAGAAGGGTTGCAGTGGGATGGAAATGCTTTAAACAACAGGACGAAGGAGCTCTATGAGCTAGATGAAATAGGAGTTACTTACGCATACGATTCATTAAATTATGCCAGCACACTTACCGTAATTCAGTCTGATTTGATTGATCCTGCCAAACTAACTGAGGATGACTATCGTATTGAAGTATATGCGAAGGATGTAGGCCTTATACATAAATTAAAACTGAAAATAAACTATTGTGATCCTACTAAATGTTCGGAAAACGGAACTATAGAAGATGGTGCAATTTTCGAGCAAAAGCTAATTGAATTTGGGAAAGAATAAGGTCATATTGTTCATTATCGTTTGGCTACTATTGGTGCAATACGGCATGGCCCAGGATTTCTACTTTGTGTCTTTTACTGATAAGCAAAATAATGGATTTACTATCGAGCAGCCTTCAGAGTTTCTTTCTCAGCGTGCCATCTTAAGAAGACAAAAACAGGGCATTTCAGTTACGGAGCAGGATTTGCCATTAACAAACCTCTACCTGGAGGCCTTAAGGAATAAAGGAATTGAAGTTTTTGAACAATCTCGGTGGTTCAATGGAGCAATAATCAGGTCAGATCAACCGGAGGCAGACCAGCTTAAAAATGAACCATATGTTGAAACTGTTACCTACATTGCTCCTTCGAATTACGCAGGCAGAATTAAGCAAAAAGACGAAACCCTTCATCTGGACAATACACCTTCTGACAGCTTGTTTCAAAACGATATTCTTGGTGTAGAAGAAATGCATAGCGATGGTTACTATGGCCAAAATATGTTGATAGCCGTACTGGATGGTGGTTTTAGAGGAGTGGATACTGCCTCACCTTTTAGTCATATGTTCACCAATAATCAACTTTTGTATTCATACGATTTTGTTTCCAAAACCGATAATGTCTTTGATTATTCGCAACATGGAACCAAGGTGCTATCTACTATGGTGGCCCAGAAAGAGGACGTTTATCAGGGAATAGCTCCAGATGCAGATTATATGCTGTTTGTTACCGAAAATGTTCCTACTGAATATAGAATAGAGGAATATTATTGGTTAATTGCTGCTGAGAGGGCAGATAGTGCAGGGGTGGATGTGATCTCTACTTCATTGGGATATTTTTCCTTTGATGATCCAACAATGAACTATACCCACGAAGACTTAACGGGTGCAACGGCAGTGATTACAAGAGCGGCAAGTATTGCTACTGAAAAAGGAATTGTTGTGGTATCATCTGCTGGCAATCAGGGTGATGATCCATGGCAGAAAATTACATTCCCATCTGATATGCTAAATGGATTATCTGTAGGCAGTATTACATCAAATTATGACCTTTCATATTTTAGTTCGTTCGGTCCCACCGCAGATGGCAGGATTAAACCTGATGTGGTGGCCATGGGATCCAATACATATGTGATTGATGAAACAGGTAGCATTTCATTTACAGGTAGCGGAACATCCCTTGCAGCCCCTCAGGTGGCAGCTCTTACTGCCGGTATTTGGCAGGCCTATCCAGATCTTTCTGCTTTGGAAATTATTGAAGCAATGCGGATGTCTGCAGATAATGCCGGTAGTCCTGATAATGCCTTCGGATATGGAATTCCCAGTTATGTGGCTGTAAAAAACTACCTGGAAGCAGTTACCTTAAATTCAAGGTTTGAAGTGTACCCTAATCCTATCATATTGGGTGAAACCCTCAACATAAAAATAGTTGATCCTCAAAAGACTGACAGGATTACCTTATTGGTTTTTGAAGCCACAGGAAAACAGCTTTCTGAGGGTTCTTATGACGTGAGCTGGCGTGATAATGAAGCCATTTTATCCTTGAGCGAGCTTCCCACTGGAGTATATTTTTTAAGGGTAGTATTTGAATCCGGTTCAGAAGGATTTAGAATTGTAAAACTATGACAACGAGACCCATTATCGCTCCCTCTATTTTAGCGGCTGACTTTGCTAATTTGCAGAAGGAGGTAGAGTTACTTAATAAAAGCGAAGCAGACTGGATACATATTGATGTGATGGACGGAGAGTTTGTGCCAAATATTTCATTTGGAATACCTGTTTGTAATGCTATCAATAAACATTCTAAAAAACCCCTGGACGTACATTTAATGATTGTGAAACCGGAGCGGTACGTGGCTGAGTTTGCTAAATACGGAGCTGAGATCATAACGGTACATGCAGAAGCGTGCCCTCATTTGCACAGAAATATTCAGCAAATAAGGGCATTGGGTTGTAAGGTAGGGGTTTCATTAAATCCACATACTCCCGTAGATGTGCTAAAGCACTTAATTAATGATATTGATTTAGTACTTATTATGTCCGTTAATCCGGGTTTTGGAGGGCAGAAATTTATTGAGACTACCTATCAAAAAATAAAAGAAATGAAGGAGTTAATTGATAAGGCTGGAGCAAAAACAATTATTGAGGTAGATGGGGGAGTAACTTCCGATAATGCACGACAATTAATTGAAGCCGGAGCAACCGCACTGGTGGCTGGTAGTTTTGTGTTTAAGTCAAATAACCCTTTGCAAACTATTGCCGACCTTAAAAATGCCTAATGCGCAAATTACTAATCGCAAGCATTTTTATTCTAGTTTTTTCAATTAGTACCCATGCTCAGTTTGTAATATCAGGACAAGTAACAGACAGTTTGGGAAACACACTTGAAGGAGTATCTGTCCGTATTTTGCAAACGAGCTCAGGTGCAATCACCAATTCTAAAGGGAGGTTTTCAATTACTTTGAATCAAGCCGGCAGATACACCTTTGAGTTTACGCATCTTGGCTATACTATGGCAAAAAAGGAAGTATTGGTCAATAAAGACTCTACCATAGTCAATACTATTCTTTCTGCCTCAGTTAAAATACTGGAGGGGGTAAACATTGAAACAGAAGCAGAAGGTAATGCGGTAAATTCTGTCACGATTAAATCCACCTCTCTTGAAAACCTTTCTGCCCCCTTTAATGATATTACCAATGCCTTGGTTAGCCTTCCTTCAGTGGTAAGCAATAATGAACTTTCCTCTTCCTACTCAGTTCGCGGAGGCAATTACGATGAAAACATGGTCAGAGTAAACGGGTTTCCTGTGTATAGACCTTTTTTAGTAAGGGCGGGCCAGCAGGAGGGGTTGAGTTTTATAAATAATGATTTAGTTCAATCGGTAGAGTTTTCTGCGGGCGGATGGGATGCACATTATGGAGGCAAGATGTCATCTTTACTATTGGCAGATTATAAAAAGGCCAGTGGTTGGCAAGGCGGAGCTTCACTTAGTTTTTTGGGGGGTAGCGCCTACCTGGAAGGCACCATAAAGGATGCTTCCTTTATAATTGGTGCCCGCCACAAAAGATCACGCTATTTACTTAATTCATTAGATATAAATGGGCAATATGACCCTAGATTTACGGATATTCAAAATTTTTGGAATATTCCGATTACTGAAAAATTAAGCATCGAGGCTCTCTTTTCTTATGCTGCCAATAAGTATCAGGTAACACCTGAGAACGGACAAATTTCATTTGGAACCTTTAATCAGGAGCTTCGCTTTGAAGTGGCTTTTGAAGGGCAGGAGCAAATGCTCTATAATACCTTGCAGGGTGCTACTAAAGTGAATTATGAAATTAATGAACGGGTTGGCTTTAATGTACTAACCTCAGTTATGCAAACCTACGAAACGGAAAACGGTGAGGTAGAAGGCGGGTACCGATTGTGTGATGTGGACAAAAACCTGGGCTCCGATAGTTTTAACGATTGCGTTCAGATTCGTGGTATAGGCACTTTGTACAGGCATGCTCGCAATACGCTTGATGCACAAATTATTGATCTGGAAGCAAACAGTTGGTTCAATGTAAATCCCTATAATAGCCTCACCTACGGAATCAGGTACAGTAGTAGAAATATTGATTGGAAAATAAATGAATATGATTTTACAGATTCAGTCGGTTACGTTCAGATCACCTCTGCAAGGTCATCGGATAACAAGGTAGATGCAGATGAATTGAACTTTTATGCGCAACATAAATATAAGCGACAGCTTTTTAGTATTACCTATGGAGTCTATGGCACGCATAATTCCCTGAATGATAAATGGGTACTGAATCCCAGACTTTTAATGGATTTTTCACCATCCGTTAATTCAGATTGGGTTTTGCGTTTTGGTACAGGTTTGTACAGGCAGCAGCCCTTTTACAGAGAGTTGCTGGATGAAAATGGCCAGATAACAAGCAGCCCAAGAACGCAGTCATCTTGGCATATAGTTGCTGGTTCTGATTACAATTTTCTGTGGTGGGGTCGAACTTTTGTCTTGCAAATGGATGCCTATTACAAGGCATTGTGGGATTTGATTCCTTACCAGTTTGAGAATGTCAGGGTTCAGTACTATCCTTCTTTCACAGCAACGGGGTTTGCTACAGGCTTTGAGGCACGCTTGGCCGGTGAGTTTATAGAAGGTACTGAAAGTTGGTTTAGTATGGGCATTTTATCAACCAGAGAACAAATTAAAGGTGTTGATAGCTCAATGGTAAGAAGACCAACCGATCAGCGTTTTAAATTGGGTGTTGTATTTGAAGATCATATCCCTAACGATCCAACACTCCGTGTAAACCTAAGTTTGCAGTACGGTAGTGGATTGCCCATTGGTCCCCCTGGCAATCTTTCACAACGCAACTTGTTCACAGGAGACGATTATACACGTGTGGATATTACCTTTTCCAAAGTGTTCAATATAAGGTCTACAAATTGGGATAGCATTCGGCTTGGAGTAGGGATTTATAACCTGCTTGGCTCCAAAAACGCAGTAACCTACACCTGGATCGAAGATTTCAGTGGTCAGAGTTTTGCCGTACCTAATAATCTAACAGGAAGACTTTTTAATGTGGTTGTTTCTACAAAATTTTAGGTTGTCATTACCTACTTCTTTCCTTAACTTAGGTACTTATTGATATCCAAAACTTTTATCGTTTTCTGTGATATATACATAATTAGCGGTAGAAACAAATAATAGTATGAAAAACCTGGTCATAATCCTTTTATTATTAATTGTAATAACAGCTTGTACACAAAAGACGAGCAAAGAACAGTCCTTAACACAAAAACCCAATATAGTCTTTATAATGTCTGATGATCATGCCTATCAGGCGATAAGTGCGTATGGCTCCAATCTTATTCAAACACCAAATATCGATCGTTTGGCAGATGAAGGAATGCGTTTTGATCATGCGTATGTGACCAATTCGATTTGCGCACCAAGCAGGGCAGTGATTCTAACGGGAAAATTTAGCCACTTAAATGGCGTTACCGATAATATTGATAAATTCGATTCTTCTCAGGTTACTTTCACTAAAATTCTTCAGAAAAATGGATACCAATCAGCCATAGTCGGTAAATGGCATTTAAAATCAGCTCCCAATGGGTTTGATTACTGGAAAGTTTTGCCTGATCAGGGGGACTACTACCAACCTGAATTCAGAACACCCAATGGAATGGTTAAAGAACAAGGCTATGTCACCGATATTATTACGAACGAGGCCATCAAATATCTGGATTCAATCAGGGATAAATCAAAACCATTTGTTCTACTGTACCAACATAAGGCCCCACATAGAGAATGGTGGCCAGCCATGGAAGATCTTCGTGCCTTTAAAAATAATAGAATTCCGGAACCTCCTACATTATTTGATGACTATTCCAATAGAGGCACAGCAGCAAAGGAAGCCGAAATGCTGATTTCGGAAAACATGGGGCTGACAAATGATAATAAAATTGAGCCGGATATTGCCACAAAACATGGATTCAAGAGTTTTTTGAATTGGTATGACAGAGTACATGTTAATCAGTATAATAGACTGACAGAAGAGGAAAAGAAAAAGTGGGATGAAGTCTATGGCCCAATCAATAAAGATTTTGATAAGAACACGCCTAAGGGTAAGGAGCTTACCCGATGGAAATACCAACGATATATGCAAGACTACCTTGGAAGTATTAAAAGCGTGGACCGAAATGTAGGTAGGTTACTTGACTATCTTGACAAAAGTGGTCTGGCCGAGAATACTATTGTTGTTTATACTTCAGACCAGGGATTTTACCTGGGTGAACATGGTTGGTTTGATAAACGCTTTATGTATGAGGAATCGTTTCGGACCCCCCTGATTATTCGCTGGCCAGGCAGAATAGCACCACGCCAGGTAAATAATGAGCTTGTTCAAAATCTGGATTTTGCTCCCACTTTTCTTGATGCAGCAGGAATTCATGTGCCTGAAGAAATGCAGGGTGAAAGTATGATGCCACTCTTTACAGGAAATAGTGAAAACTGGCGAGAAGCTATTTATTATCATTATTACGAATACCCAGGTATACATATGGTAAAAAGGCACTATGGAGTAAAAACAGACAGGTATAAACTCATCCATTTTTATTATGATGTTGACGAATGGGAATTATATGATCTGGAAACAGACCCAAATGAAATGAATAATGTATATAATGACCCTTCTTACGCAGAAGTTCGTGAAAGGCTTCATCAGCTTCTCAGGGAATTAAGGATTCAATATAAAGATACCGATGATGTTACTCAAAAAATGCTTGAAGAGGATATTGATAGATTGAAGGAATAATGAGTGCAAACCCGTTAATTCTGATGTTATTTGTGCTGATTTTTTGATAGAAGAACTAATTTAATTTTGTAAACATGATTCAACCTGTTGTAGAGGTCTCAGGGTTTGGTGAAGTTGAAGGACAAAAGGTCGAACTTTATACCATTACTTTTCCTGGTAAGTTAGAAGCTGGAATAACTAATTATGGTGGAATCCTGACATCACTTAAAGTGCCGGATAAAACTGGTAAGCTGGACGATATTGTGCTGGGTTATGACCACTTGGAAGAATATCTGAAAGAGACACCTTATTTCGGGGCCATTGTAGGTAGATTTGCCAACCGCATAGCAAATGGTAAGTTTAAGTTGGGTGGTGAAAAGTATAAATTGGCGTTGAATAGTGGCTTAAACCATATACATGGAGGAATTGTGGGTTTTGACAAAGTTGTTTGGGAGGCCGAACCTAAGGTAGAAAATGGGAAAGTACATATAATTTTAACATATACCAGCCCTGATGGAGAAGAGGGATATCCCGGAACACTTAAAACTAAAGTCACCTATACATTTACTCAAAACGGCTTAACGATCGGCTATAAAGCAACAACCAATAAACCTACAATTTTAAACCTGACACAACACAGTTATTTTAATCTTTCAGGTAGCTTCAGCCATGCGATTCTTGATCATGAGTTATTGCTTAAGGCCAATCAGTTTTTGCCAATAAACAAACATCAGATACCTACCGGAAAGCTGGAATCGGTTACGTTAACACCTTTTGATTTCACTTCCTTTAAAACCATAGGAAAGGAAATAGGATTAGACGATAAGCAATTGAAAAATGGAAGTGGCTACGACCACTGCTGGGTTTTTGATGAAGAAAGGAATGTGGAAGAGGTAGTTGCCGCTTTACACCATCCTCAAAGTGGTAGAATAATGGAAGTAATTACTACTGAACCAGGTATACAATTTTATACAAGCAATTTTCTGGATAATTCGATACCCGGTAAAAAAGGTGTTTTTTATAAAAAGCATTCTGCACTATGCCTGGAAACCCAGCATTTCCCTGATTCACCTAATCATACGAATTTCCCAAGTGTAGTGCTTATGCCGGGCAATACTTTTATGTCTTCAACTACCTATCGATTTTCTGTTAAATAGAAAATAATAAACGTAAAAAGTACTTTTATTATTTGGGTTATGTAACTTAGTCGTAATTTAAGTTCAGATATATTTAATGCAACATGCGCCTATTTACTTATACTTTACTATTTATAGCTGTTTTTGCGTGTTCTAATGAAACTCCTTTTATTCCAAAGGAGGATGACAATGAAGACAAGCTTACTTTCTATGGGGCAGACTTATCCTATGTTAATGAGATGGAAGACTGTGGAGCTACTTATAAAGATGCAGATGGTACTACAAAGGATCCGTATGAAATTTTTAGCGAAGAAGGTACGAACCTGGTGAGACTAAGGTTATGGCACAACCCAACCTGGACAAATTATTCAAACTATGAAGATGTGAAAAAGTCTGCCAAAAGGGCTAAAGATTCAGGCATGCAGGTATTGCTCGATTTTCACTATTCGGACGACTGGGCTGATCCTTCCAAGCAGGAAATTCCCACAGCATGGCTGGATCAAATTGATAATAAAGCTGTTCTTGGAGATTCGTTGTATAACTATACCTACAAGGTGTTGAATGAGTTGTCAGATGCTGGGGCTTTGCCCGATATTGTGCAAATAGGTAATGAAATAAACCCCATGATCTTACAACATGGTGATCTAGAGTGGCCAATAAATTGGTCACGTAATTCTTATTTGATAAACAAAGGAATTCAGGCCGTTCGTGATGTGTCAAGCGAAAAAGGTGTGGATATAGGAGTGATGCTGCACATTGCTCAGCCGGAAAACGGTTTATGGTGGTTTGAACAAGCCACTCAAAATGGAGTAACTGATTTTGACTGGATAGGATTATCATACTACCCATTATGGTCAGAGTACTCATTGAATGAGGTTTCCACTGCTTTAAATACATTGATTGATACCTACAACAAGAGGCTTATGATTGTTGAGACTGCTTATCCATTCACCCTGGAGGAGGCCGATAATGCAGGAAATATTCTTGGTGAAGATGCTTTGGTATCGGGGTATCCTGCTACCCAGCAGGGGCAGCTTGATTTTCTGAAGGCGTTGGAAAAAATAATTGTCTCATCAGGAGGAGAAGGGCTTGTCTATTGGGAACCGGCCTGGGTGTCAACGGGATGCAGCACAAGATGGGGGCAAGGATCACACTGGGATAATGCCACCTTATTCGACCATGACAATAAAGCCACATTAGGTATGCAGTTCTATAATCAATCGTTGGATAAATAATTTTCTTGTGAAAAACATATTTTTAGTACTATTCGTAAGCGGTATTCTTTTATCCATAAAAGTTGAGGCACAAAGAGAAGTATTTATGCTTAACTCCGGTTGGAAATTTGCGAAAGGCGAATATGCTGGTGCTTCAGATATCAATTTTGATGATTCAGGATGGAAAAGTGTTTCAGTTCCTCACGACTGGGCTATATCAGAAAAATTCATATTGGATGGAAATGGAAGTACAGGCAAGCTACCCTGGAAAGGAGAGGGTTGGTACAGGTTGAATTTAGAAATCCCTGAGTCTTATAAAGATAAAAGGGTGTATCTCCTTTTTGATGGGGTAATGGCTTTTCCAGAAATATATATCAATGGCAAATTAGCCGGCCAATGGGATTACGGGTACAATTCTTTTTATCTGGATGTAACTCCTTTTCTGAATGCCGGAGGTAAAAACCTGTTGGCTGTGCATGCCGATACAAGGAAACACGATAGCCGTTGGTATCCGGGTGCTGGCATTTATAGGAAAGTGCAGATGATTGTCATGAACCCTGTTCACGTAAACATTTGGGGAACATATATTACTACGCCCATTGTAAAATCTAATTATGCCGATGTCAGAATAAGCGCCTCTGTAGCCAACCAGTTAAATAGTGGAGATACAATTCAGGTGAAGCAGACAATAATTGCACCCAATGGTAAGGAAGTGGCAAGCGGCTCTAGTAAAGGTTGGATTCCTGCAGGTAGTTCAAAAGATTTAGAGATTACATTGCAGGTGGCTGACCCGCAGCTATGGGATATTGAACACCCATATTTATATACAGCAGTTACACATGTGTATCAAAAAGATAAGCTTGTTGATACCTTTTCTACCGAATTCGGGATCAGAACCATTCGATTTACCTCTGACGATGGGTTTTATCTTAACAACAGGCGGGTACAGTTAAAAGGAGTAAACCTGCATCATGACCAGGGCCCATTAGGAGCTGCTTTTAATAAACGGGCTCTCGAACGCCAGCTTGAAATAATGAAATTGATGGGAGCAAATGCCATTCGGAATAGCCACAATGTGGCTGCTCCCGAACTGCCGGAACTATGTGATAAAATGGGCCTTCTGCTTTTTGATGAAGTGTTTGACAAATACGATGCAAAGGCTGATATTACAAGTGAAACTGATTTCGAGGAATTTACCCACCGTAACATTCGCAATTTTATTGTGCGAGACCGAAATCACCCATCAGTATTTATCTGGAGTGTTGGTAACGAAATAGGGGATGTGCAATGGAACATTAATATCGGATTCCAGCGGTTGCACACTATGGTCAATTATGTGAATAAATACGACCCTACCCGGCCCACAACCCTGGTGTGTGACAATATGGAAAGTGCCAGACTTCGCCACTTCGATTACTATGATGTACATAGTTGGAACTATGGAAGGAGATACAGCCTGGCTCGCCAACTGGAGCCCAATAAATCTGTAATCATTAGCGAATCGGCTTCGACCGTTAGTACACGAGGTTTCTATGAGTTGCCATTGCCTGAAAAACCAACTGATTTCACCAAATCGCTTCAGGTGAGCTCTTACGACCTTAATGCTCCATGGTGGGCAGAAATAGCGGATGATGACTTTATGTGGCAGCAGGATGAACCCTATATAGCAGGCGAGTTTGTCTGGACTGGTTTTGATTACTTAGGTGAACCCACTCCATACTATAATCAAGCAGTAAAGGAAATGGGTATGACAGACAAGGAAGCTTCACGTAGTTCCTATTTTGGAATCGTGGACTTGGTCGGCATTCCAAAAGACAGGTATTATCTCTATAAGAGCTATTGGAAACCTGAGGAAACAACAATTCACTTATTACCACATTGGAATTGGCAGGGAATGGAGGGACAAAATGTGCCTGTGTTTGTGTACACCAATGGAGATTGTGCAGAGCTATTTGTTAATGGCAAATCGCAAGGGATGAAATGCAAGAAGCCTGCTTCTCAAAATTCGACAGAAAGGTTCAGGCTTATGTGGAAAGATGTGATGTATCAGCCGGGTGAAATTAAGGCGGTGGCTTATAAAAATGGTGAAAGGATGGGAGAGAGTTTAATAAAAACAGCGGGTGAGCCTTACCAGATTAAATTGACTCCAGACAGAAAAACCGTTTTGGCCAATGGAGAAGATCTTTCCTATGTGTTGGTTGAGGCATTGGATAAAGAGGGAAACCTATGTCCGTTAGCAAACAACAAAATAAAGCTTATACTTAAAGGAAATGCCGAAATTGCGGGCGTGGGTAATGGGAATCCACAGTCGTTTGAACCATTTCAATCGGATCAGGTCTATCTCTTTTATGGAAAGGCGATGATAATTATAAGGTCAAAAGATAGCACGGGTAAAGTTGTTCTGGAAGCCTCATCTGATAGTTTGAAAAAGAGCATCGCAACCATCGAACTGAAATAGGAAGGCTAAAATTCAAAGCTATAGCCACTTAGCATCAACTGTTCATAGGTTTTTCTATTGAATTTGTACAGAAAGGATCCTTTTTTTGAAGTGCTTTTATCCTTTTTAGGAAGCTGAATCAATAAATCAGATTTCAGAAGTTTTTTTCTAAAATTCCTGTCGTCAATGTTTCTTGCATAAATGGCTTCATACACCTTAAGAAGCTGAGGAATGGTAAATTCTTCAGGGAGTAGCTCAAATCCTATGGGATAAAACTTTGCACGTTCTCTTAAATGCCCAATAGCATCATTTACCATTTTACCATGATCCAGAACCAATTGCGGCACCTGATCAAATGACACCCATTTAGCCAGATGATTTTTTATATGAAATTCTTCATGGTTATGATCTATCCTGATAAGGCTCCAATAAGCTACAGATAAAACACGTCCACCGGAGTCGCGATCAACATTACCATAACAGTGCAGTTGTTCCATGTAGATGTCTTCCATATTGGTAAGCTCCTTTAAAACGCGTTTGGCAGCAGTAAAAACGTGTTCGTCTGGTTGTACAAATGAACCCAGTAACGACCACTCACCGGCCAAAGGCTCTACCTCTCTTTTAAAAACAAGCAGCTTCAGGTGATTGTCTTCAACACCGAACACAATGCAATCTACAGCAACCAACAAAGGTTGGGCCTGATCGTAAATAGTGTTTTTCTTATCCATAGAACTTCGTTTCCATTGATTGGATTTCACCTGTGGTAAATATAAAAGCAATTATTTTTTAATTCTATTTTAAACGTTATTATTACGTTTAACTGCTTTATTCAATTAGAAAGAAGCAATTGAATGAAGCCTTAAAAAATTGATTTATGAATTTTTCTACAGTAGACATTATAGTTTTCATAGGTTATGGTGTGCTTATAGTTGGTTTTGGACTTTTCATCTCTCGTGAGAAAAAGGGGCATACCAAAGATTCATCTGACTATTTTTTGGCAGGTAAAGCATTGCCATGGTGGGCCATTGGAGCTTCGCTCATTGCTTCGAACATATCGGCCGAGCAATTTATTGGAATGTCAGGGTCGGGGTTTGCGCTGGGTTTGGGTATTGCAACCTATGAGTGGATGGCCGCACTTACGTTAATTATTGTGGCTAAATTCTTTCTTCCTATTTTCATTGAAAAGGGCATTTTTACCTTGCCACAATTCTTAGAAATAAGGTACGATAGCCGTATCCGAACTATACTGGCCGTTTTTTGGGTATTGCTGTATACATTTGTAAATCTCACTACCGTTTTATACCTCTCATCGCTGGCACTTTCTGTTGTTCTGGGCATCACAATGACACAGTCTATATTGGGGCTTGCGTTTGTTGCAGTTGCTTATTCAATTTATGGAGGTCTCAAAGCAGTTGCATGGACAGATGTAATTCAGGTTATTTTCCTGGTTTTTGGTGGTTTGATTACTACCTATCTGGCATTAAATGCCGTAAGCGATGGACATGGGCCACTGGAAGGCTTGAAGCTCCTTTTTCAAAAAGCTCCCGAAAAATTTGATATGATCTTGAGTAAGGAAAATCCATTTTACAAGGACTTACCAGGTATTAGTGTTTTGGTAGGAGGAATGTGGATTGCCAACCTAAGCTATTGGGGGTGTAACCAATATATAATACAAAGGGCATTGGCAGCTAAGAGTGTACCTGAAGCGCAAAAAGGCCTGGCCTTTGCCGGATACTTAAAACTGATAATTCCGTTGGTAGTGGTTATACCCGGTATTGCTGCATTTGTGCTCCATGCCGATATAGCCCGATACGACCAGGCCTATCCTTGGTTGCTTGGCAATTTGGTGCCTGTAGGTATAAAAGGGTTGGCCTTTGCAGCGCTAATAGCAGCAGCCTTGTCTTCGCTTAGTTCTATGATGAACAGTACGGCTACCATATTTACCATGGACATTTACAAGCCCTTTATCAATAAAAATGCTTCGGAGAAGCAACTGGTAACGATTGGTCGTTTGGTTGGCCTCACGGCCATAATTATTGCAATTTTGGTAGCTCAACCACTTTTGGGAGGGGAAGAACAAATCTTCCAGTTTATCCAGAAATATACAGGATATGTGAGTCCCGGAATTGTTGTATTGTTTATGTTTGGGCTCTTCTGGAAACGAACAACCGGCACGGCTGCTCTCTGGACGGCAATCGCTTCTGTACCGTTTAGTATAGCTGTTGACTTAATTTTTCCTTCCATGCCTTTCCTTGATCAAATGGGGTTGGTATTCATTCTTCTTTCCTTATTGATTGTAGGAATTTCTATGACAGCCAGGAAAACGGAATCACCCAAGGCAATTAAATTCCAGGCAAAAGTGTTCCATACAGAGCCAATATTTAATGCCTTAGCTATGGGGATAATTTTGATACTGGCTGCACTGTATGCGATTTTTTGGTAATGGATCATCTCAAACTTTTAGACTTATTTAAATCAAAGTACAAGTCATCTTCTCCCAGAGTGTTCAGATCACCGGGAAGGATTAACATTATTGGTGAGCATACTGATTATAATGAAGGTTTTGTGTTGCCAGCTGGGATCGATAAGGAAATTGTAATGGTTCTTGGTGCCAACAGTACAGATACATGTAATGTCTATTCACTTGATCAGGATGAAGAAGTAACTTTTACTTTTAGTGAGTACCTGTCCGTAAAGGAAGAATGGGCTAAGTATATTATTGGCATCGTGGATCAACTACTGAAGTCTGGCCACCGCATAGGTGGTTTTGACTGCGTGTTTGGAGGTGATATTCCCATCGGTGCAGGAATGTCTTCCTCTGCAGCTTTGGAATGTGCCACCTTGTTTGGAATAGATCAGCTGTTTTCCTTAAGTCTTGGCAAGTTGGATATGGCTTTAATGGCTCAAAGGGCAGAGAATCAATTTGTGGGTGTCAATTGTGGAATTATGGATCAGTTTGCAAGCGTTTTTGCTGAGAAAAACAAAGCCATAAAGCTTGATTGCAGAGATTTAACATATGAAATGTATTCTCTTGATTTGGAAGGATACCAGTTTGTCTTGGTCGATTCCATGGTGAAGCACTCGCTGGCATCCTCGGAATACAATGTACGTAGGGCAGAATGTGAAGAAGGGGTAGCCTTTTTAAACAGCAGATATCCGGCTGTTAAATCATTGCGAGATGCCAGCATCACACAGTTAGAAAGTGTGAAATCGGATTTAAACCCCGGGGTGTTTAAACGTTGCCATTACATAATCAATGAAATTTCGCGAGTAAGTAAGGCGGCTGAGGCTATGGGTAAACAGGACCTGAAAGAATTGGGTAGGTTGCTCTATGAAACCCATCAGGGGCTGCAGCATGAATTTGAAGTAAGTTGTGAAGAGTTAGATTTTTTAGTTGATTTTACAAGGGAAAGAGAAGATGTATTAGGAGCCAGGATGATGGGTGGGGGCTTTGGGGGCTGTAGCATTAACCTGGTTCAGATGTCAAGAATAGAAGATTTTACGTTGCAAGTTGAGAAGGCATATATGAAAAAATTTGGTCAGAGGCCCTTTGTCTATCAGGTTTACACAGAAAAGGGCACTTCTGAAATTCTTTCTTGATTACAGCTTTCAAACCATTGCTAAGAAATTTATTGACCGTTGGCATAATTAACCTCATGATTCCTTTACATAGGGTGTAAATTGCTATATTTCCATTTGAGATTAACCTTAACAATATGAAAGAATTTATACGTATAAGTTTTTTACTTGTTGCAACATCTGTTTTGTGCAGGGCGCAGGAAACATTCCCTAGAAATGATGTTCGCGACAAGCGGGAAGGTGCTTATGCCTTAACAAATGCAACCGTGGTTGTTGATTACCAAACAACCATTGAAAATGCGACCATTTTAGTAAGGAATGGAAAGATTGAGAATGTTGGTTCCGGCATATCTATACCTTCTGGTTACACCACCATTGACCTTAATGGTAATTATGTGTATCCTTCAATTATTGACCCCTACAGCACTTATGGAATCCCGGAAATTAAGCGTGACAGAGGGGGAGACGTTTTTGGCAGCCGTGAGCAGATTCAGTCAAAAACAAAGGGGGCATATAATAGCAATGAAGCCATTAAATCAGAATATAGTGCAGCCGATAATTTCTCAATTGATGCTAAAAGTGCCGAGTCACTTCGCAAACTTGGATTTGGCGCTGTAGTAACTTTTCATCCTGATGGGTTGGCAAGAGGCACTTCTGCCCTGGTAACTCTGGATGCTTCATCTGATAATGAGGTATTGCTTAACGCTCATGCTTCTGCCAATTATTCTTTTACCAAGGGCACTTCAAACCAACTTTATCCTATTTCCACCA
>JAGQYJ010000010.1:0-7356 GCA_020436145.1 Cyclobacteriaceae bacterium | reverse complement strand
CACAATCACTTCCTCAGGTGTTTGATACCAAAGGATGGATGGAAATTCTTCGTGCAGATAAGTTGGGGGATGAGTTTGGTGTTCAATATATTATAAAGGGAGGAGGAGATGAGTATCAGCGAATTGGTGAGGTAAAAGCAACCAATGCGCAATTAATTATCCCGGTCAATTATCCTGATGCCTATGATGTGGATGATCCCCTGGATGCCAAGGAAGTTTCATTGGAAGACATGAAACACTGGGAGCTGGCGCCAACCAATGCTTCTGTTTTGGAAAAGAATGGAATAACATTTGCATTTACAGCGGCAGGTCTTAAATCTGAAAACGATTTTCTACCCAATATCCGAAAAGCTATTGAAAATGGTCTTTCAGAACAGGAAGCATTAAAAGCTATTACTTATACACCTGCTGCAATGGTAAAGGAAAGCGATAGGCTGGGTAGCCTGAGCAAAGGTAAGATCGCTAATTTCATAATCACTTCAAAGCCTATTTTTGAAGAGAAATCTTCCATTCTTGAAAATTGGGTACAGGGTCATCGTTATGAATTCAAGCCATTGAAAAGTGAAGACTATGCGGGTAAATATGATTTAAAGATAGGTTCAGAAACTTATAAAATGGAGATTATAGGAGAGCTGGGAAGTCAGTCGGCTAAGATCATTATTAATGATACTACCTCTCTTAGTTTAAGCACAAAATTTAAAGATGAGCTGATAGAGGTTTCCTTTACCCCTAAGGATAAAGATGGCTTAGTGCGATTGTCAGGCTGGAGGGAAAAAGAAGGCTGGGCAGGCAAAGGCCAATTGATAGATGGTGCATGGGTAAACTGGTCGGCCGTTAAAACGAGCGATTTGGAAAAAGAAGAAAAGAAGGAAAAAGCTGAAAATGAGGAGGAAATACCACAATTGGGACAGGTTATTTATCCTTTTGTAGTGCATGGAAATTTGCAGGTACCTCAGCAAGAAACTATTTTAATTAAGAATGGTATGCTTTGGACAAACGAAGAAAATGGAATAGTGGAGCAAACAGATATTTTACTGAAGGATGGTAAAATAGCTCAAATAGGAAAGAATCTTTCGGCTTCCGGGGCTCGTGTTATTGATGCGCAGGGTAAGCATGTTACTTCCGGCATTATAGATGAACACTCTCATATAGCTGCTACCTCTATTAACGATTTGGCTACAAATTCAAGTATGGTTCGAATTGGAGATGTGATTGATCCTACAGATGAGCATATATATACTTCACTTTCAGGTGGCGTTACAGCTGTTCAGATTCTTCATGGGTCTGCCAACCCAATTGGGGGCCAATCTGCCCCAATTAAGTTAAGATGGGGAGCAAGTCCTGAAGGTATGAAAATCCAGGGGGCCGACCGGTTTATTAAGTTTGCTTTGGGAGAAAATGTAAAACGCACTTATAACCCAAATTCAATAAGGTACCCTCAAACACGTATGGGTGTCGAACAAGTGTATATGGATGCCTTTTCCAGTGCTGTAGAGTATCAAAAGAAATGGGATGCGTACAATGGGCTCTCTAAAAAGGCAAAGGCAGCAGCTATACCTCCAAGAAGAGATCTTGCGATGGATGCCATGTCTGATATCATCAACCGTAAATTGTTTATTACATGCCATTCCTATGTGCAATCTGAGATAAATATGCTGATGAATGTAGCGGAACAATTCAATTTTCGTGTAAACACATTTACCCACATTCTCGAGGGTTACAAGGTGGCTGATAAAATGAAGGAGCATGGAGTCGGAGCTTCCACTTTCTCCGATTGGTGGGCATATAAATGGGAAGTACGCTATGCCATTCCTTACAATGCTGCAATAATGCATGATGCAGGACTTACGGTAGCCATTAATTCAGATGACTCTGAAATGGGCCGTAGGCTCAATCAGGAAGCCGCTAAATCGGTTAAATATGGCGGTATGAGCCAGGAAGAAGCATGGAAAATGGTAACACTAAACCCAGCCAAATTGCTACATCTTGATGACCATATGGGAAGTTTAAAAGAAGGCAAAGATGCAGATGTAGTAATATGGTCTGATAATCCATTGTCTGTTTACGCTCAGTGTGAAACCACCATTGTGGACGGTACCATTTATTACGACAAGCAAAAGGATGCTGAAATGAACCAATGGATTGAGAAGGAGCGAGCGCGACTCATCCAGAAAATGAAAGCTGTAAAGAAAGATGGAGGTGCGACCCAAAAGCCGGTGGGCAAGAAGAAAGAAACTTTCCATTGCGATGACTTAACAGTTGATATAAATTCCTTGAACTACTAAGACTATGAAAAAAATATTATTACATATACTAACGGGTTTATTGATTGGCACCTATGGTTTTGCGCAAACACCACAACCTGCCCAGCCTCAAAATGAGGCAATTTTGCTGAAAGGAGGTACTGCCCATATTGGTAATGGGGAAGTAATAGAAAATGCCCTGATTGGGTTTGATAATGGAAGACTGACATTAGTGGTAGATGCCAGAAGGGTGAGAATTGATGTGGCAGGTTACAAAGTAATTGATGTATCAGGGCAGCATATATATCCTGGTTTTATATTACCTGATAGCCAGATTGGCCTCAGAGAAGTAGCAGCTATTGACGCTATGGATGATCAGAATGAAGTGGGAGAGTTAAAGCCAAATGTACGTTCGCTTATAGCCTTTAATACGGATAGTAAAATATCTCCGACCTTACGGTATAATGGTGTGTTAATTGTCGAATCAACCCCTGTAGGAGGCCGCATATCCGGAACTTCCTCTGTTATGAACCTTGAAGGATGGAACTGGGAAGATGCGGCCTTGAAAGCAGATATTGGCATTCATATGAACTGGCCACATAGAATTTCCCGTCAGTTCGATTTTGAAACTTTTACTTACAAGCGGGAACCTAATAAAGAATACGGCAGTCAGGTGCAGGAACTCGATGCCTTTTTCCAGGATGCACGTTCGTACTCCAGGCTTGTTGACAAGGAACGGAACCTCAAACTAGAGGCTATGGGTGGTCTTTTTACCGGTGATAAAATCCTATTTATACATGCAGGTGGAGCTAAGGAAATTGTGGAGTCGGTTCGTTTTGCCGAAGACCATGAGGTTGAAAAAATTGTGATTTTAGCCGGAGATGTAGCATTGGATGCTGCTTCATTTCTCGCTGAACATAAAATATCAGTGATTTTGCCTCCAACACATCAACTTCCTGACAATGCAGATATTGATGTGTACTTGCCGTTTAAGATGCCGTATTTGCTTACTAAGGCAGGAGTAACAGTTGCTTTGTCGCATGATGGTATGTTAGCCAATGCACGTAACTTGCCTTTCTACGCTGGAAGCGCAGCCGCCTATGGATTATCGAAAGAGGAAGCTCTTCAGCTAATAACACTAAATGCTGCTAAAGCGCTTGGTATAGACGGTGAAGCAGGTTCTATTGAAGAAGGTAAGCGAGCTACTTTATTTGTATCAAAAGGAGATGCCCTGGATATGATGTCGAATAATCTAAGCTATGCGTTTATTGATGGTAAGCAGATAGTTCTTGATAATGAACAACAGGCTTTGTATAAGCGTTATACTGAAAAGTATCAAAGTGAAAAATAAAAACGTTTATTTACAGGATGGTGGTATCCTGCCATCCTATAAGTAAATTGTATCATGTCTTGTAAACTTCCTCAGTCATTTTATGTCAATGATGATGTGGTTCAGGTTGCCAAAAGCCTGATAGGTTGCAGGTTATTTACCTCAATTGAAGGTGTTTTGACAGGGGGGATAATTGTAGAAACAGAAGCATACAACGGGCGTACCGACCGTGCCTGCCATGCATTTCCAAACAAAAGGACACCAAGAACTTCAGTAATGTATGAGCAGGGAGGAGTAGCCTATGTTTATTTCGTGTATGGAATGCATTATTTATTCAACATCGTTACACACAAAGAGGGTTTTGCCGATGCAGTGCTTATCCGGGCTATCGAACCTGTTCATGGTGTGGAGGATATGATGCTTCGGAGAGGTATTAACAAATGCTCGCAGGACCTCACTGGAGGCCCTGCACGTTTGACAAAAGCACTCGGAATTGATAAATCTATGAATAGGCTATCATTAATGGAGAATAAGGTATGGGTAGAAGAACCTTTGGCAAATTACACCTTTGAAATAGGTGTTTCTGAAAGAATTGGGGTAGATTATGCGGGTGAGGATGCTTTGTTACCTTGGCGCTTTTATGCAATTGGGAATAAATTTGTAAGCAAATAATTCTTAATATTCCGTATCATTGTTTTTATTAATTGGTCTGGTTTTTGACTACCTGATTCGTTAAGAAATGAAAGCGAGCACATTTTTTGTCATATGTTTATTTGCCTTTGTTGCTGCAAAAGGTCAACACTCTCTTATAGGTAAGGAATCGGTATTCAATTCTTATGCTGATGAACAGAACCCTGTATTGAGTCCGGATGGCTCAACATTGTATTTTATACGGGCGCATCATGCAGATAATGTAGGTCGTAAGCTGGACAGGGGAGATATATGGTTCAGTACGTACGATTCAGCATCTGGTTGGAGCAATCCTAAAAACATTGGTTTTCTTTTAAATAACCCGTATCATAATGGGGTAATTGGCTTTGGGGTGGAGGGGCAGATGTACCTTTACAATATTTATGAGGCAGATGGTAAGGCGCCAAAATCAAGAGGAGTTTCCATCTCCTGGCCTATTCAGCCTCCAGCTTCCTGGACATTGCCCGAAACTACCATAGTCAGATATTTCTATAACCTTTCTGACGATCACAGCATTTCCATTTCGGAAGATAAAAAAATAATGCTCCTCTCATTGGAATCGTTTAAAACAAGGGGTGCAGAAGATATTTATGTTAGTTTTTGGATTCCTGAACTCAAGGCATGGTCTGAACCTAAAAACCTCGGAGATCAGATCAATACAATGTACCAGGAAGTTACACCTTACCTGGCTGCCGATAACAAAACGCTTTATTTTTCTTCCAATGGTCATGGAGGAAAGGGTAGTATGGATATATTTTCATCCAAGCGTTTGGATGACTCATGGACCAATTGGTCAAAGCCGGTTAATATGGGCGATATTAACTCGGAAGGTTCTGAAATGTACTTTCAATACCTTCCTGCTGAGCGTCTGGCTATGTACACCAGTACCAAAAACAGCGATGGCTATGGCGACATCCGTTTTAAGGATTATCCTATAAAGGATATGGCAGAAGTTATTGGGTATGAAATTGAGGTTCCCAAGGATACCACAGCTCAGCTGGTAGAAGTAGAGAGCCGTCCGGATTACTATGTTGAGGTGGTTGGTTCTATTACGGATATCAAGACAGGAGGACCGGTTGCTGCTTCCATTCGCATTAATGGTGAAGGGTATCGTAATTCTCAGGCAGATGCAACCGCTTTTTCATTTGACCTTCCTTCTGCAAATACCTATACATTAATTGTGGAAGCTGATGGATATATTAGTCACAGCGAAAAACTTGATATTCAAACCAATGAGTTAAAGAAACTGGAGCATGATGTGGCATTGCAGCCCATTGAACTGGGTACTACGGTTAAACTTGATCAGGTATTATTTAAGAGAAGTACCACTGAATTTATGGAAGAATCGTATGAGCAATTGGACTTGATTGTTCAAATGATGGTAGATAATCCAACTATGGAAATTGAGCTTGGCGGACATACCGACAATGTTGGTAATGCCAGGTTGAATAAAGAACTGAGCCAGAATCGTGTTGATGCTGTTATCAAATATTTTGTGGAAAAAGGCATTGATTCTTCTCGTTTATCGGGTAAAGGATATGGTGGTTCCAAACCAATTGCTTCCAATAGTTTTGAGGAAACAAGAAGGCTTAACAGAAGAGTAGAATTTACTGTGGTGAAACAGTAGTTTTTCCCTTTCTTTGCATCACATTTTGTTAATCTAATTTTTACGTAAAATGCACCATTCAATAAAAACGGTTAGAATCGTATGGGCTTTAGTTTTTGGAATTTTCATAGTTGCCTGTTCAGGTGGCGGTTCTAAAGAAGCACACCACGATCATGAATATTCAGAAGCAAATACAAACAGCGCTGATAGCTTAATTTACCCTGAGGAAACACATTTTAAAAATATGCGCCAGCTTACGTTTGGTGCCGATAATGCAGAAGCTTACTGGAGTTTTGACAACTCAAAGGCAGTGTTTCAGTCAAACAACTCTGCGTGGGGAGTACAATGCGACCAGATCTTTTATTTTGATATCAACAGTTCCAATATGAGGGAGCATGCTCCCAAGATGCTAAGCACAGGCATGGGAAGAACCACATGTTCGTACTTCCTACCGGGTGATACCACTATTGTATATGCCTCAACTCATTTGGGTGATGAAGCATGCCCTCCGGTTCCGGAACATAAACCGGGAGGCAAATACCTGTGGCCGGTATATTCCACATACGACATTTTTGTGGCGGATTTGAACGGTAAAATATTGAAGCAGTTGACCAATGAGCCAGGCTATGATGCGGAGGCAACCGTTTCGCCCAAAGGTGATAAAATAGTGTTTACATCTGACCGCTCTGGAGATTTAGAACTATACACCATGAACCTTGATGGTTCAGATGTGAAACAGATAACCAATGAACTAGGTTATGATGGTGGCGCTTTCTTTTCACCGGATGGTTCTCAGCTGATTTTCCGCTCTTCACGACCTAAAACACAGGAGGAAAAAGCAGAATACAACGAGCTACTTTCTCAGGGCTTGGTGGCTCCCACACAAATGGAATTATACATATGCAATACAGATGGCTCTGACCTGCGCCAGCTGACCAATCTGGGTAAGGCCAACTGGGCGCCTTTCTTCCACCCTTCGGGTAAAAAAGTAATTTTTTCTTCCAACCATCAGGGAACCCATGGGTTCGAGTTCAACTTATATATGATCAATACAGATGGAACCGGGCTGGAACGAATATCTCATGATAAAGTGTTTGATGCTTTTCCCATGTTCTCTCCTGATGGCAAAAAAATTATATTCTCCTCTAATCGTAATAATGGAGGCACCCACGATACCAATTTGTTTGTAGCAGATTGGGTGGAATAAGAGAGAAAGTGATCTCGAACTTGATACTAAATTTCCTTGAGTTCTAGTATCTTATTGTAGTGACAAGAGGATAATGTATTTTAGTTAAAAAGATAAATACTTCCTAATTTGGTTACGATCAAAAGGAATAATAATGAAATACCTTTTTGAATATGACAATAATGATTATGATCATTACCTTTTAAGGTTTTGGATTGTTAATTCTGGGTTTATTCTTTTCTGGGTATTTGGTTTCCCAATCTTAATACTATTGACTAATTGGTGGGTCGGAGCTTTTGCA
>JAGQYJ010000108.1 GCA_020436145.1 Cyclobacteriaceae bacterium | reverse complement strand
ATGCTCTTTCAGGGAGCCGCATTGTTTGATTCCAAAACCGTGGAAGAAAACGTACGCTTTCCCCTGGATGTACTTACCAAGCAACCCATGGGCGAAAAGCTGGATCGTGTGAACCTGGTACTGGAAAGGGTTGGGCTTAGCAATACCAATAAAAAAATGCCCTCAGAATTGAGTGGAGGCATGAAGAAAAGAGTAGGTATAGCAAGGGCCATTGTCAACAATTCTAAGTACCTGTTTTGCGATGAGCCCAACTCTGGCCTTGATCCCCAAACGTCCATAACTATTGATAATCTAATCAAGGAAATAACGCAGGAGTATGACATTACCACCGTTGTGGTTTCGCATGATATGAACTCAGTAATGGAAATTGGAGATTATATCCTGTTTATATACAAGGGGGAAAAATTGTGGGAAGGGACAGCCGATGAGGTACTTGATGCAGAAGTCAAAGACTTCAATGATTTTGTATTTGCCAATAAGCTTATGCGGTCGCTGAAGAAGTTACGGCAGTAATTGGATTAAAATAAAGCACTTATTCCGGCTCGCATGGAATGAATTGTATCCACTCCCTCAGGTTTTCTTCCCTGGTAATATAGCTGTATCTGCAACCCATTTACCAAACGCTGCTGCCAACCGAGTGACCAGGAGATATTATCCCCGGGTTTAAGCCCTTTCAGCAATTCGTAACCCACTGCTGTTTGCTCATCACCTTCAAAGTAAATTTTGGAATACTTAACCTGGGCATTTAACATATATTTACTTGCCGACCCTGCTCTTAATTCAGCTATCATTTCATTGGTATTGGCTTTTTCTGAAAAGGCTTCATCTCCTACATGTTCACTCAAAACATAGTTATATGAGGTAGTGATTCTGAAGGTTGGTTTGGGCTGCCAGGCAATGGAAGGACCGGCCTTAGTCTCTGTTATCTGATAGTTTCTTCCCTCAAGATAATCTGAGCTGTTGAACCTGTTGGCCCAAATCCCATTGATAGTAAACTGGTACTGCCTTTTGACATTCCACCTAACGGTTGACGAATATTCTTCATCCACCCTTCCTTCAAATCCATTGGCATAAAGTGTTTTTCTCGTTCGATTCAGGTATCCTAGTGTGAGTCCAAATCGGGGGTCGTTTCGGTTTAAAAAGAGGTTGGTCCTAAAACTTTCCTGTGCTGACAACAATTGTGAAGTATCAATTTTTGTAATAAACGGTAAAAGGCGGGCTGTAAGATCATCTTCAGTAGTGCTGTACTGGGTTGTCCATGCCGTGGTATTGGATATCCTGCCTATCATCTTTTTTAAGCCTGAAGCAGATTGCCATGATTTTGGAAATTTAATATTGAGCTGGTAATTGAACCTGCTGTTGTAGGCATCTACATATTCATTGGTCTGCACATAGATTTTAATATAGCGCCTCTCATCATAATTAAATGCTTCATAAAACTCGTCAAGGTCCTTTATACCATCCTCATTATCATCTCGCCAGGTATGCGTACCTTCTCCGGTGGGAACCTCAACAAATACATATTCCCTTTTAGGAACCCTGGCATTGGCAATACTGTAATTCAATTCGTTTCGAAGCACATTGGGTATTATTTCTCCCGACCAATCAATTCTGCCTGTCACACTTTGCAGGTTTGGAGAGGGTTGCAGCTTGTTTACAAGGTTTCTGTAATTAAGCACAAGTTTTATCGAATGGCTTTGATTGATCTGTGTACTAAATTTTCCGGTAATGGTTTCGGCTTCTGTTCCTTCTTTCAATTCTCCCGACTGTGGAAGTTTATCAAATCTATGACCATAGATTACCTCAAAGTTGGTCTTTGAAGCAAAGTTGCTTCGAATAAAAAACTGGTGCTCCTCAAAATAGTTCTGTGAAGCAATAATCGAATCTGTAACGGAACTTAAAGTGGTATTATGCTCTAATTTATAACGATAGCCTGGCTGTATTTTCCCTCGAATGTATCCTTCGCCATTCAACTTTCTCCATGTGGAATTGCCTACAGGCAAGCTGCCGTCCATAAAAAAGGCATTGGCCGAAACCTGAATAAACCCCAGGGTTTTGGCTATGTCCAACTGATGCTGAAACCCTTCAATTGTCTCTACTTTCTTTCGATAGTTTCCAGTGTAGCCTATTTGGTTATAAGCGTTTTTATCAAAGCTAATAGCACCCGTAATGTTCAGGTCTTCTTGTCCCAGGTAATTATTTTGTGTTGTGGTCAGACCCCAATCCCTGTCAAATTCCACTCTTCTGAACCTATCAATACCTATAAAGTTTTTATTCAGTATTTCTGACTCCAGCTTGGTAGAAAGAGTGTACTCAGAGTTCTTTAGTGGGAGCTTGGTTGTTTTTATGCCTAGTATGCCTGCAGCACCATTGTCGTCATCTGAGTCAAGGTCAGAATAAATATTTTTGTCATCTTGCGAAAAAGCAGATTCGAAGTACAGGTTGGTATATTTACCAAATTGCAGATTGCCATTAACAGCTATCATTTGCTTTTTACCTGGTGCAGCCAACTGCACGAAAGGAACATAACTTCCGTTACCATTGCCCACCCATTCATATACCCTTCCGTTGGAAAGATATTCCGATACCTCATAGCTCCCCTTTCCTGAACCCACGCTTGAAAACTGAACGGAGTATACTTCTGCCTCATGTTGAGTTGTACGAACAAAGATTTGCTCCGTATTTCCATTCCAAAGGGTATCTTTCTTAATATACTGAATCTTGCCCTCATCGTATTCTGCAAGTGACTCACCTGGTACTACAGCCAGTGCCAGGCTATCGCCTGCATCGCTTAAAAGCTGCTTATCGCTATCAGACAACTCTCTGAAAAGAGGGTTATTCCTATTATCTTTTTCTTCATAATAGCTGATGCCCAATTCGAGGCTCCCCAATTTCTGTGTATGAGAGGCCGTAAGAATAGAACGGGAATAATTCTGAACAGCATATTCATAATCAATGCGTACACGCGAATAGGCTGTGATTACCACATTGCTTGTAAATTCAATTTCGGCCTGATTGTAATCAATCGTATAATCATTATTATAACCTCTAATCAAGAGCTTACCATCAATATACACCTTTTCAGAGTTGGCAATGATAATTACATAGCTCTGTCCATCAGGTGGTGGTACTTTGTAAGGACCATAAACTCCCTCATATATTTCTACCGTTTCTGAGGCAAACTGGCCCTTAGCGGACGAAGCACCTATCGAAGTTTTAGAATGTTTGGTTAAATAATCAACTTGCCCACCCAAAACGTTCCTTCTGTATTTCAAAAAATGTGTGTTACCGTTCTGAAGCACCACATCTCCCCCCATGACTGAAAAATCATCGTTGTATAATTGAACAAATACTTTATCAAAATCCTGCAGTTGCTGGGTGTTCCCTTCCGGTTGGTAAGGTATATCCTGGTCCGTAATGGTCGCCCGAATGTTTAAATCATCCGATAGCCTACCTTCCATGTTCAGGTTTAAACTGGAGTTGACCGCAAGGCCTTGTGTATTGCCAACAGATATTCCTCTGCTAATCTGGCCACTGCGATTCAAGTCCCCCATATCAAATAATTCCTGCCTTTTTTCAGTATAACTTCCACCTTTACTTTTATTTTCAGAAGAAGTAAAAAAGGCAGTAGAATCGTAGTACCTGGTAGAGTCACCTGTATAGGTCTGGGAAAACACAGGAGGGAGCACCAAATAGCATAGTTGTAAACTATCTGAAGTTTGACCTTCTACCTGAACAAAATATTCGTTGATACTTACTTTATTTATTTGAATGCGGGAAGGATCCAGTCCTTTGATATCAATAGTAGATGGAACAATTATTTGTTTGTCTGAAATAACTGTTGAATGTTTGAAATACAAGCATCGGTCAGAGCTTTCCTGCGCAGATACCTGCACAAAGAGCATTATAAGCCAGCCTGTAATTGTCCATCGCATTAATCAACTATTGGTAACTCAAGTGTAAATGTTGTTCCCTTTCCTATGGTCGATTCAAAGTATATTTTTCCTCCCATATTTTCAACTCCGTACTTTGTCATTGCCAGCCCAATTCCTGAACCCTGTTCCTTGGTTGTAAACCTGGGGATAAATACCTTATCGGCTATGGCAGGATCAATGCCTGCTCCGTTATCTTTAATAATGATTAGAAGTGTATCACCTATGTTGGTTTGCAAATTAACCTCAACCTTAACCTGTTCCTTTCTTCCTGATTGTTTGGCATTAAGCAATAAGTTATTCAAAATACGCGATAATAGTTTAGGGTCCACTTCACTGTATACCTCACCCTTATGCAGTTGTAACTTTAATTCCAATCCCGGATCGCCTGCAAACAGTTCCGATGATTTTCGGATAATAGAGTGCACCTCTACCCTTTCAACAACAGGAGTAGGCATTTTGGCAAATTCACTGAAGGAGGAGGCAATGCTATTAAGCGTTTCCACCTGATCGAGCACACTTTTCAATGGTATTGACAAATCTGCTACACTTACATCCTTTCCCTGGATTTTATTGGACAACCTCTGAAGTGTAAGCTTCATGGGCGTAAGCGGATTTTTAATTTCATGAGCTACTTGTTGCGCAGCCTCACGCCAGGCTTTTTCTTTTTCAGATCGCTGCAAGGCCCCCTTACTTTCCTCAAGATCAGCCAGCATTTGATTATATGCACGTATAAGCATTCCTAATTCATCTGACCATTCGATACTTATGGGCTCCGTTTGCTGAGAAAAGCTGGTCGATTTTAATTTATTACGAATAATTACTAATGGTTTAGTGAGCCATTTGCCCGCAAAATAGGTAACCATAAGTGTTACAAACAGCACAACAACAAAAACATTAAGAATTGTTGTGAAAGCTTCCAGTTTGCTGGACTGAAGGCTTGAATCTGAACTGAAAAAAGGCATACTAACAATACCCAGAAGTTCACCGCTACCTTCTTCCACTACTGCAGCATACGAATTGTTATAGAAAAGATTCCCAACATGCTCTTTCAAAACCATGTGGCCCTTGCCTTCCTTTCCAATAAAATTAAGTGCTACCGAATTTATGTAGGGCGCCAGAAGGTACTTATTGAAAACACCGGGTTGTGAGCTTGCAATCAGGCTTCCATCCGTATCAAACAAATTAAAGTCTGACTGAGTATTGTCTGAAAGGGTATTCAACCGCTCTACCAGCTCAGGTAATTGATCATTATTTTGGCTGTATGCTAAAACATATGGATTTAGCTGATCCGCAATACGTCCAACGGTTGCAAGTTTTGTGCTGTTAGCCTCCCGCTCAAATGAATCAGTAAGAAGTTGAAATGTAATAGCTGTAACAACCAGTAATGGAATAATAAATGCCATGTTCAGATACCAAAGAATTCTTTCGGTGTAGGATAGTGTAGCAAAACTTCCTCTTCGCATGGCAAACGCGCTAAACCATAGCAAAACAACCGGCAGTAAAGTCAATACCCAGATAAAAGATGCATTGGATATCACTATTCTCTTCCTGTTAAAAGGAACACTCGCAATTATGGCCCTGTTTCCTTCATTCATAGCTACAAAAAGGCTTTCATTTTCATACCATACATTTTCCCGACCTGGTTCGAAATGAGCCGGGTATTCCGTGGTGCTTACTGTATTTAACAACCGGCCATCCTGATAGTAAGCTAACTCAGTGTCTGTCATACTTGAAGTCTGAAACCTGTTGTCAACAAGAAGCTCAGGGTAAACACCTGGAGATCCGAATTGTCTCTCCATCAATTCAATAAGTACATATCCAACAATACCATTCGATCGCTTAATGGTGGCATATCCCATGTAATGTTTGGTAAAACCAGGTAAAGGTTTGCTGAGCAGGAAAACGGCTGAGTAGTCTGTTTCTTTTAGTTCCTGGCCCTTTTCATTCAGCAACTCCGTAAGGGAAATCCTTACCGAACTGGTATTGATAGGATTTCCCTTCGCATCAAATAAAATAACAGATTGCTCAAATTTGTTCAGGTATGAATTCAGAAACACCTGTTTTACCTTTGATTCTACCGCAGTTTTAGAAAGGAAAGGGCTCGCCATTCTATTGACAATAAACGGATCTGAAGATAACTCAGACAGGGCAGATGAAAGCAAAAATTCTGCAAACGGGTCTGAAACAGCAAGTTTCTTTTCAAGTGTGCTGTTTATTTTAGCCACATTTCTTTGCTGCTCAAAATCTGACACCAACTGCCCATATAGAACAGAAAGTACCCCAAGAAAAATGATGATGTACAAAAAACGTCTATAGTTGGCTGTGTTAAGCGATTTTGGAAGCTTGAATACCCACAAACCTGTAATCAAAAGCACATTTATTACAAGTAAGTTAGCTAAAGGCATATTCGCCATAAAAGAAAGCCCGACATAAAGAACTGCTGCAACAATAAGACTCAAGGCATATGTTTTAATAGATGAAATCACGTTAATCAAATGCCGGACAATCGTATGATAAAAAAAGAAAGTAGAAATATTTATAACCACTACTACCAAAAATGTCAAGAACCGCAGATAATCCATTTGCAACGAACTAACTATGTCAATGGATACCTGAGAATTATGATATATCGAACGGAGTTGAAAAAAAAGATAGTTAAGAACCCAAAACGAAGCAAATAAGACAGCAATACCAAAAGCTGTTTTTCTACCATTGGATTCACCGCCAGAAAGCCAGCCCATTAACTTTCTGCTTTTAAACCAGGATACAAATCGCAGGGCAATTAATAAAATAAAAGCTGAATTGATTAGCAAATCACCGAACGAGCGTTCGAACCACGAGACTGCATAGTACTGAGGATCGAAAAGGTTAACAGAGAAAATGGAATTTACACCGCTGAGAAGAGGGAGAAATAGTTTGAATCCTGTCCAACCCACCAGCAAAAGTGGAATTTCCCATAATTTGTTTTTTGCAAGTATTAACTTATACATAGTCACAAAAAACACTACACCAAAAAGAAAGAGTAAGCTATCAATCAATTGCAATGGAGCCACAATAGCAGGCAGGTAGTCCTTTTCAAGTGAAACAGAACATACAGGCACTTCATTAACAACCACCAAATTGCCCTTAGCTGACGGGGCTTCAACACTTATCTGTCCTTGCGTCCCGATTTTATCATTAATACCAGATTGAATGAATAGATTATTGATGAGGTAATTTCTAAACAATGGAATAGTGGTATATACCTCATAGGTAGTTTGCTGATGCACAACCACCCATTTTCTTACTATGAATTTGCCTTGCGGTTTTTCGAGAAAACTATATTTGTCTGTTCCTTCAAGGGCTTCATACGAAGGGATAAAATGAAAATCGGACCAATATTGTAGCTCACCTTGCTTAAAAATAAAATAAGGATAGGAGGTTTTTAAGGAGCCATCTTCCTGAATGGTACCATGTAATGAAAGGCTATCCAAAACAGGAACCATCTGATATTCCTGTTTATATACTTCATCTTCAATCAGGCTTCCAACATATTGATCGTTCAGTTGTGGGGAAGCAAACTGATAGCTTACCAACCATCGTATTGCTAATAAAGCAGCAATTATTAAAACAGAAGAAAGAAGTAGTTTGTTTTTTCTCACGGTTCAACCAAATACTAAATTTAGTACTTGCTACCTGTAAAACAGTACGCTAACCAAGTAATTTATTGGTATCCCTGGCCGGGCTTCCTGCTTTGTCTGTACCACATGTAGCCGACTATTCCAACCAAAACGTAGGGAGCGGCAAACAAATACAAAATCCCTATGTTTAAAGTTGAGGCCATATGTTCCTCAGAGCCATTGCTAACATTGGTTTCCAATGTTGCCCGGCACATGGCACATTGCGCAATTGAGGAGCTTGCTAAAAAAAGTGTTAGCCCTAATGCAATTAAAGTTGTCTTTAATTTGACCATAATCAAAATTAATTAATAATAAGGACTAATTAATATATACACCAGCACACCAGTAACGGATACGTACATCCATATAGGAAAGGCAAACCTCACTAGCTTTTTGTGTTGTGTCCTTTTATTATTCAAACCGTAGTAAAAAGCCATAAGAATCATGGGCAGGGCAATCACAGCCAGTAAAATGTGTGAAAGCAAAATTCCAAGGTAAAAAGACCTTAAGGTGCCAACATCCAGCTTTTCAGAAGATTGCAGTATACCATCTCCGTTGGTATCGCCAAATATAGTAGTGGGAACTGTAGCATGATATAAAACATAAGAAGCTAAGAATAATGCCCCCAGTACAAAAGCCAGCTTCATCATTTGCTGATGTTTCTTTTCATTTCCATTTTTAATGAAATATAGTGCTGCGATTAACACAACACTGGTAGTTCCATTTAAACCTGCATTTACAGCGGGCAATAGATGAAGCCAGGCAGCTTCAGCTTCGGTTTTTACGTTAAAAAAAAGTAAAGCTACCACCAGGGGTACAGCTATACTTAGCACGGAAATCACGACCTTATTCATAATGAATCTTCTTCTCTGTTTAAAATATCCAGCTCAATATCCAGCCTGTCCATATCTTCTAATTCGCTACCTGAATAGTATCCTCTAATCTGCTTGTGTGTATCCACCAGAACCAATTGGTTGAATATAGGTTTATGAATGACACTATCCTGACCAAGCACCAATGAACAATTGGCAACCTTAAATAGCTGGTTTATATCAGTCACCAACAACTTGTTACC
>JAGQYJ010000107.1 GCA_020436145.1 Cyclobacteriaceae bacterium | reverse complement strand
GTTCAACCTGCCGAAAAAACAAACTATCCAGATAAGACTTTCGATCTGATCGTTGTAGCTCAGGCCATTCACTGGTTCGATTTTGGTAGGTTTTATTCAGAAGTAAAAAGAACATTGAAAGGGAGTGGGCTGTTTGTAGTTCTTGGCTATGGCAAGGCATACATATCGCCTGAAATAGATGATGTAGTGGAAAAGCTATACAACGGTATCGTTGGTCCCTATTGGGACAAAGAGCGGAAATACATTGAAGAAAGCTACCAAACTATACCATTTCCCTTTCAAGAGGTTGAAACACCGCAATTTGTGAACACATTTAGCTGGACTTTTGAGCACTTTGTTGGTTACTTAAAAACATGGTCAGCTGTTAAGCATTTCATTAAACAAAGAGGTTATGACCCCTTGGACGATATTTATGAAGAGCTCAGTTATAGTTGGGGTAATGTAGCAACAAGAGAAGTGAACTATCCGCTTTTATTGAGGGTAGGGACAATTACTTAATTTCTATCCTCTTTTCTGGCTCCTTTTTTAAAATAAGTGTCTTGTCCTGCAGGTCGTATCCAATATAATCGTAGGTTCTGGGAAGTATGCTTGTGCCATTACCATCTACCAAACCGTACATCTTATTTTTTACCACAATTATGTGATTGTCATCCACGTAAAGGATATTGTCTAAAAATGGGTGTAATACAATTGAGCCTGAAGATCCGTAAAGCCCTTTTTTACCGTTTTCTGTAACCAACCAAAAATTACCATTTACAGGTTCAATACTGTCATATTGAGGTTTCAATACAAATTTCCCCTGAGTGTTAATTACTCCGTATTTGTTGTTTTGTTCAACTACTGCCACTCCATTACTAAAGGAAAAAATTACTGAAAAGTTAGGCTGTATTATAATCTGCTCGAAACGGTTGATAAACCCCCATTTGCCCCTTAGTCGAAATGCTGCGAGCCCTTCTGTAAAAGGTAACAGGCTATCGTATCTGTAAGTGATTTTAAGAAGTCCATCTGTTCCCTCAAAACCATATTTTTCATTTACATGGATGATCTTCCAGCTATTTTCCTCCGGGTTTGCTTTAATATCTTCAAAAGTATTACCTTCAGCCGTTTCTGCTGTTTGCGAACTGTACGAAACAGGTACAGGAGTTGGCGAGAAATAAATAATCTCTCCTTCGTAGGTTTTTTGAAAATATTGTTCACCCAGGCGGGCAACGTAAAAATCAAAGGAGTAATCAATTATTTCATCATAAATGGGTTTTACAATCCAATCGCCATTGTTGTCAATAATTCCTTCCCGATTGAAATACTGAATAATAGCCCTGCCATTCGTAAACGAAGCAGGGGAATCGTAAATACAATGTATTACTTCTACCCCCTGGCGGTCCATAAACCCCCATTTGCCTTTTCTTTGAATCGGAAAGAGGCCTTCGGAGGATATCCCAATAGAATCATAATTGAATACAGACTTCTTATTCCCTAGTGAATCGTAAAGGCTCCAGTAGCTGTTCTTTTTGGCATACAGGTATCCATCTTCTATATAAACATCCTGAAACTGATTAGGTAATATTTCATTGCCCGCTATGGAGATGGCTCCAAACTCATTTCCGGCTTTAGTAATTGCCAGGTTGTTAGATGATGGAAAAATAGTATTGTAAGTCTTGCTGAGTCGCTGGTTGTCCTTATCAAGATAAAATAGATTATTGTAGCCTTTAATCAGGGTATTATTCCAGATTCTTATGGAATCTGCAGAATAGTAAGAGGTATCATTGTCCTGGATAATTTGCCATGCAGGAAAGGAAACAGCCATCCATTTTCCTTCGATGGCATCAATTTGAGCATAACTGGGAGTGGTAATCTCGTTCCCTGATGTTGTCAGCAATCCTAGTTTTCCATCTTTGTGTGTATAGAAATAACCAGAGGGGTGCGCTATCGTCAAGCTGTCAGCATTAACTCCACATATGATGGAACCCGTTTGATCGTACAGTTTTAGCTCATTGGATTGAGACCGGGCAATCCAAAAATGTTCAAGGTTTTGTATTGCCTTAAACCGGGTAGCAAGAACAACTTCATTGGACGCAGATAAGACCCCGTATCGCGTTTCGCCATTTATCCATTGGCTTACAAGGTAGGCCTCATTTACGTATGAAACAGTGAGGTACTCATGGGGGATAATGATTTTACCTTTTTCTGATATAACGCCTGTATTATTAACCGAATAGGCAACCCTGTGTTTACGTGCAATATAAAAAGTGCTGTTTTCTATCCTGACCAGGGTATCATAGGAGGCAGGTGTAATTGGTTTGGTCGGTGTCTTAAGACCCCATAGTTGATTTTCTTTATACAATTCAACTGAAGCTGTACTTTGGGAAAGCAGCACCTGTGGCAAAAAAAGCAATGCGAGCAGCCATCTATAAAACATCGCACAAAAGTAATTCGATGTGTTTATGAACCAATAAATGGTGCAGTTTAGTTGATTTTTTCATTTTGAATGACAATCTTGTTACAATGACTAAAATCAGGCAATTTTTTGCTTCTTTGTTTGGGATAAGCTCCAGCGAATTCTCAGGGTTTACCTGGTTAATAGTTACTGCAGTGGTTTGTATAACCGTACTTTTTGTGGTGAATAAAGCCACGTTACATCCTTATACGAATTACGAAGCGGATGCCAGGATTTTGGATAGCCTACTTGTGGTAATGGAGAACAGCGGGAAAGGCGAAGGTATTAAGAACACTATCAACTATTTTGAATTCGATCCTAACACTGCTTCAAATGAGCAGCTTATTCAGCTGGGGTTTCCGGAGTGGCTGGCGGAGCGGTTAATAAAATATCGCAACAAAGGTGGAAAGTTTGGAAAGGCAGACGATCTGCTCTCGCTCTATGGTTTTCCTGAAACATTATACGCACAAGTAGCACCTTATGTAAGAATTGAAGAAGTAAAGCTTGAAAAAGAAGCTTTGCGCGAAATGCCTGCACAGGCAGAGCTAGAAACGAAAAACGAAAAAACTTCCAAACCTTTGCCCCGGTTCGATCTAAACCATGCAGATACCGCTATGTTACAAACAGTTAAAGGAATTGGTAGCGTATTGTCAAATAGAATTGTTTCTTACCGTAATAAACTCGGAGGTTTTGTACATATCAGGCAGTTAACTGAAGTGTATAATTTAGACTCGGCTACAATTGAAGAATTACTGCAAACAGCTTTTATTTCCCCTGATTTCAAACCAAGCCAAATAGCCATCAACTCTGTTGATGAAAAGCAATTAGCTGCCCACCCATACCTAAGTTGGAAGCAGGCAAAGCTGATAATAGCCTATCGCGACCAGCATGGCAATTTTAACAATGCAGAAGCCCTGCTAAATGTATATTCTATAAATAGTGAGTGGTTGGAAAAAATAGCCCCGTATCTTTCCTTCTGAACAATTGAATTTCCTTAGTTTTATAAAATGCACGATGTCCTTAAGTCGTACCAGAAAAGATTGGTGAATTTGTCTTCCAACAACAAGTCGTTGTTGTTACGGAGGTTGTTGAAAGGACAATATATTGACTTACACAGGTTTGATTTTCTGCAAAAGGAGCCTTCGTTTAATATTATTCAAAAACTTATTGAGGGCAAGAAACAAATTGCACTGTGCCCCATGGCCGACAGCAGGGATGAAGATGTGAATAAAGTGAGCAGGGACCTCATACATCTTAATCGCATCACTAATTTTCTTTTTGAAGAGCATGGTTCTATGGACCTTTACGTGGGCTGGCCCTATGTGAGAGGAAAGTTTTCAGATGGAACACATATTCATGCCCCTTTACTTTTTTTTCCGGTTACATTGGAAAACAAAGGGAAAAAGTGGACGCTAAATCAGCGCGAAGATGTAAGTGTAACATTAAACAAATCGTTTTTGCTTGCCTATGGGTACTATAACCAGGTGACCATTGATGAGGAAATACTGGAAAGGAACCTGGATGATTTCGACACGGATCACCTGGTATTCAGAACGAGTCTCTATCAGTTTTTTAAAGATAGCCCTGTTGAGCTCAATTTTAACAGCGATAATTTTGCTGACAGGTTAGAGAATTTTAAAGAGTTCAATAAGCAGTCGTTTGAAGAACAGCATAAAGACGGAGAGCTTAAACTGTTTCCGGAAGCTGTTTTGGGTATTTTTCCGCAAAGTGGTTCCTACCTGGTACCCGATTATGATGTACTTATCAACCGGACCAATTTTACGGATTTGGAAGAGTTTTTTGCTTCTAGACATAGTGTAGATGAAGGAGCCTCTAAATATGAATACCTGAATAAGGTAAAAGAAGAAGTTACTTATACACCCTTAAAAATGGATGCCTATCAGGAAAATGCGCTCAAGGCAGCCAAATTAGGTAAATCAATGGTGATTCAGGGGCCGCCAGGTACCGGCAAATCCCAACTTATATGCAACCTTATTTCAGATTTTGTAGCACGGGGACAACGTGTGCTTTTAGTCAGCCAAAAGCGTGCTGCGCTTGATGTGGTTTATCAGCGATTTGAAGAACTTGACATGCAACAGTTTATGGGACTGGTGCACGATTTCAGGAACGATCGAAAATCACTTTATGAAAAAATAGCTCGACAAATAGACCGCATTGAAGAGTACAAACAACAAAATAATAGTCTGGACGTACTGCAACTGGAGCGCCTTTTTAACCAATATGCAAGGCAAATTGATAACCTGGCCGAAGAGATGGAAGAGTTCCGTTTCGCTTTGTTTGATGAATCGGAATGCGGTATTTCTGTGAAAGAGCTATATCTGACATCACAAATAGAAGCAACATCCGTTAACGTTAAACAGGAATATAAGTACTTCAACTTTTCGGATATGCTGGAACCCCTTTCTCGCATGCAACGATACGGAGAGTATGCATTTACCTTCAGGAGCGAAGAATATCCTCTGCTGGAAAGAAACTCTTTCTCCCAGTATGATATTAATTCTCTAAAGCGAATGCTGGAGTTTTTGGATGAAATACCACGGGTGAAAGAAGTAGTGGAAGAGCAGACAAATGTGGTAGTCAACCACCCTATTCAATTGGAAGAGTGTATTAGCATACTTAGCAAAAAGGAACGTGCCAAGGAGTTATTATCTCTGCTGCATAACAAAGAGGTGTTCAATTTCTTTCAGCAAATTATGCAGGTACGTACTCAGGAGACAGACAATATCTGGTTGTCGGATCACGAACGCAACGTAATGGCCTGTTTTAAAGAAGTAGGTGTGGAAGCTTCCTTAAGCTCAGACCAGATCGGCATTTTTCAGGCCTCGTTGCAAGTAGCCATTGAAGCACGCAGGAATTTCTTTAAATACTTAAAATGGAGGTTGTTCTCAAAAGACAGGAAGCGTGTAAATGCTACGCTTTTAGTCAACAACCTTAAAACCAACAGGGCTGGGTTAAAAACACTTATTCAAATGGTGGATAATAGACTAAACCTGGGTCATAATTTATCCTTATTGCAGGAAAAAGGGTGGGTAGGGCCTTACGAAGGCCCACTGAACAAAGGCGCTTTGCAAAACTGGTATCATGCTCTTAAGGAAGCCTTTAAGGCAAAGCTCATTTTTTATTCGTATAGAAATTTTACAGAGTATTTTAATATTGGGCAGTTGACCTATAATGAGCTTTCTGAGAAAATAGAAGCACTGTATAAAGTAATTGCTCACATACCGGATGCATGGAACAGGTGGGCTGTATTTTTCAATGAAAGCCAGCTTAGGAAGATTACTTCAGATGATGAATGGCTTTTAAGGGTTAGAACTACTCTGGAACGGGACTTTGATGATTTATGTGATTTCGACTCTTTAAGAGAGTCTATGCCACAGTTTGAAATTGATGTTTCTAATGCTGTGCTTGAAGTACTAAATGAATTTGAAGCTGGAATATTTGAAAAGATAGTATTAAACAGTCTTCGCTTGCATTGGATTGATCATATGGAAACTAAATATCCTGTGTTACGGTCGGTTTCTTCCCGTAAGTTCAGGCAAATGGAGGCAGACCTTCAAAATAATATTCGTGAGAAGTTGAGGATCAGCAATGAAATTTTGCTGGTGCGAGCCAGGGAACGCGTGTATGAAAATATTGAGTACAACCGGTTAAATAACATGGTTACCTACCGGGAAATTAAGCATCAGGTGACAAAGCAAAGGCGTATATGGCCTTTACGAAAGCTGATTGCCAATCACTCGAATGAACTGTTCGACCTTGTGCCATGCTGGATGGCCTCACCTGAAGCAGTATCGGCAGTTTTCCCCATGGAAAAACTGTTTGACCTTGTCATATTTGATGAAGCATCGCAGTGCTTTACAGAAAAGGGAATACCTGCTATGTACAGGGGGAACCAACTTGTTGTGGCAGGAGATAACCAGCAACTTCGACCAAATGACTTATACCAGGCCCGGTGGGAAGAAGATGAAGATGAGATAGCGCTTGAAGTGGACTCGCTGCTTGATTTAAGTGAGCAGTATTTGATGAACGTTTCGCTTATGGGACACTATCGAAGCAAAAAACCTGAATTGATTGACTTTAGCAACAATCATTTCTATGAAAGCAAGCTTAAACTTTTGCCCGACAAGGAAATGATTAACGAACCTGCGCCTGCCATTGAATATATTAAAATGGACGGTGTATGGGAAAATAACTCAAACTATGAAGAGGCGGAGAAAGTTGTTGAATTGATAAAGTATTATTCAAAAGAGTATCCGGAGAAAAGTATTGGTGTTGTCACCTTTAATGCCCGACAGCAGGACCTGGTTTTGGATTTGATTGATGAAGGGGTGAGCCAAAAGGGATTTGAAGTTCCGAGAACCTTAATGGTAAAGAACATTGAAAATGTACAAGGCGATGAGAGGGATATCATCATATTTAGTACGGCATATGCCCCGACCAAAGCAGGCAAAATGATGATGCAGTTTGGTAGTCTGAATCAGGTTGGTGGAGAAAATCGATTGAATGTGGCTGTAAGCAGGGCACGCGAGCGTGTTATTATGGTAACGAGCATCTGGCCTGATCAACTGAAAGTGGAGAATGTGAAAAACCGTGGCCCAAGGTTATTGAAAGAATATCTTTTGTTTGCCAAAATTGTATCTGATGGCAAGTACGTATCTGAGCCCAGGAAGGCAATTCATGAAAGGGCCACCTGGTATTTGAAGCATCAATTGGCTGGATGGGCCAATACCGCCTACCCTGAGTTTACATTTAATAATGAGTTGCCTTTTACGGATATGACGATTAAGCAAGGGAAAAGCTACAGCGCACTTTTGTTTACAGATGATGACTTGTATTTCCAGAATCCCTCAGTAAAAGACCTGCATGCATACACACCCTTTACGTTGAGTAAGAACCATTGGAGATTTACGGGTTTCTTTTCAAGAGAATGGTGGCAGAATAAAGAAGAAGTCCAGGAATCCATCACCCGTTTTTTAAACCTTCATCTTATTCCTCAATAGTTTTTTCCAATCGGTAGCCTACAGAATAAATCTCAGGCAAAGAATCGTAACGCATGTACTGCTGAAAGCTGACTTTGTACTTGCCCGCATATGGAAAACGGTATTTGGTAAGTAATTCATGCTCATGCTCAAACAGGTCTCCAACACCATTACCAAGAGGGTATCCTGTTTTGGCATGAAACAGTTGAAAATTAACCAGTTCCGATTCCAGGGTAGCCCCAAGACTGTCCTTTAAAAAATACTTGAAGTACAAGTTTGAATGAGGAAAATCGACACCATTACGAACATAAAAGAGCAGATTATATTCTTCGTTTTCATTGGGTATGTCAAACACAAAACTCTGAAGAGAATCAGCCCTCCAGTACGTGTCAATATCCGCATGTTTTTCGCTTATCCGGCTGGGATCACACGACATGAAAAGAAAGGTAGGAACAAGCAGAAAAATTAATTTCTTCATTTATCTCCCCTGTTTTTTCGGTTTCCGAACCTTCGGTTTCTGTTTTTCCCAGGCTTGTTGTCAGATTTAGCTTCAGGTGAGGAGGCCTCCTGATTGCTTTGAGGGCTGGTATCCTGGCCCTTCCTTTTATTTCTTTTTTTCTTTTTCTTGTACTTTCTATCCAGGCGCTCCAGGTCATTGGTCAGTGCCTGGGCCTCAACCAGCTTGGTCATATCTTTATCCACCTGCAAGGTTTCAGGCAACTTACCTGATTCATTTAACTGAAGAATTTCCTGTACCCTTTCAGTTGTAATTGGGTGCCATGTATTTTCACCTTCGAAACCAAACCACATAATCTTTCTGAAAATATCTGTTTTCTGAAGGTTAGCTTCCCCGTGTTTTGTTTTGAGAGGTCCTTTAAGTTTTGGTATATCCTTCAGTTCTTCAAGGTAGGTATCTAATTCGTAGTTCAGACAACATTTTAGCCTACCACACTGGCCCGAAAGCTTACTCGGATTCAGGGAAAGGTTCTGATACCGGGCTGCACTTGTAGATACGCTTTTAAAATCTGTCAGCCAGGTAGAACAACACAATTCTCGGCCGCAGGAACCAATACCGCCTATTCTTCCCGCCTCCTGACGCAGGCTAATCTGCTTCATCTCAATACGGATCTTAAACTCAGAAGCCAATGATTTGATAAGCTGACGGAAATCGACCCGTTCCTCTGCAGAATAGTAAAATGTTGCTTTTGTATTATCGGCCTGAAACTCAATGTCCGTGAGTTTCATGTTTAGTTTGTGCTCTTGTATGATCTCCCTGCTTTTGTAGAGAATAGAGGTTTCCCTGCTGGC
>JAGQYJ010000106.1 GCA_020436145.1 Cyclobacteriaceae bacterium | reverse complement strand
CATATCAATCCGTACAAGGCTGTCTTCCTTATCGAAAAGATTGGTGGCCAGCACTTTAGCCAGCTCTGTTTTACCAACTCCTGTAGGACCAAGGAAAATAAAAGTTCCTATAGGTTTTCTTGGGTCTTTTAGCCCAACGCGCGTACGCTGAATGGATTTTACCAGCTTCTTAATAGCATCTTCCTGACCGATAACCTTTTTACTCAGATCATCACCCATGCCGAGCAGTTTGATACTCTCTTTCTGGGCAATGCGTTTGGCAGGAACACCTGTCATCATAGCTATAACATCCGCAATATTGTCTTCGTCAACATCGTAACGCTTCTTTTCAGTTTCAGCTTCCCAGGCTGCCTTCTCTTCTTCAAGCCGCTGCTTCAGCTGTTTTTCGTTGTCACGCAAGCGAGCAGCTTCTTCGTATTTCTGACTACGCACAACCTGGTTCTTTTGCTCCTTCACCTCTTCAATAGCCTCTTCCAGTTTAACAATGGATTTGGGCACATGAATATTGTTGATATGAACGCGGGCACCAGCCTCATCCATTACATCAATGGCTTTGTCTGGCAGGTAGCGGTCACTGATATATCTGTCCGAAAGTTTCACGCACGCTTCGATAGCTTCCTTGCTATAGGTAACATGGTGGTGATCTTCGTATTTTTCCTTAATGTTTTCAAGAATCTGGATGGTTTCCTCGGGAGTGGTAGCATCCACCATCACCATTTGGAAACGTCTCGCCAGGGCTCCATCTTTTTCGATATACTGACGGTACTCGTCCAGTGTAGTTGCTCCAATGCATTGGATTTCACCACGGGCTAATGCCGGCTTAAACATGTTGGAGGCGTCTAATGAACCGGAAGCACCACCGGCTCCTACGATGGTATGCAATTCATCAATGAAAAGAATTACTTCGGGTGATTTCTCAAGCTCATTCATTACGGCTTTCATCCGTTCCTCAAACTGTCCACGGTATTTAGTACCTGCAACCAAAGAAGCGAGGTCTAACGTTACTACACGCTTGCCGTAAAGAATTCGTGATACCTTCTTTTGAACGATACGAAGGGCAAGCCCTTCGGCAATAGCAGTTTTGCCCACTCCGGGTTCACCAATAAGGATAGGGTTGTTCTTTTTCCTGCGGGAAAGAATTTGAGCAACCCTTTCAATTTCTTTTTCACGACCCACAATAGGGTCCATTTTATTGTCTTCAGCCAGTTTGGTTAAATCACGGCCAAAGTTGTCTAATACCGGAGTTCTTGATTTTTCGGATTTCCCGGAAGCTTCCTTACCTGTACCTCCACCACTGCTTCCAAACAATTTGGAAGAACCTTCATCATCATCTTCTGTCTCGGAAGAGGCCATTGGTTGCTCTGTTTGGTATTCAAGCAGCTCACGCACTACTTCATAGGTAACATCAAATTTTTCCAAAATCTTACAACCTAAATTAGATTCATCTCTTAAAATAGAGAGCAATAAATGCTCGGTTCCAATAAGATTACTCTTAAAGATCTTAGCTTCCAGATAGGTAATTTTCAACACCTTTTCACTTTGACGCGTGAGCGGAATGTTGTTTGCTTTCTTCATTACGGTGGAAGCCGTGCTATGCGTTGCTTTTTCAATAGCATCTCGTAAGTCACTGGCAGGCACGCTCAATTTCCTAAGCAGCTCAATAGCCACTCCTTCCCCTTCGCGGATCATACCAAGCAAAAGGTGTTCGGTACCAATATAATCATGCCCCAGTCGAAGTGCTTCTTCCCTGCTTAGGGAAATAACTTCTTTTACTCTATTTGAAAATTTTGCTTCCATAAAATTTCAGATACCAGTGTAAATCTAAACGATTCTATCAAATTAACAACCCTTTTTAAGGTAGAACAGATTAAAATTAAAACCCGTTCAGCTAATTAATTTGTCCCCTTATAATTGTCTCTGAATTAGGCCCTTCAGAGAAAAGTAAATCGAGAATGCCTAACCCTTCAACAAAACGTTTGCCAAAAACCTGTTGATATGGAATAAATACCGGATTAGGCAAAAACGTAAACGGCCTTTTGGGGTGTACGGCAGATCTAAGGTCGATTATAGTGCTGTCAGGTTTTTTTTGATATGTTTTGGAAAACGCAACAGGGACATCAAGTTGTAAAAGTTTGAGACATAATGTCAGTAACCTGTAATTCAGTTCGAACAAAGTGGTGTGTCCGGCATTTAGTTCATTCTCAAATAATTCAGCATAATGAATGAAGAAAGGTGCTTTACCATATGCGGATTGAATTGCCCTCCAATGCCTGTTCACCCACTTTTGTTTATGGTCGATTTTAATTTCTGAAACAGAGATTTTCTTTTGGCTACCTAAAAGAGGGACACTAAGGACATCAATGCCTTGTGCTGTAAGAATATGTGTTCTGTTACGATAGGTTTGCTTTACAAAGTTTTCATGCTTTTCGATATTAACCTTGTCGGCTTTGGCAAGAAGCGAAAAATATAATGTGCTGGGGAGATAATGAAGATCGATTAGGATTTCCATTTTACAGAATGGATAAATCTCCTGCTCCCATACGAACCACTTCGATGTCAGTACCCGTGCAGTCCAAAATGGTGGAAGCAGTGTTTCTTCCATGCCCCCCGTCAACAACAATATCCACCTTGTGTGAAAACCTTTCATAAATAAGGCTTGGGTCCGTGGTATATTCTACTATGCTATCCTCGTCTTTTATAGAGGCTGAGATAATTGGGTTGCCAAGTGTTTCAACTATAGAAAGGGGTATTTTATTATCGGGCACGCGGATACCCACGGTAGATTTATTTACATCAAGAAGCTTGGGTACCTTGCTGCTGGATGGAAGGATAAATGTATAGGGCCCGGGAAGGGCTTTCCTAAGCACCTTAAATACGTTACTGGGCAGCTGGCGTGTGTACTCTGAAATCTGGCTGATATCAGCGCAAATGAACGAAAGATTGAGGTCTTTGGAACGGATGCCTAGAATTTGGACTAGTTTGCTCACAGCCTTTCGGTTAAAAAGATCGCAGCCAATACCATAGATGGTATCGGTAGGATAGATGATTATACCGCCATTTTTAAGCACCTGAACAACATTATTTATTTTCTTTTGTTCAGGATTTTCAGGATGCGTTTTGAGGTACTGCGCCTTCATAAGTTCAAAATCATTATAAAAATGGCATTCTAATCTGCAACTTTGCAAACGTAAATCTAATTAGAACAAACTATGTGGAATAAAAAAACTGTTTGGGCATTACTTGTATTATCTTCTATTTTATTGTCTTCATTTACGTTCTATGCCTACCAGATTATATATGCTCCTAACCTGCAGGTGGGCAAGGAAAAAGCTTATTTCATAATTCCCGAAGGGGGCACATTCGATTCAGTACGCGATACATTGTATAAATATGACATGGTTCAGGATGTAGTTTCTTTTAGTTTTTTGGCAAAACTTATGGACTATACAGTGGCGGTAAAGCCGGGTATCTATGAAATTGAGCCTGATATGACCAATGTGGGGGCTATACGGATGTTACGTTCGGGAGCGCAGGTACCCACCTATATAACCTTTACTTATGGAAGAACTTTGCAAGATATTGCAGAACCCATTACACGGAATATAGCCGTGACACCAACTCAGTTTTTGGAGGCTGCCGAAAATTATGAGCAAAGAAACCCTGACGGCTTCACCAAAGAAACGATTATTGGAATGTTTATCCCTAACACCTACCAGGTGTATTATACGATTAGTGCCGAGGGGTTGCTAAAGCGAATAAACAAGGAATACCATAATTTCTGGGACCAGGAACGACTGGATAAGGCCAAAGCCTTAGGGCTTTCGCTTAAGGAAGTAAGCACACTTGCTTCGATTGTACAGGCAGAAAGCGTAAAGGAAGACGAAGCTCCTGTGATAGCCGGATTATACATTAACAGGTTAAAGAGAGGAATACCTCTGCAGGCGGATCCGACCCTGGTATTTGCTTCAGGAGATTTTACTTTGAAAAGAGTATTGAATGAGCATAAGGAAATAGATTCGCCCTACAATACCTATAAGCATAAAGGGTTGCCTCCCGGCCCCATTAATATGCCAGGTATCCAATCTATAGATGCGGTTCTTAATTATCAAAAGCATAACTATATTTATATGTGTGCTAAAGAAGATTTTTCAGGATACCATAATTTTACCTCAAGCCTTTCTCAGCATAATATCAATGCAAAAAAGTACCAGAAAGCACTAAGCATTGAAATGAGAAAGGCTCGTCAGGCAGATGGGCAGGCAAGGGTGCAAAATCAATAGGCATGTATTCTACGGAAACAGAAGTTAGAGTTCGCTATTCGGAAACAGACCAGATGGGGTATGTATATTATGGCAATTATGCTGCTTACTACGAGGTGGGTCGGGTAGAGGCACTTCGTAGTTTGGGAATGTCGTATCGTTCATTGGAGGAGTCGGGCATAATGATGCCTGTGCTGGAAAGCCATTCGAAATACATAAAACCAGCCAGGTATGATGATCTGATACGTTTGCAAATAATTATTCCTACATTACCAACTTCAAGAATTACCTTTGAATACAAGTTGTTTCTGGAGGAAACACTGGTACATGAAGGGAGTACGACACTGGCCTTTGTAAATATGGAAACAGGAAGACCTATGAGGGCCCCTGAAGCAATGATTCATTTATTGAAGCCCTTTTATGAAGTTAAATAAAGAATGGCTCACTGAATTTGTAAGGACACATCCTCTTGTTGAGCGGATAGTTTTATTTCTTAAAAACATCCGATTCAGAGGTGATAAAATCTCTCTTTACTTTCTTATAAAAACGTTTATCGAAAAGGTGCAGCGAGACGATATTCTTGACCGTGCCAATGCGGTGGCATTCAGTTTTACGATGGCGGTGTTTCCGGGAATAATTTTCCTCTTTACACTAATTCCTTACATTCATAACTTTATCCCTTCCGTTACCAGTGCTTCGATTATGGAATTTATTGGTACGCTTATGCCTCCCAGAATGTTTGAAACAGTGGAGTCTACGGTGGAGGATATTGTCAGTCATTCGCGTGGAGGACTTTTGACGTTGGGTGCTTTTCTCTCTATGTTTCTTTCTACCAACGGAACGATGAGTTTGATGACTGCCTTTAATAGCCGATACCAAACCATAAAAAAGAGAAGCTATATTCAGAAAAGACTGGTAGCCTTAGGGCTCACGTTTAATATGGCGTTTGTAATTGTGCTGGCTATTTTGCTGTTGGTGGGGGGGCAATTACTTATCGATTACCTCGTGAAAATAGCATTTTTTGATATTGACAGTTATGTAATTTACCTGGCCAAATTTGTACGTTTGATCGTTCTTTTTATAGCATTCCTGATTGCCATTTCTTCGCTCTTTTATTTTGGGTCAGAAGTGCACCAAAACTGGAGCTTCTTCTCGTATGGTTCTGTTTCAGCAACTGTACTTTGTCTAAGTATTTCATATATTTTCTCTTTTTACATCTCCAAGTTTGGTACGTACAACAAACTGTACGGCTCTATTGGAGTAATGTTGGCTATTATGGTGTGGATTATGCTGCTGTCCATTATTTTGCTGGTTTGCTATGAGATTAATGCCAGTGTGCACCATGCCGTTCAGCTCACGAAAGATAAGCGCAACCATCCTATGCTGGAAGAACATTAATTTTTTTAGGGTTCTCATTTGCCAAAAATTATAGAACGGCTACATTTGCACTCCCATTCCGGTTAAGGATATACAGAGAGTTGGCGGAGTGGTCGATCGCGGTGGTCTTGAAAACCATTGTACCGCAAGGTACCGGGGGTTCGAATCCCTCACTCTCTGCAAAAGCCTCACAAATTTTCGTGGGGCTTTTTGTTTTATTAATGAATTAGTAGCGAGTAGCTAAGACTGCAAGGGTCATTTTTTGATCAGCGAATGGTAATAGTCTTTTCTTGCCTTTTTGATAAGATCAATCATTGGAACAGGAGCTTCGGGAGTGGTTCCCTCCTGACATTCATAGCGTTCTACTAATGGTTTAACAGTATAACAACTGTACTTATCAGCCTCAAACAAATGTAAACGCTCAATTTCGCTTTTTACTCCATCTGCAACCTTTACGAACTTATTGTTTACAAGGTAATCCTTAAACAAATATTCAGCTTTTGTTAATCTTAATTGCTCTTTATAATACCACTTAAACTCATTTGAAAGCATTAATTCGGAGTCATAGTTAATCTGGTTATCGAAAAGATTGATTTTTGATATTTCCAGATTAAGTCTTTCGCTTTCAACATGAATTTGATTAGCGGCATTATTCAAAAAGGCCATTTCTGTTAAGTATGCTCTTAAATATTTTCGTGTAAATACTCTGCTCGCTTGCTCAATGTGTTTCGTCCTTATTTCTTCGGCAAGTGGTGATATTAAGTAAATATTTTTCAAACCATTACCTATATAATGCTGATCAATCATATACTTAAGATGCCAGTATTTAACAGCATTGTTATCCATTAAGCTATCAAACCAATCAAGTTCACTAATCTCCTTAAAATCTATACCGCTCCAGGACTGTTCCTCTAAATGCATTGAATCCAATTTGCTCTTCATACTCCACATACCTTCGGTTAGGTCAGAGGCAAACAGTAACAAGGCTTCTTTGTACCGGCTTCGTTCATTAATCGATTCTCTTAAATCATCAAACAAAAAAGCCAGGACAATGGAAATGAAAATCACTATAAATTCTTTGAATAGATTTCTTCCACCCCAATCCTTAAAATTAATTTTCATTTATATGGTTAATAGATATGCAATTAAGTTAATATAAGCCTAATTCAACAGAAACTCTAGTGGAATATGTATCCGGGCTTTCCAGCTCTTTTCGTTATGTTCTGCTCCTTCAAATGTTTTTGTTATCCAGTTTTCACCTTTTGTAAAACCTTTTGCTACCATTATCGAATCTACTTTGATTTGAAAGGGCTCATACTGAGCATCCAAAGTCTCTGTGCCGTGGTCAAAGTAAATTCTATGATTTTCTGGAGAGGGTAAACTTTCAGGTAGGGTTTTGATATAAGCTTCACCTAAAACAGGAACAGGCCAGTGGGTAGAAATGCATCCGGCTGCCCCAAATACATCTGGATATTTGCAAATAGCATATAATGAGATTAGCCCACCCATAGAAGAACCCATAATGGATGTATCCACAAGTTTAGTCGATGTGTTATATGTTGAATCGACATAAGGCTTAAGCTCTTCTACCAAAAATCTCAGATATTCATCCGAATAAAGCTGATCATAGCCGGAGTTTTCCAGAAGTTTCTCTTTCATTTCTGGCTCCTCCGTAATATCATCTGGAGCTTTGGGCATATACTCATTAAATCGTTTTGGGGTATTCCAGGAAGCTACTACAATAGTCTTTTTGATCTTCCCTATCTTGATTAGGCTGTCTACTGCTTCATCAACTCCCCAATCTATTCCTGTATAGGATGTTTTTGGGTTGAACACATTTTGACCATCATGCATATAAAGTACTTTATAGGGAGTATCTGAATTTGCATCATAGCCGGTTGGAAGAAACACTTCCACGTTACGGTTGTCTACGAATTTGGATTTAAAGTTCTCGAGCAAGATTACTTGCGAGTGCTCATTATTTTGCGAGTCAGAATTTTTATTCGACTCGCTGCATGAGAGTGTTACCACAAGAGTTAAAAGGTACAAGGATTTATAATTCATCATAAATCAAATGTACGGCTCTTAAACTAAATCAATCATATAAAGATTATTAATACATTTTGTATTGATTAAGCAAAAATGCCCTTGAGAAATCAAGGGCATTTGTTTTTAGGTTTCTTATGCTTCTTCTAAAGAGGTTATCCGCCTTATGGTTTGCATATCACCTGTAGGTTCCCCTTCTTCATCATATACTTCAACTTCCTCTTCCTCCCAGGTAATGGTAAATTTTTTGCCAATGTTGGCATCATCGTACAGATCAATCTCAACGTCTTCGCTCACTTCATCGAAGAGAAGTTGTTTATTATTAGCATCTGTAAACATAAATTGACCATTATCTGTGAATTCGGTATAAGTTGCAACAACCTTTTTTCCCTGTAGTTTGTCTGAAGTAGTGAACCCAGCAATGGTCAACGAAACAAATAGTACTATTAGAATTGAAAATGTCTTTTTCATCTTGATATTAATGAGAATAAATTATAAATGAATTACTGTATTCGCATCATTTCTTGTTTCCCAAACAGATAGATACATTTTCGGGCACTAAATAGGTTTATTTAGTCATAGGCAGAATGGTAAATGTATACGAAATTAATCATTATTTTAACCAAAAAGTGTAAAGTGATGCCCATATATTTTAAGCTTACATTTGGTTTAAAAAACTTGAAATATACGGCTAATGAAACATTATTTTTAAGTTAAATCTGAGACCTAAACTCCAGGAACCACACTGTTTGGCAGCAATTATTTATTTTTATCAAATGCGCTTGTTTTTCTTTTTCGTATGCATGTTAACAACAACCATGGTTAGTGCCCAGCTAACATTGAGTGGTAAAGTTGTGGAAGAAGGGTCAGGTGAGCCGCTGTCGTATGCCAATATTGTTATCAAATCGAAAGGGACCGGGGTTTCAACTAATTTAGATGGATTTTTCACCTTATATGGGATTCCTTCCGACACCTCTTTAATTCAGTTTAGCTATGTGGGCTATGAGATTAAAGAAATTGCCTATAATCAGGTTTCGGGCAAAAAAATAATTATGTTAAGCCCCCTTTCCACGTCTCTTAATGAAGTGGTAATTCAGGCGGATGCAAGTAATTACATCAATGTGCAGGAAGGCGTAAGCAAGGCTCGTTTATCCACCAAGCAAATTACCACCCTGCCAAGTGTGGGCGAGGTAGATATTTTTCGCTCACTGCAATTATTGCCTGGTGTAAGCGGCACGAATGAAAGTTCTTCCGGTTTATACGTTCGGGGAGGCACTCCTGACCAAAACCTGGTTCTGCTGGATGGCATGACGGTTTACAAAGTGGATCATTTCTTTGGTTTTTTTAGTGCATTTAATGCCAATGCCATCAAAGATGTGCAATTGTTTAAAGG
>JAGQYJ010000105.1 GCA_020436145.1 Cyclobacteriaceae bacterium | reverse complement strand
CTACCATATCAATAAGTTTGCCTGCGCCTACAATCAGCACCACATATTTACCCAGCGAGTACACTTCTTTATTAGGAATTAGGGAGAAAATATTATCCAGGTTTATCCAGATGCCAATGAAAAGGAGAGAGCCTATAATGAGATTATTAATAGAGCTTTTGGAGTAAATGGTTTGTACCTCTTTTAGGTTGTTTTCTTTAAAAGCTTTAGATACAATGGGCATACCAATTTGAGCCACAGCCCGTTTGGGCAACTCTATCAGCACTGCTATGTAAAATGCAGTGGTATAAATGGCATTGGCATCCAGGTTCATCATTCCTGTTACCATAAGGCTGTCCACTTTTCCAATAATTAGAATACCGCTTGCTCCTAAAAAAGTAAATAGGGAATAGGTGAGCATTTCTCTAATTATTCCCCATTGAATTTGCCTGATTTTGAAGGCAAATGTGATTGCCTTTTGTCGTAATAGATAAACCAGCAATATGGAGAAATTAAGGGCATACGCCAGCATCAATAAATTGATGAACTGGTTAAAGTTGATGATCCGCGTAGCGAACAATACGATATCCAATAGTGTAAACGCTCTTAAGACCACTTCTTTTAAAAGATTAGGCAGCACAATGTTGTGCAACGATTGTGCATAAGCTACAAGCACCTGATGCAGGGAGAGCAGAATGGCCAATCCCAGAATGTAAATAAGGTAACTGTTAACAAGCTCTGAGTTGGTTGCAAAATATCCTGCTATTTCATTTCTGAACAATAGAAAAACAATAGCAAACACAATAGCTGCAATAATAAAAAGGCCAAAAATCAAAGAAACAAATTCGCTATAGGCAGATTTGCCATGATACCTGGGGAAATACTTAATTGTTAACTGGCTAATGCCTAACTGCACAAAAGGGACCAGCAACATGGCCGCATCCTGAATGGTACGCGTGAGTCCCACCTCTTCGGGGCTCATATATTTGGGGAACAGGATCAGGATATTGACATAGCCAATAATTACCCCAAGGTAGGTGAGTATAGTTGACGTTACGCTCTGTCGAATAATTATTCCCATATTAAGGTTTTATCCAAATGGTAGTGTTGGTAAGGCCGGTGGTCGTATTTACCTGGGGCCAGTCTTTTAAAGCATTACGCAAAGGAGCATACCTTTTACGTTCTGAATTATCCAACACAAATATGCCTCCTGATTTCACTTTCTTCATCGCATTAAGCCCACATTTTACCCGTGCCCTTCCATCAATAAGTATAAAGTCAAAATAGCCATCAGGATATTCATTTACCTTGTTATAATAATTAACAAAGTCGTTTCTTGGTTCCGAACCTTCCAGTTTATCAAGTTCGGTATCTATGTCCTCGATGGCATCGGGGGTATTTTCTTTTAAAATAAGAAAGTAATCTACATTGTTTATTTCTTTGACTTCCAGCTCTTTTTTAACTTTATTCTGCCAGCCTTGGTAGTGCTCAATGCTCACTAATTTTTTTAGTTTTTGAGCAAAATAGAGCGTGCTTCTTCCGCTACCATATTCCAAGCCAATCATATCCTTGTTCAAAGCTTTTTCAAAGAATAGGATAGATGCAGGAGTAGTCCATGGACGGCCCGGATAAAAGACGTTAAAAAATTTATAATATCCCTTGAGAATGGGTCGTAATATCCGGTACTTAAAATAAGCAAAGTTGAAGGCCTTAGGGGCTACAATGTTGCTTTTTATAAAGAAGAAAAATTGTGAGATATTAGTGGCCTGATTGAGCAAAGAATCGTTGGACATAAACTGCAAATAAAGGCTCAAACATAAAACTTTTACCTAATTCAACCTATTCTTTTATGCGAATAGCCATGTTTCTGGATACAGATTTTCCTCCTGATTCAAGGGTGGAAAATGAAGCAGTAAGTCTTATTAAAGCTGGGCATGAGGTGTTCCTTTTTTCTTTGAGCTATGAGCCTTTCAAAAATGGGAAGGAGGTTGTTAATGGAATAAGTGTGATCAGATATAACGGAGGTAACTTACTCTACAAGTTATCTGCGCTTGTATATACGTTTCCCTTTTTTTCCAGCCTCGTGAAACCTAAACTTAGGCATTTTATAAATTGGGTAAAACCAGATGCATTGCATGTACATGATATGCCTTTGGCTGAAGCAATACTGGAAGTCAACAAGGAATTCCAATTACCTCTTACGCTTGATCTTCATGAAGATAGACCTGAGATAATGAAGTTTTATCCTCACCTGAATAGAATGCCAGGTAAATTCTTGATTTCTCCAGAAAAATGGGCAAGAAAGCAGGTCGAATTAATGAAAATGGCTGATAAGGTGATCTTAGTAACCTGGGAAGCAAAGGAAAAATTTGAAAGCAAATATCCTGAACTGATGGGTAAAATTACAGTTGTTCCTAATACCATTAACCCGCAAATTTTTTTAGAATATCCTGTTTATAATGGGATTGTTGGAAGGTTTTCTAAACACCCTGTTATTTTATATGTAGGTGATACTGGATTACGCAGAGGTACCGATACGGCTATTAAGGCTATGCCTTATGTACTGAAAGAAGTACCGGAAGCCAGGTTGGTTTTAGTTGGTAAGAATTCTGAAGACGTGGTATTGTATAAATTAGTTAGAGAATTAGACCTGGAAGGCCACGTGATATTTGAAGGATGGCAGGATGTTTCGTTATTTCCATCGTATATTAAGGCGTCAATCGTCTGCATTTCTCCAATAAAGCGCAACCCTCATCATGACACCACCTATGCCAATAAAATCTTTCAATACATGGCCATGGGCAAACCTCAGGTGGTAAGCGATTGCCCGGCCCAGCAGTATGTTATTGAAACTGAAAATTGTGGGTTGGTACACATTGCAGATGATGCAGTGGATTTAGCAGAGAAGTTAATAACCGTCCTTACAAATGATGATCTCGCTAACAAAATGAGTAAGAATGCATTTGTTGCATCACAAAAGAAATGGAATTGGGATGTTACGAGTAAAGATTTATTAGAGCTATATTCGTAGTCATCCCCCAATACTCGACATAGATTCTGAAACTACAGTAAGGCGTGCCGCTTCTGCTTCTCGGCCATCTTTATGTTTTTTGCTATAGCCCTCTTTTATAGCTTCGCAGATCATTTGATCGGAAGAACCATCCGTTAGCAAACGTTTGAGGTTGAGCACTCCCTGATCATACAGGCAGTTTCGCATTTCGCCTGTAGCTGTAACCCGGATTCGATTACACGAGCTGCAGAACGTACGCGTGTAGGCGGCAATAATGCCTATCTTCCCTTTATGCCCTTCAATGGTGTACTCCTGGGCGGTAGTACCCTCTTTAAATACGACAGGGTTCATTGTGGGAAGGCCTGCGTGAAGAGTTTCCAGGATTTTTTTATGGTTAAAGCCGATAGTTTCTCGTAGTCCCGATCCGTTAAAGGGCATTTCTTCAATGAACCGAACGGTCACATTATCATCTTTGGTCAGCATGGCCATAGGTACAATGTCATCAATATTTTTACCTTCCATAACCACCATATTCACGCTCAGTTTAATGCCGGCCGCCAACACTGCATGGTAGGTTTCCATCGCCTGATCAAAGAAATCTTTACGGGTTATTTGCTCATAGCGTTCTTTGTTTAGGGTGTCCAGGCTTAGGTTAATGGAAGTAATGCCAATCTCTTTCAGGAATGAGATATGCCTGCTGGCCACTGCTCCATTGGTGGTAATCGCAATCTGGTCAAGACCATCAATTTTGGTCAGGCGTTTGAGGAACCCGTAGAAGTTTTTTCGAACAAAGGGCTCACCCCCCGTCAATCGTATTTTGTTAACCCCGAGCGACACAAAAATTCTGGTAAGCCTGAGCATATCTTCATAGGAGAGCAAGTCTTTGCGGTCCACATAATCTATACCCTCTGCAGGCATGCAATAGAAGCACCGCAGATTACATCTGTCGGTAACTGCCAGGCGGAGGTATTCAAGTGGCCGTCCGAAACTGTCGGTTAAAAAATCACTCATAGCTCAAAAATAAGTACTTCTTGGGGAAAGAAATGTGACTACATTCTCATTTCCTTTAACCGTATCTCAGTTAGTTTTCGTTTGGTATCCAATGGAAACTCGGCATTCATCATCCAGTCGTAGTAGGAGGGTTCTTGTTTGAAAACCTCGGTTACGAGCTTGTCCTTATGCTTGCCAAATTTGAAAATAATTTCATCCTTGCTGTTATAGCCCAGCCTTCCTGCCAGATCTACCAGTTTATTGAATGTAAGCTCATGGAGTTTATCCATATCGTTGGAGATCACGCCAATTTTATTTCCAAGGTTATCCGTAACATCCTGGCCATCGTAACGCTCTACCTGTGCTTCAAGTACTTCCAAAGTTGCAAGAGTATCCGCTTCGGCACCATGGGCACCCACCAGCTCTTTACCACAATAAAACTGGTAAGCAGCTGATAGCGTACGCTTCTCCATCATATGGAAAATACGCTGCGCATCAATCATTCTTCTATTGGTTACCTCAAAATCTACATCGGCACGTAAAAACTCTTCCACCAAAACAGGCACATCAAACTTAATGGCATTGAACCCCCCCAGGTCACAACCTTCCAGCCATTTGCCAAGGTTTTTAGCCACTGATTTAAAGGTTGGAGCATCCTTGACATCCTCATCGTAAATGCCATGCACCACACTCGATTCATACGGAATAGGCATTTCAGGGTTAATACGCATGGTTTTCACTTCCTTTTCGCCACTCACACTTAGTTTCACAAATGAAAGCTCAATAATACGGTCGTTGGCTATGGAGGTACCTGTTGTTTCCAGGTCAAAAATGGCAAGGGGATTTTTAAGCTTTAAAGGCATAATTAAGCAAAAAGTGATTTCAAATTGAGCCCACCAAAGTTACCGGAACTCATGAGCAAGACGGTTGAATTAGTGGTATCAATAGCTTTTAATTCGTTTTCCAGAGCACTGGCAGAATTGACAACTTTTATATTCCTGGTGCCAAATGCATCCAACACATCTGATTCAGTAATCATGTCAAGTTTTTTAAGTGCTATGGCTTCAGGGTCAAAGAAAACGATTGCCTGAGTTGCCCCATCAAGAGAACCTTTGTAGTGGGGTAGAAAAGACTTATTCAAACTACTATAAGTGTGCAATTCAAGCACAGCTGTCAACTTACTTTTATTTGCTTGTTCCTTAACCGCTTCAACGGTTGCCTTTACTTTGGAAGGTGCATGTGCATAGTCTCTGTAAACCGTTAAACTGTTTTTCTCAACAAGGGTTTGCAGGCGCATCGAAGGAAGTTCAAATGAAGCTATGGCTTCGTAAAACTCTTTATCATTAATGCTAAACCTGGCAACAACTTCTTTGGCAGCGGCCATGTTTACAAGATTATGTTTACCAAACACTTTAACAGGTACTTCTCCTTCAGTAGTTTCCAGGTAGGTAGTGCCATTTTTAACTTTAGCGGGTAATGCTTTGAAAGGCAAGCGAACCACATCTTCCCGTTCTTCTGAACCTATTTTATTAGCGGTTGCATCCTCCTGGTTATAAGCAAGAGTGCCTGCTTTAGGCGTAGCATTTGCAAACTTCACAAATTGCTCTACATATTCCTTTTCTGTTTTAAACACGTTGATATGATCCCAGGCTATTCCACTTACAATGCCAATATGGTGCTGATATCTCAACATTTTAGGGGTTTCATCTATTCGGGAAGATAAATACTCATCACCTTCAATAATGATCATAGGCGCATCGGAGAGCTGTATGCGTGTATCAAACCCCTTTACATCAGCTCCAACCACATAATCGAACGATTTGTTATGGTACTTAAGCACATGCATAATCATGGAAGTAATGGTGGTTTTACCATGGCTTCCACCTACCACAATGCGCTGTTTGTTTTTGGATTGCTGATAAATAAATTCAGGAAAAGAATATACGGGAATGTTTAATTGCTGTGCTTTTATAAGCTCCGGGTTATCTTTTTGTGCGTGCATACCCAAAATAACCAAGTCAAGATCGTTTGTTATTGTATCTGGTTGCCATCCCGTAGCGGGAGGGAGTAATCCAATTTTATCCAAAGCTGATTTGGCGGGATCAAAAAACTGATCGTCTGATCCGGTAATAGAATGCCCCTGATTCTTGAGGGCAATGGCGAGCGCATGCATCACGCTGCCACCCATGGCAATTAAATGTATATTCAACTTGTTCTTCTGCATATCGTCAAAAATAGAATTAACAATTGACAATTGGTAGTGTGAAATTGATTAAGCAGCAAATCTTAGTCTTCTTCAAAATACAGGTTATTGAGCATGTTTTGAAGTTCGCGTAGTGTGTTAAGGTTGGCTTGCTTTTGCGCCAGCAAAATTCCTTTTTTTAATATGTTTTCGGCTTTATCTCTCTCATTCAGGTCGAGCATAAGCTCAGCCGCTTGATAATAGGTTGGTAAGTACTCCGGAAACCTGGTGAGCAGGTGATTAAAATATTCCATTGATTTAGCCATGTTTTCCGGTTTATATTCCATTCCTAAAGCATACCAGTTAAACGGATCATCAGGGTCAGTTTTCACAAAATTTTCAAGAACGGAAAGGCGGTCATTATTCATGAGTATGAACTTTAAAATCGAAGCAAATTAATTAACTTCGCCCTACAAATTAAATTCAAACACTAAGAATAAACACATGAAAATATTGGTATGTATTACCCATGTGCCGGATACCACTTCAAGGATTGCCTTTACCGATGGCGATACCAAATTTGACAAGAATGGGGTTCAGTACATAATTGGTCCTTATGACGACTATGCTATTGCCAGGGCGGTAGAATTAAAGGAAGCGAATGGAGCATCTGTGACTGTGCTGAATGTAGGTGGAGTTGAAACAGAACCCACCATTCGTAAGGCCTTGGCTATTGGGGCCGATGATGCCATTCGGGTAAATGCCGAGCCAACGGATGCACTTTTTGTGGCCAGGCAAATCGCTCATACGGCCAAAGATGGTGGATACGATATGATATTGATGGGACGTGAATCTATTGATTATAACGGGGGGCAGGTGCATGCCATGGTTGGCGAATTATTGGGAATGCCTTCTGTTTCACCGGTTATGAAACTGGATATTGAAGGAAATAATGCTAAAATGACGCGTGAAATTGAAGGAGGAAAAGAGTTTCTGGAAGTAGAGATGCCGTTTGTAGCCGGTTGCCAGGAGCCAATTGCAGAATGGAAAATACCTAATATGCGTGGCATAATGACCGCCCGAACCAAGCCATTAAATGTAGTAGAACCGGTAGCTTCCGATGGGTCGGTGGCTTATGTAAAATACCAGCAACCTGCACCCAAAGCAGGTGTAAAAATGGCGCAAACGGTAGATCAATTGGTGGATATGTTGAAGAACGAGGCCAAAGTTTTATAATTCATTTTTAAGAGATTCTTATTATGGCAATTTTAGTAGTAGTAGAAAGTTTAGATGGAAAACTTAAGAAGGCCTCACGTGAAGCAGTAAGCTATGCTGCTCAAATGGGAGGTGAGGTTATAGCCCTTTCATTAGGGGATACAGACCAGGAAGAACTGGCAACCCTGGGAGCCAATGGAGCCGGTAAGGTGCTTACCGTAGCAGGTAATTTTGCATCCAGCAGTGATGCTGCCGAGGCTGTATCGGAAGTAATGAAAAGTGTCGGTGCTAACGTGTTGGTAATGGCCCAATCGGCCAAAGCCGATATGATTGGTGGCAGAGTGGCCATTAAGCAGGATGCCGCCATGGTATCCAATGTGGTATCGCTACCTGATACTTCCAACGGATTTTCGGTAAAGGCAAGTATTTTTTCCTCAAAGGCGTTTGCCCAGGTGGAGGTTAGAAAGGATAAGAAAATTCTTGTTGTAGGGAAAAACGTGCTTGAAATTAAAGAAGATTGCGGAACTGCCAGTGTGGAATCAGCATCGGTTAACGTAAGTTCTGACAATAAAATAAAAGTTACCGGCCAGGAAAAGGCCACAGGGGATGTGTTACTGCCTGAAGCAAATATTGTTGTTTCCGGTGGCAGGGGACTGAAAGGCCCTGAAAACTGGGGTATGGTTGAAGACCTTGCCAAGGTACTGGGTGCAGCCACAGGCTGCAGTAAGCCTGTTTCTGACATGGATTGGAGGCCTCACAGCGAACATGTTGGCCAGACAGGTATAAAAGTGGCTCCTACGTTGTATATTGCCATTGGAATATCAGGTGCTATCCAACATCTTGCCGGAGTTAACTCCTCAAAATATATAGTTGTAATTAACAAAGATGAAGAGGCTCCGTTTTTTAAAGCGGCAGATTTTGGTATTGTTGGAGATGCATTTGAAGTTGTTCCTAAATTAACTGAAGCAATAAAAGCGCTCAAGTAAAACCATTTTTGTGGATAAAATAAAGTTAGAAATACTAGGGCTATCGTCCAGCCAGTCGCAAAGCGGATCGTTCGCATTGGTGTTGGGAGAAGAAGGCGGGGTTAGACGATTGCCCATTATTATTGGGATGTTCGAAGCGCAGGCCATTGCCATCGAAATTGAAAAGATCATTCCCAACCGGCCGATGACGCATGATCTGTTTAAATCGTTTGCCCACCAGTTTGAGTTTACGGTAGAAGAGATCATTATCTACGATTTGAAGGAGGGCGTGTTCTTTGCCCGCATTGTGTGCAAAAGCGGAGGCAAAACGGTGGAAATAGACTCACGCCCGTCAGATGCAATAGCTATTGGCCTAAGGTTTGGGTCCTCCATTTATACGTATGAGAAAATCCTGAATGAGGCAGGGGTAGTGCTCTCGGAAGAAGATGAAGAAGTAGATTTAAAGGAAGCCTCCAAACCTAAAAAAGAACCCAAGGCAGAACCGGTAAGGTCATCCAAAGAAAAATCGTTGAAGGACCACTCAACGGAGAGCCTGAATGCCATGCTCAAAAAAGCGCTTGAAAAAGAGGACTATGAGCGTGCAGCTAAGATTAGGGATGAGTTGAGTAGGAGGAATTAGGGGTTATCTTCGTTCTTTAATAAACCCGCGCCTAATAAATCAAGTCTTAATATATTTATTGATTCGTAAAAAGTGGTGTCTTGGTATCGCGTATAAGTATGGATAGTATCAATGACTCCTTCCTTTGACCTTAGTAGTTC
>JAGQYJ010000104.1 GCA_020436145.1 Cyclobacteriaceae bacterium | reverse complement strand
AATTCAAAAGCCTCTTCTAGTGTATTTACAATATGAGCACCTTCCAACTGTAAATCTGATTGACGTGTTATTACTACATTGGTTCGGTTAGGGAGTGGCCTGAATTTGGGTGGCAAAGAGTCATAATTTTTCCTTCCCAGGACGATATAGTGTCCCTTGGTGGTATTCATGAAATATTTCATGTCGTCAGGTAGGCTCCATGCCAGGTCATTGTCTTTTCCTATAACTCCGTTTTCGGCCACAGCCGCTATCATTGCTATTTCCATGTAGCTTAATTAACTAATTTATTGCCTTTCAAAAAATCTTCCGTAAACATCCTTTTCTTTCCTTCCATTTGCAACTCTTTGATTAGTACGGCACCTTTTCCGCAACCAATTCTAATAAAGGTTTTATTGTCTGACTCTGGCTGGCCGGGTTCCATTTTTTTGTCCGGTTCAACCTCGGTTTCAAACACCTTAAACTGCACCTCATTAAACACCGACCACGCAGCAGGATAAGGGCTTAACCCGCGCACAAAATTATGAATGGTGGTTGCTGACCACCCCCAGTTGATCTCGCAAGTTTCCTTGAACAACTTTGGTGCAAACTTCATATCCGAAACCTCAGCCTGTGGCTTCGGTTCTTTTTTTTCTGATTGTATCAGCCTTACTGTTTTTACAACAAGTTCAGCTCCTTTTTGCATTAACCGTTCGTAAAGTGAGCCAACGTTATCATTCGCGTAAATTGGTTCTTTTTCCTGTAAGAGAATATTGCCCGTGTCAATTTCGTGTTGCAGAAAAAAGGTAGTAACCCCGGTTTCAGTTTCTCCATTAATAATGGCCCAGTTGATAGGAGCTGCTCCCCGGTACTGGGGTAAAAGAGAAGCATGCAAATTAAAGGTGCCAATAGGAGGCATATTCCACACCATCTCCGGGAGCATCCGGAACGCTACCACAATTTGCAGGTCAGCTTCAAGGTTTTTAAGTTCCTGTATAAACTCTTCAGATTTAAGATTGGTGGGCTGCAACACGTTTAAATTGTGCTTAACTGCAAATTCTTTTACGGGTGATCCGGCTAATTGGCGGCCACGGCCTTTGGGTTTGTCAGGCGCTGTAATTACACCCACAATATTTAATTCTTCCTTCACTAATGCCTCCAGAGCGGCCACAGCAAATTCGGGGGTTCCCATAAAAACAATTCGCAAATCTTTCAATTCCTTCATTGGCTGCAAAGCTAATTTATAATTGGTTGTCGAAAGGGGTTGTAGTATAAATTCGCCTCTTCTTGCCTGAGCCATATGGATTCCCTACTTTGGTACGTAAGCATTACATATGAATTTACCTTATTTCATATCCAGGAGAATAAGTACGCCAAAAGCAGGTACTTTTTCATCTACCATTCACAAGGTAGCCATTTTTAGCGTTGGCATAGGCCTTGCCGTGATGATACTGGCATTTGCCATCATGCAGGGGTTCAAAAACACAATTAAGAACAAAATCTACGATTTCAGCGGGCATATTCAGATTACCAAATATGTAAGCGCCAATGCCTATAACGAAAACCCACTCAAGCTTCCGGACACCCTGAATAGGGATGGGATTAAGAATATTGTACCGTTTGCTTTTAAGGCCGGATTGCTACAAACGGATGCAGAAGTTGATGGGGTTGTTTTTAAAGGTGTTGGAAATACGTTTGATTCAATTGGATTTAAGCAGTACCTGAAAGAGGGTCGATTTGTGCATTTTAAAGCAGATGGTTATTCCACAGAGGTCGTAATTAGCAGTTATCTGTCGAAACGTTTAAAACTGGGCCCCGGCAGTTCATTAATCATGCACTTCTTTCAGGAACCTCCCCGCACACGCAAGCTCACCATTGTTGGCATTTATGAAACAGGGATGGAAGACCTCGACAATAAAATCATGTTGGGAGATATTGGCCTTGTCCGAAGGTTAAATGATTGGGTGGAAGGTTATGCCGGTGGTTTTGAATTATATGTGGATGAAGTTGATCAGGTAGATGCGATTCAACAGCGGCTTTACGATACCTATGGATATGATTTTTATGTACAGAAAACAAGCCACCGCTTTTTACAGGTGTTTGAGTGGCTTTCGCTTATCGACAACAATGTAAATATTTTGCTTTTTATGGTGCTGTTTGTGGCTTCCTTTAATATGATTTCCATAATTCTAATCCTTATTTTGGAACGGACACCAATGATTGGAACCTTAAAGGCGCTGGGAGCCAGAAATGGACTTATTCGTAAAATATTTGTGTATAATGGCATGCAGCTTATTGTACGGGGACTTATTATTGGCAATTTGCTCGGGCTGGGCTTAGCCGTTTTACAATGGAAATTCAAAATTGTATCGCTAGACCCGTCAAATTACTACATGGATTATGTGCCCATAGAGTTTAACTTCTGGATTTTGATACTACTGAATCTTTTGGTTATGGGATTGGTCTCAGCTATTTTGATACTTCCTACCTTATTTGTATCCAGGGTAGAACCCATCAAGGCCATTAAATTCGACTAAGCTACTTTTTGTTCTACCTCAACTCTGTCAGAAGTTTTTTTTTGAGGGTACTTTTTGAACAAACTGTCAAATCGCATTTTAATAACGCCAAATACTGCCTCTTTAAAAATACCTTTCGACATTTTGGAAGTCCCCTTGGTCCTGTCCGTGAAAATTATAGGGATTTCTTTGATGCTGAAACCATGCTTCCACGTTTTGAACTTCATTTCAATCTGAAAAGCATAACCAATAAAACGGATTTTATCGAGGTCAATACTTTCAAGTACCGCACGTGTGAAGCACTTGAACCCGGCTGTTGTATCCTTAATTGGCATACGCGTAATAATGCGAACATATATACTTGCAAAATACGACATCAACACACGCGACATAGGCCAGTTGACAACGTTTACCCCCTTTACATAACGCGAACCAATAGCCAGGTCATAGTTTTCGTGAGCACATGCATGGTATAGTCTGATAAGGTCTTCAGGATTATGCGAAAAGTCGGCATCCATTTCAAACAAGAAGTCATAGCCTTTATCAATTCCCCATGTAAATCCTGCAATGTAGGCAGTACCAAGACCTAATTTCCCGTTGCGTTCCAATATAAAAATACGCTCCGGCCTTTGTTGCATCTTAGATTTTACAATATTGGCCGTTCCATCCGGGGAGTTGTCATCTACCACCAAAATATCAAAAGGATGACTTAATGATAACACAACATCAATGATGTCGGCTATATTCTCCTTTTCATTAAAGGTGGGTATTATGACCAGTGAGTTATTCAATAGCAGTTGAAATCAGCCTCAAAAATATAACGTATCTGATCATGTTTGGGTTAAATTAACAAATTTTATCAAACTGTTAAGAGCCGAAAGAATTAAGCAGGAATAACTACAATTTATTGGTTGAATTTTGGGGAAGAAGATTAGATTTGCAGCCCAAACTAACCGAGTAGTGATCCGACCAAGTATTAAAAATGAAACGGCCCGTTTGCGCAAAGTTGTGCTCGGGCTGGCAGAAGATTTTGGAGGGGAGCCGGCACTTGAAGAGGCCTACGATCCTAAGTCCAAGGAACATATCAGAAAGGGTACATTCCCAACCCAGGAAGCAGTCTCCAGCCAGGTAAAAGCACTTGAAAACGTGCTTTTAAAACATGGCGTAGAGGTTTACAGACCATTGGATGTAAAGGACGTAAACCAGATTTTTGCACGCGATATTGGCCTTGTAATAGATAATAAATTCATCGTTCCGAATATTATTATTGAGCGAAGGCAGGAGGTAGAGGCTCTTGACAATATTATTTCACAGATACCGGAGGAAAATATTCTGTGGTCACCTGACAACGTGCGCATGGAAGGTGGGGATGTAATGCCCTGGAATGAGGTGATTTTTGTTGGTTATTCTAAAAAGGAAGACTTTAAAAACTATAAAGTAAGCCGAACCAATGAAGCAGGTGTAGAGTTTTTAAAGCAGAATTTTCCTGACAGGGAGGTGATTGCCATTGAACTGGCCAAATCTGATAAAGACCCAAGGCAAAATGCACTGCATCTGGATTGCACATTTCAGCCAATTGGTGACAATAAGGCAATAGTATTTAGGGGTGGCTTCAAGTACGAAAGTGACTATCAAAAAATTGTAGACTATTTTGGTGAGGACAACCTTGTACATATTGACAGGGAGGAAATGTATCATATGAACTCAAATATATTTTCCATTAGCCCGGAAGTAATCATCTCAGATAGTTCGTTTGAGCGACTAAACGGAATACTGAAGGATATGGGATTTACCGTGGAGGAAGTTGAATACGATGAAGTAGCTAAAATGGAAGGGCTTTTTAGGTGTTCAACACTTCCATTAGTGAGAGATTAAAGCGATGGCAAAAACAGCACAGGTTACTTCTACTATTCTGATGATAAGGCCGGTTGCCTTTAGAATGAATGAGCAAACAGCAGTTAATAACTATTACCAGCAAAAAATCACTGATCTTACTGCAGAAGAAAAGCAGGCAAAGGCCCTGCAGGAATTTGATGAGTTTGTGCATAAGCTTCGGAGTATTGGTATAGAGGTAATTGTGGTTAATGATACGCTGCAGCCTTCAAGTCCCGATTCAATTTTTCCAAACAATTGGGTATCATTCCATGACGATGGCAGGGTGGTGCTTTATCCTATGTTTGCCGTAAACAGGCGATATGAAAGACGAATGGATATCATTGATTTGCTTTCTGAGCGTGGCTTTGAAGTGAACAATGTTGTTGATCTGACTGAAATGGAGCGAAAGGATGTTTTCCTGGAGGGAACAGGAAGTCTGATTCTGGACAGGCAAAACAAAATTACCTATGCAGCCATTTCTGATCGCACGCATAAGGAAGCGGTGGAGGACTTTAGCAACCGGTTTGATTATAAACCAATTGTTTTTCATGCCAATCAAACGGTTGACGGTGAACGATTGCCAATTTATCACACCAATGTGATGATGTCTATAGCAGAGCATTTTGCCATTATATGCTCAGACAGCATTGATAATCCTGAAGAACGGCAAAAAACACTTAAAGCCATAACAGAAAGTGGAAAAGAAGTTATAGATATAACAGAAGACCAGGTAAGCAACTTTGCCGGGAACATGTTGCAGGTGCAAAACGCTAACCATGAGAATTACCTGGTAATGTCCACCTCCGCTTTTAAATGCCTGACCGAGGAACAAAAAGGACGTATAGAATCATACTGTAAAATATTACATAGCGAAATCGATACTATTGAAACTCTTGGAGGGGGGAGTGCCCGGTGCATGATGGCAGAGGTTTTTCTACCTAAAAAATTCTAATTGGTCTCACAAATTGAAGCTAATTCACCGGGGCTGATATAGACCCCCTGCCTTTCTGAAAAACGAAGGTATTCACAGGCCAATTCCTTTTTACCTAATGCCAGGTAGGTTTTGCCTAATTGAAAGAGTGTTTTTCCATGGAAGGGGTTGTCCTTCAGCACTCTTTGAAAGTCTTCAGAAGCCTGTTGGTACTTACCAAGGTTTTGATAACAAATACCCCGATTATAATAATGGGCCAGGTTGATGGAATTTCCAGAAAGGAGGTAGGTATATAATTTTTCTGCTTTTTCGTATTCTCCCGTACCATTTACATACATGGATGCCAATACCTGGTAGACGGTATCTTTGTTATACTTATATCCAAGACTGTTGTTAAAAGCCATCTCAGCTTTTTCATATCGCTCAGAATGTGCGTAGGCAGTACCTTGAAGGTAAAACAATAGAGCAGCCTGCGTACTATCCGGGCTATGTGCCAGTCCTCTTTTACAAAAGTCAGCCATATAAAAATAGGCTCCCAACTCTCTGCTTATTTCCGCACTTTTAATAGATGCCTCCACACTTTTTGCTCCCCAGTCGCGTATGGCCAGTTGGTAAAAGTTAATTGCTTTTTGAGGTTCATTATTTAGCTCTGCTGCCAGGCCTTCTTCAAAATAATAGTCGGAAACATAATATTGCATGGCATAAACAGCAGCAACAACTGAAAGGATAATAGCAGCAGTTACACCCCAGGCCAGAATTTGTGTTTTTGTAGAATATTTTGGTCCTTCTTCATGTGCCTTTTTATAATAATAAGGAGGAGGCCTTCTTTGGGGAGGGGGTGGTGCAGAATAGCTACTGGTAGAATTGGAGGTATCAAAAATGCCCAGATCGTAACGGGAGCGCTTTGCCGGATCTGAGAGCGTTTCGTACGCCAGGTTAATAAGTTTAATATATTCTTCGTTCCCCGATTCATTATTTACATCGGGATGGTAGGTTTGAGCAAGCTTACGGTAGGCTACTTTTATGTCTCTTTGTGTAGCACTTTCCGGTACCTGAAGAATTTTATAGAAATTTTCCACTACCTTAATTTGAATTTCTTGCCTGGTAAAGAAACAACGATATTTTCAAATTCAAGGTTTAGGAGTAATGTGGCCAATTTACCGACCTGAATCTGGGACTTCCAGCTCAGCTCATCAATGTGAAGTTCCCTGCCATCAAGCAATTGAATCACAGCCCACGCTTCGTCTGACACGTCTTCCTTTTTAATTTTTGGTGCCTGCACTTTATTGTTGTTCTCATTGGTTTCCCAGCCCATAGAATATGCAATGTCTTCAGCACAAGTAATTAACTGGGCAACGTTATTTCGGATCAAATGATTGCAGCCTTCAGAAAATTTATTTTTTAGTCCCCCGGGAACAGCAAATACCTCCCTGTCATAATCCTGTGCCAGGCGAGCCGTAATAAGGGCACCGCCCTTTTCCCCGGCTTCAACCACTAGAGTGGCATCTGACAGACCAGCAATGATTCTGTTGCGAGCCGGGAACCTGGCAGGATCAGCTTTGGTTCCCATGGGGTATTCTGTAAGTATACCTCCCGACTCCTGCATTTTCTCAGCTATTTTTTTGTGAATAGCAGGATACATCATGTCCATACCTGTAGCCATTACACCATAGGTTGGCAAGCCATATTTTAGAGCAGCTTTGTGCGCTTCAATATCGATACCATATGCAAGGCCTGATATGATTATGGGGTTGTAAGGTACAAGCCCGCTAATAATCTTTTCTACATTTTGTTTACCTTCTGAAGTTGCCTGCCGGGTACCTACTACGGCTATATATCTTTTGCTATCGTCCAGCTCTGTACCTTTAACATAGAGCATACTAGGAGCATCGAACAGCTGTTTTAGTCTTACAGGGTAATTGGGATCGGTATAAAACAGAAGTTGAATATCGCTTGCCTGGGAGGTTTTTAAAATTGTTTCCGCTTTTTCGAGGGCTTTTTTATTCTGATCGATGATGTTGGCAGACAGCTGTTTTCCAACCCCTGGTATTTTTTCAAGTTTGCCTTTGGGAGTTGTAAACACGGCTTTTGCAGAGCCACAGTAACTAATAAGTGATTTTATAAGAGCGTTGCCTATGCCAGGAATTTGCGTAAGCGCAAGCTGGTAAAGCCTATGGGAGCTCATGTCTACAGTTGATCTTTCAGATCAAGTAAAAATTGCCGAACGCTTTTTAAAGATTCAATGGCATCCATTTTACTCTGAAGCTCTTCAGGGTTTTTCTTTATCATTTCCTTGGCACCTGCCAATGTAAAACCACGCTCTTTTACCAGATGATAAATCAACTTTAGCTTCTCAATATCGGCCTTTGTGTATTGCCTGTTGCCCTTCTTGTTTTTTTTAGGATGCAGTATGGAAAACTCACTTTCCCAAAATCGTATCAACGAAGTAGCCACATCAAATTTGTCGGCCACTTCGCCAATGGTAAAGTAAATCTTCTCTATTTCTTTTTCTATATAGGGCATTTTCGTAATTAGTTGTGAATATAAAAAATATTCCCTGATTCATCAACGGATACCTGACTTTCAGGAAAATCTTCTTCACTTAATTTTTTAATTAGCTTGATTACCTTTCCATCAGGGTCAGGTACCGGTATGCCCGCTCCTTTTTGCAGAGCAGGTACAATCTTACCCTCAATAAACTTTCCTGAGGACGTTATTTTGACTTGTACAACTGGAGCCAGCCCGTTATTTCCCAGGAGATTAAAGCGGCCATACGTACAAAAATTTCCAAGGCTGTATACGATGAAACGGTTTTTATATACTTCAATTGCTCTGGGTACATGAGGGCCATGCCCTATCAGAACATCTGCTCCGGCATCTATCATTTCGTGGGCAAACCTGTAAACATTACCTCTGTCTTCTCCATAAAAGTATTCGTTCTTTCTGGGCACATGTGTGAATTTTGCTCCCTCAGCACCACCATGAAATGAGACAATTAAAATATCAACCAAAGAATCAAGATGCTGCACGATTGTTTTAGCCGAATCAAGGTTATTAATACTTGGGGTTCCCACATTAGGAGAAAAAGCAACAAACCCATACTTCATACCGTCCACCTTAAAAGTGGTAAAAGGCTGAATACTGTTCCCTGCATAGTTTATACCCAGGCTATCCAGAATTTTGCTGGTACTTTTTCTTCCCGTCATCCCGAAGTCTCCTGCATGATTATTGGCAACACTCATTAAGTTAAACCCGGCTTCTTTAATTCTCACAGCCATATATTCAGGGCTTCTGAAAATATAGCAAGCCTTCGGGTTTTTACAGTTTTTATGCTCGCCTCCTTCATTAAGTATTACCCCTTCAAGATTTCCAAACAGAATATCGCCACCCTTCAAAAGACTATCTATTTGAGCTAATTGCTGTTTGCCTTCATCTGCAGGAAGGTAACTGTCGTTAGGGTAATTAGTACCCAGCATCATATCACCTACGGCTGTTAGGGTAACAATGTCTTTTAAAACCCTATGAGCAAATATTTCAACCGTATCTTGCGGCTCGGTTTTGATAACTAATGTATCTATGGGTTGAGAAGTGTCGGGAATGGTATCTGTCCTGGCCTGGCCCGATTGTGTTTTGACAATCTTTTGAGTTTTACACGAAAACGTAAAAAATATGGCTACAAACAGCAGTGTGAATAACTGGCGCATCAAAAATGTAATTTTGCGCAAAGCTAAAATATAAAATAAAAATTAAGGCTTTTAATCAAAAGCTTAGTCCATGGGCTCCATGTGCTTTTTGGCTAACTCAAGCATTTTATCATATGCTTCAGGGTTAAGCTCCATTTG
>JAGQYJ010000103.1:4494-9209 GCA_020436145.1 Cyclobacteriaceae bacterium | reverse complement strand
CCTTTGAAGCCTTAGCAACCCTGACTCAGTCAGAAGGTGCTAATTCCAATCAGATAAGTCGGAAGATATAACGCAACCTCTTTTGACTGAATCGCAGTTGAACGAGGTTTTTTTATGCCCTCTCACTCCTGTTCTTGATAAGAAACAAAACATAAAAAGAATGGGAAAAACACATTTTGAAACACTTGCAATAAGAACACAATCTGAAAGAACACATCAGAAAGAACATTCTGTGCCCCTTTATTTAACTTCTAGCTTTACCTTCAATAGTGCTGAAGAAGGCGCAGGTATTTTTAGCGAGGAAATTGAGGGTAATCTTTATTCCAGATTCACCAACCCTAACTCAGATGAGTTTGCTCAAAAACTTAGCTTGCTGGAAGGTGCCGAGACCGGAGTAGCTACTGCTACAGGAATGGCAGCCATTTACACAGCGTTTGCTGCCTTGCTCAAAACTGGAGACCATGTAGTGGCCTCCTCTGCCATCTTCGGGAGTTCAAAAAAGGTAATAGATGGAGTTTTGCCAAACTTTGGGATCGAATTCACCTTTGTTGACGTGGATGACACCGAAGGATGGAAAAAGGCCATTCAACCCAATACGAAACTGCTGTTCGTGGAAACTCCTTCCAATCCAACGTTAAAAATTGCAGACCTCGAATTTCTCAGTAACCTGTGTGTTCAAAATGAACTAATCTATATGGTTGACAATTGTTTTGCCACCCCTTATTTGCAGCAGCCCGTACAACATGGAGCTGACCTTGTACTGCATTCTGCCACAAAATACATTGACGGACAAGGCAGGGTGCTCGGAGGCGCCATTTTAGGCAAGAAGAAATATGTGGATACCTGTTATGATTTCGTAAGAAAGACAGGCGCCAGCCTGTCCCCTTTTAATGCATGGGTGCTTTCCAAAAGCCTGGAAACATTGGCCGTGCGTATGGACAGGCATTGTTCCAATGCGGAAAAGATATACCAATACCTAGAAAACCATGAAGAGGTGGAAAAGGTGATTTATCCTCACGCTCCCTCCCATCCACAGTATGAACTGGCTAAAAAACAAATGAAATTTGGAGGCGGACTGGTGGGTTGTGAACTAAAAGGTGGTAAGGAAAGAGGAGCCCGTTTTCTAAATGCGCTGAAAATTCATTCACTTACCGCTAACCTGGGCGATACACGGAGTATTGCCACACACCCTGCATCAACTACTCATTCAAAACTCACAGAGGCAGAACAATTGGAAGTAGGCATAACACCCGGGTTTATCCGGTTTTCTGTTGGTTTGGAACATGCAGATGATTTGATTAATGATATTGAACAAGCTCTGAAAGCATCAAAATGAAGAACGAAAAACAATTTGACATATTCGAATACGAAAAGCCATTTGAGTTGGAATCTGGTGAAACACTGAATGGCTTAAAAATAGCTTACCACACGTATGGTACACTCAATAACAAAATAAGTAACGTGGTTTGGGCCTTTCATGCCTTAACAGCCAATTCTAATGTAATGGCCTGGTGGCCAGGCTTATTTGGCCCGGATGACTTCTTCAACTGCAAGGATAATTTTATTATTTGCGCCAATGTATTAGGCTCCCCTTACGGAAGTTCAGCACCGGTGGACCTGAGTTTTCCTCAATTTACAGTTAGAGACGTTGTAAACGCTCAACTGCTTCTTGCTGAAAAGCTTGAGATAACCTCTATAAAAGTGGCTATTGGTGGCTCTTTTGGTGCAAGTCAGGCACTGGAATTTGCCTATGCATTTAAAGGCAAAGTAGAAAACCTTATCCTGATTGCTTCTGCAGCTCTGGAATCTGCATGGAGTATTTCCATTCATGAAGCACAGAGGCTGGCATTACAGGCCGATCAAACCTTTGGCCAACCCGGAGGAGGTAAAAATGGATTGAAAGCAGCCAGGGCCATTGGCATGCTCACCTATCGTACGGCAGATGCGTTTATTGAAAACCAAACAGATTATGATGATCGTGTTGACAACTTCAAGGCATCCTCTTATATTCAACACCAGGCTGATAAACTTGAGAAAAGGTTTAATGCACTTTCCTATTATTATCTTACCAAGTGTCTTGATAGCCATAATGTTGGGCGCGGGCGTGGTGGATTGATTAAAGCCTTGTCCTCTGTTTCAGCCAGAACATTGATTATTGGTATTGATTCAGATCAGCTAATTCCAACACAGCTTCAGAAATTCCTTGTAAACAATTTACCTAATGCCATTTACCATGAAATCCACTCTGAATATGGCCATGATGGGTTTCTTACAGAAACCGAGAAACTTACGGACGTTATCCGCACCTTTATTGTTGACAGAAAGGCGAAGAAGATAACCGTAGAGGACTTGTCGAGAATGATGAAGAAAAGTGAAGATTTTCAATTGATTGATGTGAGAGAACCTTTTGAAAGGGATATTGCCTCCATCGGGGGATTAAACATACCGTTAAAGGATATTCCCGAAAGTGTGGATAAAATATCTCCCGATAAAAAGATTGTAGTTTACTGCAGAAGTGGCAAGAGGAGTGCATCAGCCATTGAGTACCTTCTTGAAACTAGAGGCCATAACAATTTATATAACCTGGAAGGAGGAATTCTGGATTGGTCAGAAAAAATAGATAGCTCGATCCAGAGGTATTAGTTCAACAAAAAATGGCGCCTCTTACCTCGTCAAAAGCCTGCTAGAATTTAAATACTCGATTTATTCAGTGTGACTTTTTCAAGATAATGCGTCATAGAAGAAAGTAAACTTAAATGAAAAGTACATTAATTGTTATTTCCCTGGCTGGCTGGTTGCTGGTTGGGTGTACAGGAAAGCTTAAAGAAGAAAACAGTCAACTCACATACCGTTTAGATTCCCTGCAACAAGAGCTTGATGCTAAACAATATAGCATGGGTCTGCTGGAACAGGTAGGTGTTTACCTCGATTCTATTGATGCCAATCGAAAGTGGGTAAAGGTAAACCTGGAAACAGGGCTGGCAGAGGATGACTACGTAGAGCGAATGAAAGTATTGAACCAATACGTTCAAAAGGCAGAGTGGACCATTGGCGAGTTGGAAAAAACAAGGAGCGCCTATGCTTCGCAGGTTAAACGGTTAAAAGCTCGAATAGCTGAAAAGGACGAAGAAATCAGAATTTTGCAGATGACTGTGGCTGAGTACCAGTCAAAAAACTTAGAATTAAACGATTCCCTTGTTATTTCTAAGCAGGAACTGCTAAATGCTCAGTTGGCTTTAAGCAGCACTAAAGATGAGCTTACCAGAAAAGAAGCAGAGGTTGAATCCCTGTTGCAGAATATAAAACTTACACAAGCCGAATCTTTCTATGCCCAGGGCGAAAACAAAGAAGAAATAGCCAAACGTACACAACTGGCTCCTAAAAGGAAAAACAAAGCCCTTGAAGAGGCGCTTGAGTTCTACCAATCCGCTATGGACTTAGGCTATGAACCTGCAATTGCCAAAGTGGATGCACTTAAGAAACAGCTGAAAAAGAAATAATCTTAAATATCGGTTCCCTTGTTGATGTTGTACATTCTCAAAAGTTTACAACACCAACAAGGTACTGTCAAGTATTCGTAGCAATTCGCGAATAAAATTGAACAAAAAAATAAGGCCGGGCTTTTAAACCCGACCTTAAGATATAACAACCGCTATACTATGAAATGTTATTAGGCATGACAAACGTACAGCGCTATAGGAAAAGATATGCTGACAAATGTCAGTCTTTGCTATGATTTTTTTCTGAATCCTTTTTTTTATCCTCGAAAAGGATTCTGACAGAAGGAGAATAGGTGTCATCGTACTGTCCGGAACGCACCGCCCAGAAAAAGGCAACCAAAAAACCACCTGCAACCAGTATACTAACTATGATTAAGATGATAATAACTGTCATATAAGATTAAGACGTTTGGCTGTAATACGCACAGCAAAGGTAGCAAAAGCTACCACACTTATACTACTCAGTGGCATTAGTATGGCGGCAAACAAAGGAGTTATTTGGGCACTTACAGCCAGTGATAGCCCGACAAAATTATATATAAACGAAATAGTAAAGCTGGCTAGAATTACTGTTTTACTTATCCGGGCAAATTTTAAATAGTTTGCAAGCTCATTCAGGTTTTGTCCATATAAAATTGCATCGCAGGCAGGTGTAAAAGCAGTTACATCTTCGGTAACGGCAAAACCAACATTGGCTTGCTTCAACGCACCCGCATCATTCAACCCATCTCCCAGCATAAGAACATGCTCACCTTCTTTTTGCTTTTCATGAATAAATTCAAGCTTTTGTTCAGGCTTTTGGTCAAAGGCGAACGCAGCATCTTTAGAGAAAATCTCACGAAGATTGGCTTCTTCCGAAGGGTTATCACCGGAAAGAACCATTAGCTTATACCTATTGGAAAGTAACTTCAACAAATCACCAAGCCCGGTACGGTACGAGGAACGAACACTGAAATAGCCTTTATACTCCCCTGCTTTTATATGAACAACTGAAGTGCCAATGGTGCTTTCCACCTCTTCTACACCTACAAATGAAGCAGAGCCCAAAGCCACCTCTTTATTTAATATAACTCCTGAAACCCCTTTTCCTTCAACTTCCTGAAAACCCAGGATTTGCTCTCTGTTTCCAAACTCTTGCAAGTGGCGTTGCAACGCACGGCTTAGCGGATGGGTAGAGTTGGCTGCCAGGCTTGCCACCATGCTCTTTTCCTCATT
>JAGQYJ010000103.1:0-4395 GCA_020436145.1 Cyclobacteriaceae bacterium | reverse complement strand
AGCGTAAACGGTGTTGCCAATGAAAGCGCGCACGGGCATGCTACAATAAGGACGGCTGTAAATGCATTAAGAATATGAGAGGGCCCTTCAAAATACCAATAGGCAGCCGAGGTCAGCGCAATAAAAAGCACGGCCAGCGTAAAATACTTGCTAATTTTATCAATCAAAGAATCATAGGTACTTTCTTCATTGAAGGCATCATTATTCCATAACTGTGTCAAATAGCTTTGCGAAACAGCTTTTTTTATACGCAGCCGAATTGTACTTCCCACTTGTCTGCCCCCGGCATAGATATAATCTCCTTCCTTTTTCTCAATGGTATCTGCTTCTCCTGTTACAAAACTGTAATCAATCGAAGCCCCATTGCTAACCAATTCCGAATCAGCCGGAATAATTTCCTGATTGCGCACCTCAATCAGGTCGTTTTCCTTCAACTCAGTAATTTGCACCATTTCGTGTACATCATTGGTAACCCTGCTTACCGCCAAAGGAAAGTATGATTTATAATCGCGATCGAAGGAAAGGCTCTCGTAAGTACGGCTTTGAAACCATTTGCCAATTAATAAAAAGAAAATAAGCCCTGAGAGCGAATCGAGATAGCCCGGGCCGGCTTCAGTTAAAATTTCAAAAAGGCTTCGCACAAACAGCGTAACGATACCAATAGTAATTGGCACATCAATATTAATGTACTTCTGGCGCAAACCCTTAAAAGCTGAAATAAAATAGGAACTCCCTGAATAAAACACCACAGGCAGTGAAATGAGTATGTTTATATAGTTCATAAACACACGTACGGAATGATCAAGCCCTTCAAAGCCAAAGTACTCAGGAAAGCTTAGCAACATAATATTTCCAAATCCAAAACCTGCTACCCCCACTTGCAAATAAAGCTTGCGGCTTTCCTTTTTGGCTTTGGTTCGCGAGGCGTTTTGCAGGTTAATTTCCGGCTCATACCCAACAGTTGCCAGCAGCTCAACTATGGTTTTCAACGAAATGACCTCAGGGTCGTAGTCTATAGAGACCTCTTTGAGTACAAAATTCACCCTCGATTGAATAATACCTTCTCTTAACCGATCCAAATGCTCCAGCAACCAAATGCAGGAACTGCAATGAATAGCAGGCACAAAAAATGCAATTTTATTCAGGTGGTCTGATGAGAAATTTAGTAGCTGATTTTGAATGTCAGCATTATCCAGATAGGCAAATTTTTGCTCGTAATTGCGGTTTTTAAGATTAATACCCGGAGCATTTTGTAGGTCATAGTAATTACAGAGGTCGTTTTCGTCCAGAATTTCATATACCATTTTACATCCATTGCAGCAAAAGGCCTTACCATCGAACTCGACAAGTTCGTCTTCACATAGCTCACCGCAGTGGTAACATTTAACAATTTCCTGAGAAGCAACCTTATTCGACATTGCAGCAAAAATGTGGTTTTGGGTATGTAAAACTTATGACCAAGATCACCCTTTTTATAAACAAAAGCCTGAACAAAGTAACATCAAAGCACTTTATTCAGGCCCTTGATAAAAGATAAAATCTTTTAGTTACACTCTTTGGTTAAAACTGTTGAAACTTCGATGGAAACATCGGGCCATAATTTACTAACCCCATCATCACCGGTATGCAAATCGTGGCATTTTTCATTTAATACACTCACGGCACCTGATCCGTCAAAATCATTTAAATCTATTTGGGCGGTCAGTTTCACTCGTTCTCCGTCCGCATTCAGTTTACCAATCACATCTACTGTCTTTTCATTCATGGTAACAGTTATAACAGCTTCATCATTATTAATAGAATTTATTTTTCCACTAATGGTTTCTGAACTCAGCAAATTACCAAAAAAGAATTCAACCACTTTGGGATCCCTCTCTGCATTGCCTGAATTTACACTTGCAGTATTTATGATGAATTCTGCTCCTTTAAGCACATCAAATTTATTCCCGGAAGGCATGGTATTTGAAACAGTAATACCATCAAAGGTTCCACTTACTCCAGCCCTGGTTGTGTACTTATAAGCTGTCCACTTAAAAGAAGTAGAGTCAGCATTGTAAGCATAGGTGCAGGATTCTTTTTTTTCACCATTTTCCTTATCTCCTGATTTGGTGCCTGTTGAGCATGCAAAAAAAATAGCTGAGCCAAACAGAGCCAGCATTAGCATTCTAAATAATTTCATAGCTGTATAGTTAATTGTTTACCAATAGAATTTTTAAAATATATGATCAGTCAAATTTAAAGGATGGGTGCCAATAAGCGTGCACTCGATTCCAAAAGTCTTTTACGAATGGGTCGTTGTTGCCAACGATTGAGCTGAAGAGGGACACAATGTTCCATATCCTTCATAAACTGGCCTGCAAGCTCTTCTGCAAAACCGGAATCATAAATCATAGCATTAATCTCATAGTTCTGGTCAAAGCTTCTGAAGTCCATATTGGCCGTGCCCACTGATGACAACACATCGTCCACCAGTAAGGTTTTTGCGTGAATAAACCCTTTGGTGTATAAGTGTACCTTAACCCCCGATTCCAGCACTTCTTTCATATAACTCATGGAAGCATAATGCACCATTCTGGAATCTGGCTTATAAGGAAAAATTATTTGCACATCAATTCCACTTAAGGAGGCCGTTTTTATAGCTGTCAGTACTGGGTCGTTGGGTATGAAATAAGGTGTGGTTATCCATACCCTTTTTTGCGCAGAGGTTATAGCCATAAAAAAGGCCTGCATTATACTTGCCCAATCTGAATCTGGCCCGCTACCAGCAATTTGAACACACTGTTTACCCAAAAGTTTGGGTTGGGGAAACAGTTCCTTTTTAAACTCTACTGACTCGTTGGAAGCATAAAACCAATTAAGCAAAAAGGCAATTTGAAGAGCATGAACAGCATTTCCTTCCATTTTTAAATGGGTATCTCTCCAGTACTTTCGCCCGGCCTTGTTTACATACCTGTCGGCAATGTTGATACCTCCTACATATCCAACCTTACCATCAATGACCACTATTTTGCGGTGATCACGATAATTAGCTTTGCTCAGTTTTGGAAAGTAAACAGGCATAATTGAAAAAGCCATGACACCTGCTTCTTTCAGGCGCTGCATTAACCCACGCGATACCTTGGAGCCAACATCATCGTACACAAACCTTACCTGTACACCTTCCCTGGCTTTTTGCATTAGCACCTCAGCTACCTGGCAACCAATTTCATCCTCTTCAAAAATGTAGTATTCCAAATGAATATGGTTCTCTGCACCTTTCAGGTCCTGAAGCATGTGCTTGAATTTTTCCTCCCCATTAATAAGCATGGTTACCCTGTTGTTTCTGGTTAGAAAAGCCCTGTCGCTACCCAACAACAACCTAATTACGTTTACCTTTTCCAGCACCTTGGGGTCTTTTATAAGCTCGTGCTGGTAGGCCAGGTCAAGCTGGGTGTTGACCAAATTTTCAACAATAGTATCGTCAATGGCCATCTTGCGGGAATAAAATTTATTTCTTCGGTAGTCTTGCCCAAAGAACATGTAAATAACCAGGCCAAGTATTGGCACCAAAACAAGGAGCAACAAATAGGAATGTGTCTTCAGTGGATTCTTATTTTCCAATAGGATTTTACCCACAGCAAACACAATCAGTATATAGTACAGCACAACAAGTGCCGGCCACATATACTGATCGAAATGTGCTTGCAGCCACTCCATGGGTCAGCTAGCAGCTATAGATTCAACTTTCTTCTTATTAATGTGTCCACACTATATCTTCCCGCACCAATCACCATAAAAACTGCACTAATTGCAAGAAACAAATAGGCTTTTTCAGCAGCGCCAAACGGATCGTTGGCGTGGTTAACAAAAGCGGCTGAAAACATAGTGATGACAACAAAGAAAGAAGCCGGCCGGGTAAAGAGACCAATGGCCATTAGAAGGGCACCTACATATTCTGAAAGGGCTGCAGCCCAGGCGAAAAAAAATGGAACTGGAAATCCAATTTCGCCTACATGCTCAATGAACCCATCTGACACCGGGATTTTTCTTGTACCATGTGCCAGCATCAGACTCAAGCCTGTAAAAATCCTAACCAACGTTAAAACAAAATCGGTCGTAATCGGATTATCAATATTTCCAAACAACAGTTTCTTCATATCGTTTAATCTTTACTATCAAATATATAACTTGGTATCTTTATTGCATTCAAATAGCTATGAAATCATACACACTTTGTGCCTTAATTTTGTTTGGAATCGGAATTCAGGGATTTAGTCAAAAAATCTTTAGCAAAGACACTATCAAGGCTTCAACAGGTGATGTGGTCGTTACCTTTATTGGCCACGGATCTCTTTTAATGGAGTGGAGAGGCAAGAAAATATATATGGACCCTTCTTCACGGGAGGCCGATCTGTA
>JAGQYJ010000102.1 GCA_020436145.1 Cyclobacteriaceae bacterium | reverse complement strand
TGGAGGCGGTTCTGTTCACAGTCGTATCATGAATCACCACCAGAGAATCATCTTTGGTAGTGTGTACATCCAGTTCAAAGTAGTCGGCTCCGGCTTCAATGGCTTTTTGAAATGCGGCAAGCGTATTCTCGGGAGCTACACCTGAAAAACCCCGGTGGGCAATCACTTTTGTCTGGGCGTTTGTCATTGTCGAAAGAAAGCATAATAAAACTACAAGTAAACTTTTCATTAAAAGCATATTGAATTTAAGTTAAAATACGGTTTTTCCGTAACGTTACGATGTTGGCTCTAGTTTATTTCATCATAGGCTATATCATAAAGGCCAAGTGCAATATCAGCTCTTTTTGAATCGTCCAAATCACTAACATGATTATACACCACAGCAATTGTAATATTGTTCCATCTATCGAAAATAGAAATTGATTTGTGCAATCCTGTGCCGCCATGCCCATAGGCAAACTGGTTGGAATAGGTGTAAAGCCCAAAACCTCTGCCATATTCGTAATCCAGGTTTAGTTGAGGTGTGCTCTGAATATATGAGGAAGATGAGGTGAGGGCATAATCAATAGAGCTTTGAGAAAGAAGGTCTGTGGAAAGCACTCCTTTTACCAAAAGTGCCATTTCGTAGGTGGTTGATGTCAGACTTCCTGCACCACCCCATATAGATAACCAGGCATTGGTGGATTGAGTGCTCTGGTCTTCTGCTGAGCTTCCGAAATTATACCATACACCATTCAATTCACTGGCTGGGATTCCTTCGGTACTCAGCTTTGTTTTTACCAGACCCAATGGTTGAAAAACCAATTCATTGGCTACTGTCTGTAGCGATTTCCCCGAAACAGTTTCTATAATCCTTCCTAAAATAGCATAATTGGTATTACTGTAACTGTACTCACTGCACGATCCATTTGTCGGGGTAGATATATAGTTATTAAGTACATCATCTACCTGCCATACTTTTTCTACATCAGCATATACTGCAGTCCAGAGATCAGAATTATCTGAAAAATTGTAAAAATCGGTGTTCATTCCCAGCAAACAACCAATGGTGTAATTGTTATCAATATTTGGATAACTGATTCCATAGGTAGAAATAGGGTCGTCTATTGACAGCAGTCCATCTTCTGCCATTTGAAGGATGATACAACTGGTTACCATTTTGGTATTACTCATCCAGCTCCATACTTTTTCTTCGCTAAGAGGTAATGTGGCACTGGCACGTCCACTCAATCCATATTCAATGTTTTTATGGGGAAGTAATACTGTATAGCCCAGGCCCTGTATTCCATATTGTACCCTCTTCTTTTCAATGAAGTCTGCGACCCTTGCTTCAAAATACTCTTTAGTAATCGTAACATCAATAACACCCTCTTTACAGCTCCCGTTAGTTGTTTCAATTGCTATGGAATAGGTAAGCGCAAGGTCTGACGTAAATCCTTCCACATCATTAATGGTAATTATTCCGGTACTTGAATTTAAGGCGAAAAACGATGCTTCATTTCCGGATAATATTGTGTAAGTAACCTCACCTCCATCACCAACAGTGGATACATCTCCAATCGTTGTTGAATTATCTGGAAGCCCGTTTATGGAAAACGTTAGACTACCGGAAGGGGCATCAGTGCATTCGTCTTTTGTGCTACAGGCGTTGGCTAAAATGAGAAAGACGCCAATGGCCCAAAGAATATAAGTGCGGTTCATAGTAAGGTTGTTGCAGGTTATAGAAGCAATTTAACTATAAAGCATTTACATCCTTCGGATAATACCTGAAAATTTAATTGAATATTATTTCACCTGGCTCATTACAGCCCAATCAAAGAATCGGTCTCCAAAGTACTTGCGTACGAACATCAGTGGTTTAGCAAGTTTACCGGCTACGTAGCGGGTCTTGGGTTTTCTCGCTTTAACGGCCTTCGAAATCAGATGGGAAATTACACTGGCAGGGGAGGAACCACCTTTTTCATAGGAATCGCTGGTTGCTTTTTCAACTGATTTAGCCAGGGTGGCATAGGCAGTAGTACCCGATCGTTCCATCATAGGGGCTGTCATTACATCGCCAAATTCGGTTTTTATAATACCGGGCTCAATAATAACCACATCAATACCAAATTGCTTTAGCTCCAGTCGCAAGCAATCGCTCCAGCCTTCCAGTGCGTGCTTGGTAGCGTGGTACCAGGCTCCTAGTGGTGTGTAGATTTTACCACCCATCGATGATGTATTGATAATTCTGCCGGAGCCTTGCTTACGCATGTGAGGCAACACTAGTTGTGTCAAGCGAGCCAGGCCAAAAATATTTACTTCAAACTGCCTGCGCGCATCGGCAATGGTGGTGTCTTCCACGGCTCCGTAAATAGCATAGCCGGCATTGTTCACCAGCACATCAATTCTTCCCTGTTTCTCTATAATTTTGCTAACAGCAGCTTTCATTTGCTCTTCGTTGGTTACATCCATGGCCAGGGCATGGCCGCCTTTCTCTTCCAGGTCCTTCATTTGCTCCACCCTGCGGGCAGCGCCATACACTGTGTAACCTTCTTTAATAAGTTGTAAGGCAGTTTCCTTTCCCATCCCGGAAGAGGCGCCTGTAATTAGAATAACTTTCTTTTCCATAGTATTTTAATTTGTAAGTGAGTAATTACTTTTATCTTAATTAAATTTTTTAAACGTTGTATTTCTTTAAGATCGTTTGCAGAATGGCTTGCTTATTTTCAGGTTTTCGTAGGAGTACCGAAGTGGCAATTCCATCTATCAATAACAATACGCCTTCTGCTTCTGCATCCGGGTCTTCGGCATTCAGTTTTGTGAACGCATTTATAAGCGCCTCCTTAACGGGAGCAGAAATGCTGTGATCATACACATCGGCCTGCCATTTAAGGGCGTACAACAGTTTCCAGAAGTTATAGTGCTCCTCTGAAAGGGTAAAAGGCAGCTTAATAATTCCTCGTATTACCGACTTAGGGTCTTGCTGCTCCAAAATGTATTTGTACATGGATAGAGCGCTTTGTTTGCCTTGCTCCATAATGGCCGAAAGCAGCCCTTCTTTGTTGGTGTAATGCCTGAAAATAAGCCCTTCGGAAACGCCTGCAGTTTTGGCTACCTTGCTGGTAGAGGTAGAGTCGTACCCGTTTTCAGCAAAGAGTTTAAGGGCGGTGTTTAGTATTTTTTCTTGTTTTTCAGTCATATTAGTGAGTAATCACTCACAAATATAAAACGGTATTAATAAATAGCAAGGTTTTTAATGAAAAAGTTTTCGGTTATTTTACTTGTTGGTGAGAAAACCAACCAGGGGTTGGAGATTGCTTCGTCCGCCAAAGGCAGACTCGCAATGACGACATGAATGGTCTGCAGGACACAGACCAAGGATTAGAGAACACCAACCAGGGGTTGGAGATTGCTTCGTCCGCCAAAGGCGAGTTCGCAATGACGACATGGATTTTACGATTTTTGGTAGGTTGCTTTTGGCTCTGCGGCCATAGATAAATTGCCATTTTCCTCACCATCATTCCGAACTGGTTTTGGAATATCGGCACCCCAAACTTTAGCAATCCTATCCTTTATCTTCTGCTCAAAAATTTCAATGAGTTGCTTGTTGGCACTAACTAATTCCTGCTCTTTTTCGATTTGTGCAACGATCTGGCGTTGGGTTTCGAGTGGTGGTTTTGGAATGTTTAACGATTTAACATAGTTTCTATCAACTCCTTTTACCGTAATCCCATTTCCATCATTTTCAATCTTTGAAGAAATTGAAAACAAAAAGTAATAGACAAAATGTTTATCAATTTCTTTGTTGTGGAACAAAAGAGCTGTCAAATCCTGATTCAATGCAGTTGGTTTAGAAGTGAAGGCCAACTTACCCAATGAAACACGAGTTACCAAAATCAATGTTTCGGCTGGTATTAAGTTTGAAGATGAGTTTTTAAGTCCTTCTTCAGTAATCTTTCGAATTGAATCTGGTAAGAACTTGGAATTGCTTGTAAAGTCTGAGCAAGTAATCCAATCTATAGTGCCATTGTCCCAATATTCAGGAACTTTTCGAGAAGGGGTTCCTCCACCTTTTAAATCACAAACCTCCCCCAACTCCACCATCTCCCAATCCGGGTCTATATCTATTTTAGGTTTGTAGTTGGCTACTACGGCCTTGGCGCCATCTATAATTTTTTGGTAGCCTTCTATTTCGGCTACTATTTCTTCCTGAATGGAAATGGAGGGAAGGGGGATTTGAAGGTCTCTAATAATTTTTTGAGAAATATTTGGCTGAGCACCACCACCGCTGAGTGAAATCATGTAATCCTTTTGGGACTTCAAAACCAAATACAAATACTCAGGAATAGCCTTATCGTTTGGTAAAATTCCACAAACGGCTTGATTTGTGGACGCCTCAAACTTTAAAATCCCAACTTGACCTGCTGTTGCCCCATACATAGCCACCAATACAGTATCAATCGTAAAAATCTTCGCTGACGAATTTTTCAATCCTTCTTCTGTAATAAATAGTTCTGAAGATGTAATAAAACCTTGAGAGACCTCACCACTTCTAAGCCAAGGAATATTTCCGTTTTTATAATATTCTTCTTTGTCTTTTAAAGGCGTACCACCTGAAGATGTCTTAAATACATCTCCGATTTTAACTATTTCAAATTCTGTTGCGGATAAATCTTGAATGGTTCTATATCTCTCCCCACTCAAATTATAATCCCCATTGGCGGCTAGTTGGGTTTTGGGTACGGTGTGGGCAACACCCCCCTTGCCCCCCTCAAGGGGGGATGGGTTGGCCGCAAATTCATGAATTATTTGGATGGCTTCTTCCAATTGGCTTCCTTTTACGGCTGTTCGTTGTGCACCAAGGTTGTAGCCATCATTGTCAATTTTTACAAATAGAATTTCATTGCGTTTTTTGGCAAGGGTTTTGTCCAACAATAAAATGGAAGTCTTTACACCACTGTAGGGGTTAAACACACCTGCGGGCAAACTCACAACAGCATAGAGATAATTCTCCACCAATAATTTTCTTAGGTCCTTGTAAGCCGTTCCGCTTTGGAAAATCACGCCTTCTGGCACAATAATGCCCGCTTTGCCTTTGGGGTTCAGGTGTTCGGCTATGTAATCGACAAATAACACTTCCGAGCGGTTGCTGGCAATGGTAAATTTCTTGTGCGGTCGTATGCCACCTTTCGGACTCATAAAAGGCGGGTTGGCCAATACCACATCTGCGTTTTCGTTCCAACGGTCTTCGCTGCTCAGTGTATCGTATTCGTTAATGTGCGGGTCAGAAAAGCCATGCAGATACAAATTCACCAAACTCAACCGCACCATGTCAGGGCTAATGTCGTACCCCGCAAAATTTTGAATCAGCTTTTTGCGGTCGTCCGGGGTAAGTGCATCTCCTAAATTGTTAAAAGGCTTTTCCTCCAGTTTATTGTATTCGTAAATATTCAAGCCTTCTTTGTTGGCCTTGGTGTGTTTAAGCAGAATATGCTTGTAAGCAGAAATCAAAAAACCCGCAGTTCCGCAAGCAGGGTCTAAAATGCTTTCACCTTTGTCTGGGTCAATAATCGCCACCAAAAAATCAATGATGTGCCGGGGCGTTCTAAATTGCCCGGCATCACCCTGGCTTCCCATTACAGAAAGCAGGTATTCAAAAGCATCGCCCAGCTTTTCGCTGTGGGTGTATTCAAACTCGCCAATGGTTTTCAGAAACAGCTTCAGCGTCTCAGGGTCACGATAGGGCAAATAAGCGTTATTAAATATATCCCGAAACAGTTGTGGAATGTTCGGGTTCTTCTCCATGCTTTCAATGGCATCCGAATAGAGGCGTAGCATTTCAGCAGCCGTTACCTTGGTGTCAAACAGTTTGTCCCAGGCATATTTTTCATAATCGCCTGAAAAGAACTTTGCCGAACCGCCCAATTCAATGGCTTCCTTGTCCATGTCGTCCATGAACTTGTATATCAAACCAATAGTAATTTGCTCTATTTGTGCTTTTGGGTCGGGTAGTTTACCAACCAAAATATCCCGGCAATCGCCTATTCTTTTCTTTGTGGTGATGTCTAACATATCTTCTTTTTAATGCCGCTCAATGTGTCTTCGACTCCGCTCAGACTGACATTTCGCTTTATATAGTTTTTATGAGACGTTTCATTTTTACATTCGGCTAATTCGGGTAGCTTATCCCATTCATCGTTTATTAATGCTTCCTTTTTCTTTCTGCTCCAACCCTTGACTTGTTTTTCGAAAGCTATTGCCTGATTGATATCGTTAAAGTCCGTATAAAAAACAAGTGAAACCGGCCTGCGATTGTGCGTGTATGCTGCTTTGTTAATTCCTTCCCTATGTTCATCCAGCCTTCGTTCTAAATCATTCGTTACGCCTGTGTAGTAACTGTTGTCTGAACATTTTAGGATGTATACAAAATACTGTTTCATAATCTTTTTCTTCGCTGTCAGGCTGAGCGGAGTCGAAGCCTAAGCAGCGAACCGCTCTAAATTCACGTAATCTTTTATGTAAACCGGAATTACCTCACGGTATTTGGTGGCTACTTCCTTGAATTGCGATATGGTTAATGTGGGGTGTGTTTGCAATGCATGAAAATCTTTGGATGCAATAATCCTTCGAATATCCTGATCCACAATATATGCTTTAAAGAAATATTTAAGTGCACGCACATTTACGTCTTCTTTGGGTGGATAAATGCTAATAAATTTATCGAATTCTTCTTCGAGCAGTTCATCTTTTGATTTGAATTTTGGAATAATTCCAAAAATCTTTTCTACCACTTCACGAATGGAAACCTTGCGGTCAATCTTGGCAGCCTTTCTAAGTTTTTCAAGGTTGAAGTATTCTTCGGGCTTATCAAAAATCTCCTGCTGAATATGGCTGACCACATGCTCCCAATTGCCAAGCTCCACATGCTTTTTAATTATGTCGTCCATCCTAATTCGGTCCTCAAACTTTTTGAACAGCATGCGGTCAATTTTCATTCCTTCATAACCGATTTGCTCTTCGTTTAAAGTTGCCAGAGGGTCGGGGCGGTAGCTGGTGTACTTGTCCAGGTCAACTCCACCTCCACCACCTTCGCTTTCCCCTTTTCTTGGCTGGGGAAGTTTTAGCTTTTCGTCATAATCAAACTTTTCTTCAAAGTATTCGCAGTTAGCAAAAAAGTCGAAGAGTTTGAAAACCTCTTTTTCGTGGCGTTGCGTTTCTTCTTCGTTTAGCTCGTTTTTGTAGGTAAACTCAAAGGTGTTTTTGCGTGTACCTCTACCTTTTATCTGCACGAAATCCGCAGGACTGAAAATCGGTCGCATCATACAGATGTTCAGCAAATCGGGGCAATCGTAACCTGTGGTCATCATGCCCACCGTTACGCAAACACGAGTTTTGCACGATTTATAGCCTTCAAGCCAGGTGGTCTTTCCGCTCAGGTTGTTGTTGGTAAAGTTGATAGTCATTTGCTGCGCATCTGCCACCTGAGAAGTTACCTGCACCGCAAAGTCGGAGTTGTACTTGCCGGGGTATAACTGTTCGGCAAACTCGTTAAGTATTTCAGTTAGTTTGCGGGCATGGTTCTGGCTTACAGCAAAAAGGATGGTCTTGCCAATTTCATTCGTAATTGGGTCACGCAAGGCATTTTCCAGGAAGGTTTGGCAGAACACACTGTTGGTTTTTTCAGAAAAGAACTTCTTTTCAAAATCGCGAGAAACGAAGGTTTCTGTTTCTTCTCCTTCTTCCGTGGTTACTGCAACTGCATAACCTTCGTCAGAAAGCAATTGCGTTGTAATTTCCGTTCGTGCATCCAATACTTTTGGATTGATGAGATAACCATCTTTCACCCCATCCAAAAGCGAGTAACGAAAAGTTGGGTCGCCACCTTCACAACCGAAGGTTGAGTAGGTATCTCTCAACATCCTTCGTTCAATTTCCCGAGGGTCGTTTTCCTTTACTTTTTCAGGGTCAACACCTTTCAGGTAATCTCTTGGTGTGGCTGTAAGCCCTAACTTATACCCATTGAAATACTCGAAAACAGCCCTGGCATTCCCGGAAATAGAGCGGTGGCTCTCATCTGAAATAAGCAGGTCAAAATCAGTTGGAGAAAAATCATAACGGTATTTGTCATTAAACATCAAGGATTGAATAGTCGTGACTAAAATGTCTGCTTTGTGCCAATCGCTTTTGTGTTCTTTGTAAATGAAAGTACTGTAATCAGGTTTAAGATATTGAGTAAATGCTTTCCAGGTCTGGTCTTCCAATTCCAAACGGTCAACTAAGAACAAAACCCGCCTGGCATTTTTTGTTCGAAGGAATAATCGAATTACTGCAGCTGAAGTCAGGGTTTTACCTGTTCCTGTAGCCATTTCAAACAAAAAGCGGTCTTTACCTTTGGCAACGGCCTGCTGCAAATGCTCAATGGCACTCAGTTGGTAATGCCGTAAAAACCGAAGCCCGTTTGTCCAAACAAAATCTTTGCTAGCTTCCGGACTTCCTTTCCACTCAGGTCGTTCGGCATAATCAGGCATTTGAATGGAAGCGATATAGTCAATTGCCACTTTTTCATTTGCTAAAGCATTTCTGTCAGGATTCCATGCTTTTATTGCTCCGATTTCAGAAGGCGAAGGAAATTTATAAATCGGTTTTGGGTTCCCCTTTTGTGTATCCCATAGGTAATGAATAATACCGTTGGATAGAATTACATATCGTGCATCTGCGGCCTTTGCATATTTTCTGGCTTGCTCTTTTGCTACCGTTGGATGAAGGCTCTCCTTTTTTGCCTCAAGAACGCATATAGGTTTATTATCACTATCAACCAGTAAGAAATCAAGCGAACCATGTTTTGTTTTCTCATAGTCGTTTCCCCAAGCATCAATTTCTTCTTGGGTGATTTTTATATGGTTTTCAAGTAGAATATTCGCTTTCCCTTCCTCATTGTCAAAGAATCTCCACCCTGCCTCTTCAAGCAGTTGGTTTATTTTAATTCGTGCATGAGCTTCGTTTTTCACTCTTCGATTTCTAGGTAGACAGCATAAAAGAATGCCCTAAAACATATCAAGAAGTATTATACATACACAATACTTCTTGAGGTTACAAATCTTGTATTTATATAAAAGTAAGAAAAGATTGAAAAAATGCTAGTTAAATTTAAATCGAATGGATTAGCATTAATAGCACTATGCTTATGCATTTATATTCTTTCAATAAGTTCAGTCTTTACCCACTCAAAGGCAGTGTTTTGGTTGTATTCTATGCCCGATCTTAACAAGGCTTCCATAT
>JAGQYJ010000101.1 GCA_020436145.1 Cyclobacteriaceae bacterium | reverse complement strand
CAATTATCGGAAATAGTTTATGATCAAATTACTTCTGTAGGCGCTATAGGTACAGCAACTCCTACTGGTTGGGGTGGAGATACTGAAATGACGACTACTATTACTGCCGATGGACTAACAGCTGTTGCTGAAGGTGTTACTTTGGACGAAGATGTAATGAAATTCAGGTTCAACTGTCGTTGGGCAATCGATCGTAGACTAGATACAGGTAAAGATTTTGCAAATGATAACGGTTACTCATTCTGGACTAATTTTGGTGGTCAAAGCTTTGATAACTTAGTAGCTGGTAACAGATCTGATGGTGGTAATCTACCCGTTCCTGAATATGCTGTGTATACAATAAATTTTGCTTGGACTGCTGCTGATGGCTTTACTGCAAGTATTACAAAAACTGGTGAAGCTGAGCCTAAGCCTGAGTATCCTGAGGTTATGTATCTTGTAGGAGCCGGAACAGCTTACGGTTGGGATGAGCCAGGAACTCATGATGCTGCTGTTATGCATACAGTTGCAAATAGCAAAGATGGACTATTCTGGAAAATACTTTACATTGAAGCTGGACAAGGATTTAAAATCTCTGCTGCAGCCTGGGGTTCTCCTAACTTAGGTTTTGCTGATCCTGATTCTTATGATGCTGAAGGAGTAACAGTTTCAGATAAAGATGGAAACATGGATATTGCTACTAGCGGAATGTACGAAGTTGTTCTTGATCTTAGAAATGATGAAACAAAAGTTTCGATAAGACCAGCTGTTGTTTACGGTATTGGTGGAGATGGATCTGCATTTAATACTGGCTGGGCATCTATGGATGCGGCTACTAAATTTACTGTAGACGATGTAGCCAAAACAATTTACTCTCCAGCAATTGCAGCTGATGGTACAATAAGAACCTATGCATCTCATCCTTGGGTTACAAATGCTGATGATGGAGATTGGTGGACATCTGAGTTTGTACCTAATGCTGGTGCAATAGAATACAGAAATAATAGTGGTAACGACCCTTCATCAATTTCAGCAACTGCTGGTGATGTTATCACTTATACATTTGATGATAACACAGCCTCTATTGATTAAATATAGGTATGTGTAATATTCTTAAAAAGCTGCTTTCGGGCAGCTTTTTAAGAATTTATCTTATCTCAAAAAAAGTACGATTCACAAGACCTTTTGTGATAATGTAAGTTAGTGGGGTTCTCTACAATTATTGTCAGAATATAAAAGATGTTCAGTTTCTTGAAGTAGCTGAATGAACACTAACGATTAGAATTTACTCAAACAACTTTATAACGTATTATGATGAATATTTACAGTAGAATGAGGCATCTAACTGCCTATAGAGGGCTTTCACTAGTATTGCTGGTGATATTCGCCTTACTATTGTTTTCGGGCAATTCCTTTGCTCAAGATAGAACTGTAAGCGGTAAGGTCATTGATGGTAGTACAGGGGATGCAGTCCCAGGAGCTACAATAGTAGAAAAGGGAACCCAAAATGGAGTGATTACAGACATGGATGGCAATTTTAAAATTGCTATTGGAGATAACGCTACATTAGTGGTGTCTTTTGTTGGCTATACCAATAAGGAAGTAGTGGTAGGAAATCAAACTTCTATTACGGTAACACTCGATGAGGATATACAACAGCTTGCTGAAGTTGTGGTTGTTGGATATGGAACCCAGGAAGCTAAGGACGTTACCGGTGTTGTGGCAACTGTAAAGCCTAAAGACTTTAACAGAGGTGCTATTTCAAGTCCCGAAAATTTAATGGCTGGTAAAGTGGCAGGTGTTGCTGTAACACCAAGTACTGAGCCCGGTGGAGGATCTAATATTGTAATTCGAGGAGCAACTTCACTTAATTCAGGCCAGGACCCTCTAATTGTAGTTGATGGGGTTATTTTGGATAATGCCGGATATGGTGGGGGGCGAAATGCCCTTAACTTCATAAACCCTAATGATATTGAAAGCATGACCGTGTTGAAGGATGCATCTGCTTCTGCGATTTATGGGTCCAGAGCTGCAGCCGGGGTAATTTTGATAACCACTAAAAATGGAACAGAAGGAAAAGCATCGGTTACTTATGATGGATACTACTCATACGCTTTACCTCAAAAAGATTTTGGCTTTCTGAGCCCTGAAAATTTCCGAATCGTGGTAAATAATAAAGCGCCTCAAGTTCTTGGAGATTTGGGTGTCCCTGACCCTAATGATCCCGGTGAAAGAATATTGTATAGTACTGTTTGGGTAGATGAGGTGATTCAGCCGGTTTCAAGTCAAAACCATAATATTTCTATATCTGGAGGTAATGATAAAACAACTTATTCGGTTTCTTTAAACCATATGATTACTAATGGTATAGTTAAATACTCTCAGAATAAGATAACAAGGGCAAGTGTTAAGGTAGCTACCAAAGCATTGAACGATGATTTGAAAGTATCATTTCAACAACGAATTTCGTTTACACAGGATAATTTTAGTAATAATGTGACCGGGACTGCTTTGTCATTCGATCCTACCAAACCAATTTATGATGAAACCAATACAGATTTTGGTGGATATTGGGAATGGAAAGTTGGTTTAGCACCAGCAAACCCAGTTTCTACGCTTGAACAAATTGATAATTTAGGTGAGAACCTAAGAAGTTTTACTGCATTAAATGCAGAATATAACATTCCTTTCTTAAAAGGTCTTTCCGTTAATGTAATTGCATCGGCTGACTTCAGAAATGGTAAGTATCAGTACTTTAGACCTACTACTCATTTGTCGGGATTAGATAGCTTGGGATATATGAATGTGGGTACCAACCTAGGAAGGACAATCAATTTTGAGCCTTATGTAAGATATAAAACGAATATTGAGTCTATTGATGCTACTTTGGAAGTTATGGCTGGGTACTCTTTTCAATCTGTATTTAGTGAGAGCTATGGTTACCAGGGGAATAATCTTTCAACCAATAAATTTGGATTTAATGATGCTTCAGTAATAGACAAAGAAACGTTGGCTCCATGGACTATTCATCCCCTTGAGAACCAACTTCAGGCCACGTACGGCAGAATAAATTTTTCACTAAAGGATAAGTACCTATTGACTTCTAATGTTAGATATGATGGGTCAACAAGATTTGGTTTGGATAATCGTTATGGTATATTTCCTTCTGTTGCTGTTGGTTGGAGAATGCTGGACGAAGATTTCTTGTCCTTTTTACAGGGAACCTTTACTGATTTAAAATTCAGGGTTGGATGGGGTCAAATTGGAAACCAGGCAATTGGAGATTATAAGTATGATCAATTCTATTATACAAGTACAAATGACGCACGTTATCAGTTTGGAGATACTTTCTATAATATGTTACGTCCCGATGCAGTAGATAGAGGTATCAGTTGGGAAGTGACCACAACTACTAATATTGGTTTCGATTACGGTTTGTTGGATAATAGACTTTATGGATCACTTGAGTTTTATAATAAGGTAACTTCGTTACTCTTAGCAGAAGTTCCCGCTGCCGCATTTACCAATGTGGGTGATGCTGTAATCACTAACGTTGCAGGAATGTACAATAGAGGTATTGAATTAGCTATAAATGGTGTGCTCTATGACGGACAAGATTTTACATGGAATTTGAATACAAATGTGGCTTGGAACAAAAATGAAATTACCAAGCTCAGTTTTGGAGGAGACTCACCAATTCTTAATAGAGGGGGGATCAGTGGAGATGTTGGTCAAACCATAAAAGTTTGGAAAGAAGGCGAGCCTTATGATGCGTTTTATACCTATGTGAGAGATCCTAATGGTGTTTCTTCAAGTGGGGTTAAATACGAAGATGTAGATGGTGATGGTATCATTAATGAAAATGACCTACAAGTGGTAGGCAAGCCAGCACCTGATGTTATCATTGGTTTAACTTCAAGCATGACCTACAAAAACCTGGGGCTTGATTTTACTATGAGAAGTAATATTGGTAATGAGGTGTATAATAATACTGCTTCGGCCAATGGTTATTCTGAGCAAATATTCCAGGGTGGAATTATCAATAATGTACATGAATCTATTTTAGAAACTGGGTACACTAGTCGACAATTGCACTCAGACTATTATATTGAGAATGGATCATTCTTAGTGTTGGATAATATTACACTTAGCTATAACTACAATAACCTGGATTTTATGGATGCAAGGTTTTATGCAACCGTACAAAACTTGCTCACAATAACAGGTTATAGTGGCCCTAACCCCGAAATAGCCGGTGGAATAGATAATAACTTATATCCTAGAGCAACCACGTTTATTGTTGGTGCTACTTTGAAATTTTAACTAAGCAATTATGAAAAGGATATTTATAATATTAATACTCATAACAACATTTGTAAGTAGTTGTACAGACCTGGACTTAAAACCATTAGATGGGGCTGGTGCAGACTTTACATTTACTGATGTTCTTTCGTATAAGCAGTACATGGCCAAAATATTTGGTGCTTATATGATGACGGGACAGGATGGACCAGCCGGAGATCCCGACTTAGCTTTAGTAAATGACGAAGGTTTTACAAGTTATATGCGTGCTTATTGGAAAGCACAGCAAATAACTACTGATGAAACCCATTTAACCTGGACTGATGGTGGTATTCAGGACATGAACTTCCAGCAATGGACCTCTGAAAACCAGTTTGTAAGAGTTCTTTACTATCGTTTGGCACTTATTATTTCTTTATCAAACGATTTTCTAGGGGAAGCAACTACCGCAAAATTGGATTCTAGAGGATTTAATGCTAGTGATAGGGCAGAGATAATCGGCTTTTCGAAAGATGTTCGTTTTTTAAGAGCTATGGCATATTGGCATGCTCTGGATCTGTTCAGGAATATTCCTTTGGTAACGGAAATCACATCAGATCCGCCTAGTCAGGCTTCTCCTCAAGCAATCTTTGACTTTATTGAATCAGAGTTAAATGATTTAGATAGTGATTTAGATTTTCCCGATCCTCAATTTCCAGCTGTTGAATATGGGCGTGTTGACAAAGGAGCGGTTTGGATGTTGCAGGCTAAGTTGTATTTAAATGCTGAGGTATATATCTCACAACCTAAATACACAGAGTGCCTGACAGCAGTAAATAAGGTTATTGGTTCAGTCTATTCATTAAACCCTGTATACCTTGATAACTTTAAGGCAGATAATCATTTATCTCAAGAGTTGATTTTTAATTTCAATTCTGATGGGGTTAATTCTCAAACATGGGGTGGAACTACGTTTTTGGTCCATGCACCTATATTAACAACCATGACTCCGGCTGATTACGGTGTGGATGCAGGTTGGTCAGGTCCTCGGGCAACAAGTGTATTTGTAGATAGATTTACGGATCCAGCGGACCCAAGAGCTATTTTTGTTACAGCAGGTAGAACTAAAGAATTACCTGTACCAAATGATAATGCTTCTCTAGGAGGTTACGGTGTTCCTAAGTACTCAAATAAGACTTCATCAGGTGCTGATGGTAGCAACCAGACGTTTGTGGATACAGATTGGCCTGTTTTTAGATTGGCTGATGCTTATTTAATGTATGCTGAGGCTGTGCTTCGTGGAGGTTCAGGTGGAGATGCAGGTACTGCACTTACCTATATTAATATGCTCAGAGAAAGAGCGTATGGAGATACTTCTGGAAATATTACTTCGGATGACCTAGATTTGGATTTTATTCTTGATGAAAGATCAAGAGAGTTGTATTGGGAAGCTACCAGGAGGGTTGACTTAATACGCTATGGTAAATTTACCGGAGGTGATTTAGTTTGGCCCTGGAAAGGTGGTGAGGAAAATGGAACAGCAACAGATGCCAAATATAATATTTTCCCTATACCGGCTACCGATTTGAGTGCTAATCCTAACCTGGTTCAGAATCCCGGTTTTTAATTGTGAATTTTTCATGTAAACTTCATAATAATTTACTTGATTAATTGGTTGAACAGTGCGGGGCAAGCCCCGCACTGTTTCTTTAACCCCTTATCTTTGATTGAATATCTAGCGTAACAAACTAATGAAACGATTTTTTTTATTCTTCTTAGGAATACTAAGCACAACCCTGGCTTTTTGTCAGGTTACTATAGACCCGACTTGTTTTGGAGATGAGGACGAAATAACTATTGTCTATGATGCAACACAAGGCTCATCAGGGCTGGTTGGTGCTTCAAAAGTGTACATGCATGCAGGAGTTATTACAGATTCTCCAACAGGTACAAGTTGGAAACATGTGGTGGGTGATTGGGGCCAGGATAATGGTATTGGGGAAATGACTAAAGTTTCCGGTGAATCGAACAAGTGGGAAATTACCTTAACTCCCAGAACCTATTTTGATGTTCCTGCATCGGAAACCATCTACAGGCTGGGAATGGTGTTTAGAAATGAAGATGGTTCAAAAGAAGGAAAGACAGATGCCAATGGAGATATTTTTGTTACGCTTAGTGAGTATGCCAGCAGCCTTCAAGTTACTTCAGCTTTACCGGCTTTGGTTGATAATGGGGAAACCATAACTATTGAAGCCTTTACATGCAGCAATGCGGATTTCACGCTTTTTGTTGATAATGTTGAAGAAACTCAGGTATTGGGTTCGACAACGTTTTCATACAACTACCAGGTGGTACAATCTGCAGGTAGCGTAATTTCTTTCAGGCTTGAGGCTGATATAGATGGAGACGTAGCTACCAAGGAGTTTTCTGTCAGTGTAAGAACACCAACTGTTTCCGAACCTCGCCCTGCTGGTATCATTGATGGTATTAATTATGGTGCTGACCCCTCTAAGGTGACCCTTTCCTTGCTGGCGCCTTTAAAATCATCTGTATATGTAATTGGAGATTTTAATGATTGGGCGGCTGATCCAAATTACCAGATGAAAAAAGATGGGGAGCATTTCTGGGTTGAAATTAGTGGACTGACTCCCGGCCAGGAGTATGTTTTCCAATATCTTGTTGATGAGACCATCCGCGTGGCTGATCCATTTACCGATAAGGTAAGCGATCCGTGGGATGATAAATATATTGATAATGTTACCTATCCCAATTTGATACAATACCCGGAAGGGAAGACGACAAACAGGGCTTCTGTTTTGCAAACCAACCAGCAAGCCTATGCATGGACCAATACTTCATTTACTCCTGTGGCAAAAGAGGATCTTGTAATTTACGAGTTGTTGGTCAGAGACTTTGACGAAAGACATTCTTATAAAGCAGTACTAGAGCGCCTGGATTATATCGAATCATTAGGAGTAAACGCCATTGAATTTATGCCAACCAATGAGTTTGAAGGCAATTCAAGCTGGGGATATAATCCCAGTTTTTACTTTGCACCGGATAAATACTATGGTCCCAAAAATGATTTCAAGGCGTTGATAGATGAATGTCATAACAGGGGTATAGCTGTTATTATAGATTTGGTGTTGAACCACTCCTATGGATCTTCACCAATGGTAAGGATGTACTGGAATAGTTCTCAGAATCGTCCATCTGCTGATAATCCATGGTATAATGAACAAAGTAATTTTGAAAACCCGGACGCGCAATGGGGTTATGATTTTAACCATGAAAGTCAGTACACGAAGGATTTTGTGGATAGTGTGAACACCTATTGGATGGAAGAGTATAAGGTAGATGGGTTTCGATTTGATTTCACAAAGGGTTTTAGCAATAACTTCAAGAGTAATACATCAGATAGCTGGGGAAGTTTGTATGATGCAAATCGCATTGCTAATCTGAAAAGAATGGCTGATGCCATCTGGTCTGAGAACCCGGACGCCTATGTTATTTTCGAACATCTTTCGGATAATAACGAAGAAACCGTATTGGCCAATTACGGCATTATGTTATGGGGTAATATGAACTATGACTATAATGAAATGAGTATGGGTTATGCCAGTGGCAAGTCAATAAAATGGGGGTACTATACCACCCGGGGTTGGTCAAAGAATTCATTGGTATCCTATATGGAGAGCCATGACGAAGAGCGCCAAATGTATAAAAACATAACCTGGGGGAATAGCTCGGGCGATCATGATGCCAAAGTGCTAAGTACTGCCCTTCAACGCTCGCGGGCAGCTACTTCCTTTTTCCTTACTGTTCCTGGCCCCAAAATGATTTGGATGTTTGGCGAATATGGGTATGATATTTCTATTGATGAAAATGGCCGGGTTGGTGAAAAGCCAGTAAAATGGGAGTATCTTGATAATCAGAACAGACTGCGGTTATTCGATACGTATAAAGAGCTTATAAAACTAAGGAAAACGTATGGTGTTTTCACCAATGGAAGTTTTAGTTGGCAACCAGATGGAAACAGCAAGTCTATTCATATTGCAAATGCAGATACAAGTGTGGTAATCCTGGGCAATTTTGATGTGGAGCCTATGGATATGGATCCTGAATTTCAACATACCGGAAGCTGGTATGATTTCTTTTCCGGAAAAGAAATAGAGGTGAGTGATGTCAATGCTTCTATTGCCCTTGGGCCCGGAGAGTTTCGTATCTACTCAGACCATATGCTACATACTCCTGACATAGTGCTTGGGCTAGAGAAAAAGAGCCTTGATATTAATATAGATATCTATCCAAATCCGGTAAGCAACGTGCTTAACGTATATGTTCCGGAAAGAATAATTGGTGCCGGAAAATGGAGTATTGTTGATACATTTGGGAGAGTAGTGTTGGATGGTGACGCAGAAGAGCTTTATCAGCCCATTGAAGTGTCTCAGTTACCCGTGGGAATCTATTCCATGGTGGTAGAAACTAAAGAATATAAAATGCCCATTAAATTTATTAAGCAATAGTGTTATTTCTTCATAATAAGTTAAGGCCCTGGCATCTATAGCCAGGGCTTTTTTGTACATTTAGGTATGGCCGTTTTGAGAATTTTGGGAACAGCAGTAATTGAATTATTACTAATCACATCATGTACTGTAACATCAATGAATGAAGAAAAGGGAAAAGCAAATGTGTGGCCTAACGGCACCATGTATGAAATATTTGTGCAAAGCTATGCAGACTCTAATGGGGATGGAATAGGAGATTTTAATGGACTTACCTCCAAATTGGATTATATCCAAAGCCTGGGTATACAGGGCCTGTGGTTAATGCCTTTTCATCCTTCTCCCAGTTATCATAAATATGATGTAACTAACTACTATGGGATTCATCCTAATTATGGGACCATGGAAGATTTTAAACATTTTTTGGAGGAAGCCCATAAGCGCAATATTAAGGTAGTAATGGATTTAGTAGTAAATCATACCTCATGGGAGCATCCCTGGTTTGTTTCTGCCCGAAAAAGCAAGAGCAGCCCATACAGAG
>JAGQYJ010000100.1:5073-9295 GCA_020436145.1 Cyclobacteriaceae bacterium | reverse complement strand
TCATTCCCCGATGAATTCACCCAACGACCTGCATCCTTATCCATAACTTGCTTAAGCGGCTCGTATGCCACAGAGTGGTACATATTAGGAGCATATTCGAACCCGGGATTGTCCTTTCCGGCCTTACAGCCAATCAAAAAGAGTACCCCCGATGCTGCTAAAAGTTTAAAAGTGTTCATCAACTTCATACTCAGGTCGTTTTTAGTCAAAGTTTTTTTCGTTTACTTCTGAAGCTCCGGATTCTGAGAGCAACTTATTTATTTCATTTTTATCCTTCTGGTTTTCACCCAAGTCTATTGCCATAATGTACTTATCATCAGTACACCTTATATCAAATCTTTTAGGCTTACCCCATGGTTTTAAATCGCTGACCACAAAAAAGGTAAGGACCATACCATGAGCAGCCAAAAGAACTGTAAACTCAAATGTTACCGGAATAAATGGAGGTAATGAAGCAAAGTTTTTACCACCAATAATCATGGGCCAATCGTAACCCATCATCCATGTCAGAGTAAACAATGCAAGCGTAGTACCCGTAATTCCAAAAAGGAAAGAAGCTATAGGTAGCCTGGACATTTTATAACCAAGCGCATCATCTATACCATGAATAGCATGAGGGGAAAATACTTCATGAATTTTCACGCCAGCCTTTCTAACAGACTTGGCTGCCTCCAGAATAACATCCGGATCATCAAAAACTCCTACTAAATAATTTTTTCCAGCTGCCATAACTTATTTCTTTTCACCGTCAGACTTCAAAATACTTTTTACTTCAGCAATGTTTATTACCGGGAAGAACTTAGAGAATAATAAGTACGCGGTAAAGAAAAATCCAAAGCTAAACAGGTAAACCCCCACATCGTGCTTAGTTGGGTAGAACATAGCCCAGCTTGAGGGCAGGTAATCCCGGTGTAGGGAGGAAACGATAATAACAAAACGCTCGAACCACATTCCAATATTCACAATAATGGATAAGATAAATGTTGACACAATACTTGTTCTGATCTTCTTAATCCAGAACAATTGTGGGGAAATCACATTGGAGGTCATCATAGTAGCATATGCCCACCAGTAAGGACCTGTTGCCCTGTTGATAAACGCATATTGCTCACCCGGTACACCCGAATACCAAGCAATAAAGAACTCGGTTATGTAAGCTATACCCACAATAGAACCGGTTACGATAATGATAATATTCATCAGTTCAATATGCTGAATCGTTACATATTCTTCCAAATGGAATACTCTACGCGTAACTAGCATAAGGGTAAGTACCATAGCAAAACCAGAGAAGATAGCCCCTGCCACAAAATATGGTGGAAAGATAGTGGTATGCCACCCTGGTATAATGGAAGTCGCAAAGTCCATAGATACAATGGTGTGTACCGAAAGCACAAGCGGAGTAGCTAAACCGGCCAAAATCAATGAGATTGATTCGTAGCGGGACCAGTGTTTGGCACCACCAACCCAACCCATGGCTAAACCACCATAGATGGCTTTTGATACTTTGTTGGTTGCTCTATCTCGAATGGTAGCAAAGTCAGGAATCAGACCTACATACCAAAATACGAGTGAAACAGTGAAGTATGTTGATATGGCAAATACGTCCCAAAGTAGTGGTGAATTGAAGTTAACCCACAACGAACCGAATGTATTAGGTAGGGGTAATGCCCAGTAGAAACCTAACCATAAACGCCCCATGTGAAAGGCTGGGAACATAGCCGCACAGATAACAGCAAAAATTGTCATTGCTTCAGCAGCACGGTTAATACTCATTCTCCATTTCTGGCGGAACAGCAATAGTACGGCTGAAATAAGAGTACCTGCGTGACCAATACCTACCCACCACACGAAGTTAGTGATGTCCCACGCCCAGTCAACAGTTTTATTTAATCCCCAAACGCCTACCCCTTCCCACAGAAGTGTTCCAACAGAAATAGCTCCAATACTAAGTCCTGCCAGGGCAATAACGAATCCAATCATCCACGATTTTGACGGAGTGGCCTCCACCTGCTTGCAAATGTCTTCAGACACATCGTGCAGGGTCTTTCCTCCATGAATCAGCGGTTCTCGTATAGGTGATGATACTTGCATAGTGTAATCTTATATTATTAAGCGTGTGACTCCTTTTTATTTCTAATTTTGGTCAGGTACAAAACATTAGGCTTGGAACCTGTTTCTTCCAAAACAGTATAGGCCCTTTCTTCATTTACCTGCTTATCAATTCCATAATCTCCTTCTTCGTTTTTAATTCGAAGTAGTTTGGAAATTTGGACTGTTGTCATCGTTCATATCGCCAAAAACAATGGCATCTGATGGACAAGCTGCAGCACAAGCAGTAATTATATCGCCATCGTTTGTTCTTCTTCCTTCTTTCTTGGCTTCCAGTTTACCTAACTGAATTCTTTGAACACACATAGAGCATTTTTCCATTACCCCTCTTGAACGAACGGTTACATCTGGATTCAATACCATTTTACCCAAATCGTTGTTCATGGCCATGTTTTTATCAAACTGATCGTTATCGTGGTATTTGAACCAGTTGAATCTACGCACTTTGTATGCACAGTTATTTGCACAATAGCGAGTACCTATACAACGATTGTATACCATTTGGTTCAATCCTGAAGTAGAGTGTGTTGTAGCTGAAACAGGACACACCGTTTCGCAACCTGCATTGTTACAGTGCTGACACATCATAGGTTGGAAAGTAACCTCTGGGTTTTCTGCAGCCTTGTCAAGTGCCCTGTAGGTATCAACCAGACCTTCTGCTTTGGCAACTTCTTCCTCATTGCTGCTGTAGTAGCGGTCAATACGCATCCAGTGCATATCTCTTCTATTAATAACTTCCTGTCGACCTACTACAGGGATATTATTTTCTGCCTGACATGCAACATGACATGCAGAACATCCTGTACATGAATTAAGGTCAATTGCAAGTCCCCAATGATGATCCTTATACTTGTGGCCCTTCCACAACGAAAGCGAAGTCGATTTCACTTTACCACTTTCAACATCCTGCCATGTGGAAATCATTGGCACTTCCCTGCCAGACATCGGATCCTTTTGATATTCTTTCAGCGTAGCTTCCTGAATAACATTACTACGATCCATATAGGTTTGGTGTGTTTGTGTTCTGGCTACCTGGTATGCTTCATCAAGTGGTTTGAATTGAACACCAGATGTTACGGCATAATAATTTGCACCATTCAAAGTACCTACGAACGAGGTAACATCTGTCCCTAATCCATTTGCCACTTTGCCAGCACTTGTTCTTCCATAACCTAACGCAACACCAATAGTCCCTTTTGCCTGCCCTGGCTGAATAACAACTGGCATTTTATAGGTAACACCATTAACAGCAAGTTCAGCTTTGCTACCCTTACCTTCATACTCTGTAATACCCCATTCTTTAGCATCCGATAAAGAAACGGTAATGTAGTTATCCCAAACAGCCTTGGTAATTGGGTCAGGGGTTTCCTGCAACCAGGGGTTGTTGGCCTGTGTTCCATCACCTACCGCAACTTTTGTATATAGAGCTAGCTCTACGCCTTGCCCTTTGTAATTTTTATTAATTGAAGCTGCTGCTGCCGAAGCATCTACAGTTGCTGTATATTCAGCATCTTCAACGGGAGCTTCGTGAACTCCGTCCTGCAAGCACTTATCCCAAAATGATTGATAAGCATATCCGGTTTTTCCTTCTCCAAATCGCTCCTGCCAGTAATCCTTCAGGTAATCGAAATAGCTGGTGGTATTACCTGTCCATGCAAGTAGGCTTTCTTCCTGTTGACGGGTTTTGAATATAGGTGAAATGGTAGGCTGCATTAAGCTGAACATTCCATTTTTAGGTTCTGCATCATTCCACGACTCAAGGAAATGATGTTTTGCAGCTACATAATTTACCAATGAAGCTGTTTCATCTTTTCTATCTGAAGTTGAAACGGAAAGCTCTACTTTCTTAATTGCCTCTGCCAACTCAGCTCCTTTAGGGTGGTTGTACACAGGATTGCTATCAAGGAAAATCACTGCTCCAACTTTACCTGCCTTTGCATTGGCAATAAAGCTATTCATTGCGGCATCATTTCCTTTACGGGCATTAGAGTAATTCTTCCAGGTAATAGTTGCACCATAGCTGGCAAGCATGTCGTTAATTCCTGCAACCAGCGTTTGTATGGCAGGGTCGTTGGAACCTGACACAACGAGAGACTTACCTTTTGCTTAC
>JAGQYJ010000100.1:0-5019 GCA_020436145.1 Cyclobacteriaceae bacterium | reverse complement strand
GTTGCATTTCCAGTTTTGGAAGCAACCGCATTGTGCAAAGCAATAACTGCCTTACCTTGTTCTGAAGGTTTGATAGGCGTTCTGTAATCTGCATTGGCACCAGTTAATGAAAGGTTGCTTTCAAACTGGTAATGGCGTGACATGGTTTTTTTCTTAGGGCCAATCTTCCTGGTTTTGCTATATCCTTTGGTGTACTCGATAGGAGAAATCCAGGTTCCAAGAAAGTCCGCATCAAACGATACTATCACATCTGCCTTATCAAAATGATAGCTTGGAACAGCGGCCAAACCAAACACTTCCTGATTCGACTTGGTAATACCATATGCTGATTGCGTATCGTATTGAACGAGCTCAACATTTCCGTATTTGGCCGTGAAATCTTCTATTACTTTTAATGTGGTAGGGCTTAAAATGGTGTTTGCTACCAAACGAATCTGCCCACCTTTGGCTGCTATCTCTGCTAGTTTGGCACTTACTTCTTTATCAAGAGTTGCCCAGTCTGTTTCGCTCCCATTTTTAAGAGGAGAAGTAAGTCTTTCCTTGTCATACAAAGAAAGAACCGAAGCTTCCACCTGAGGGTTTGTACCCCCCTGCGTTATTTTAGATAACTTGTTGCCTTCTACTTTAATGGGTCTCCCTTCCCTGGTTTTAACAACCACACTGCAATAATCACCTCCCTGCATATAGGTAGAGGCATAGTAATTGGGCACCCCGGGGTCAACGTCCACCGGCTTGGTAACATAAGGAATTGCGTTACGGATTGGTGCTTCGCAGGAAGCCAGCGTTACTGCTGCCATTCCAAATCCCATTAATTTAAGGAAATCCCTTCGGCTACTTCCTTCTTTCTCCTCATCGCCATTAATGGGTAAATATTCAGGAAACTCTTTATCTGCGTATTTTACAAACTCCGGGTCCTGTGTTAATTCTTCAAGACCTTTCCAATACTGTTTTTTAGTTTCTTTCATGTTTAAGTATAACTGGGAGCAGTTTCTAATTAATTAATAATGACACTTGGCACAATCAATACCACCATTTTCGGCAACCGTAAAATCTCCATTGCCCTCATGAATTTCAACGAGCTTATCGTAATAGCCATTGCCTTTGGTATTCAATGGGGTCTCGCGGTGGCAATTCACGCACCATCCCATGGTTAGGTTGGCATATTGTCTCACCACTTCCATTTCCTCAATTGGTCCATGACAAGTTTGGCATTCAAGCCCTCCCACAGCAACGTGCTGTGAGTGGTTGAAATAGGCAAGATCCGGTAAGTTATGTACCCGCACCCATTTAATAGGAGTGTTTGACTCAACTGCCGCATATATTTTATCTATTTCCGTGGTTCCTGTATTCGTTCCTTTTTGAATAGCACTATGGCAATTCATACAAATATTAGGTGAAGGAATGTTAGCATTCTTCGACTTGGTAACTCCTGTATGACAGTAATTACAATCAATCTTGTAATCGCCTGCGTGAATTTTGTGAGAATATTTGATTGGTTGTGTAGGTGCATATCCCTGTTGCACGCCTACACTATATAAGGAGTCAATCACTCCTTTGGTTACTACAGCTGTAACAACAGCAGCAATTACACCTATCAATGCTTTATTTCGTAAAGCAGTTGCAAAACCAGCTGGCTTAGCTACAAATTCTGCGTCTTCAGGTGATAAGTCTCTTTGAGCAAGGAAAGACCTTAAGGTATTTACGATCATTACCAAAACCACAAGCAGAACAATCAGGATGATAACAGCTCCTATGATAATTGCATTCACATAAGGTGTAGGTATGGCAGCAGGCTCAGCGCTCATTTCTCCACCGGCTGCGGGAGCAGCCGCCTCAACAGGTGGGTTGTCCGTCTGATCCTTGATATAGGCCATAATAGACAGAATCTCATCATCGCTAAATGATGAGAATGCCGTCATTTCCGTTTGGTTATACTCATTAAACAGGTTAACCGCATACTCGTCACCACTTTGAATGACTTTTTGCGAGTTCTTTACAAAAGAATAAATCCAGGGAAGCTCCCTGCGATCGTACACATTCTTAAGTGCAGGGCCAACTAGTTTGCTTTGTACCCTGTGACATGCTTTACAGTTTTGCGAAAACAACTTCTCTCCGGCTGCTATCTTTTCAGCATCAGCAGGAACGGCCGATGATTGCGCATAGGTCGTTTGGATGGCGGAAGAAAGAAAGAGAGAAAAGAAAACAACAAATACCTTATAGGTTTGTATTAAAGAGTGCTTGAAGGCCATACTTAGGTTAGTGTATTAATTATTCACTTTTTTCAAAAGTGGTACAAATCTACTATTTAGCAAGTAGCATTTCCAAGCGAAATATACAGCAAAATGATTCCTAAAAAAAAGGTTGTATCAAATACGACACAGCTATTGTTCTGTAATTCAGCAAACTTGCCACTAAACTATCGTTATTTAGATTGATTATAAATAGATAAACAAGCTTAAAATGCCTAACTTTGGTCAGCTCAAACCCCTGTTTTTAAGCAAAGCAAACGTTTGTTAGCTGGTTTTTTGAAAGATTTGCTTTGCTTAACCTACAACATCTGACCTTTCAATTAATTTAGTCCTATGAAATTTGGCAGTGTCCCCAATCCCGAAGTAATCGATTTCACTCTTCCTCCCGATCATCCGGATTCAGCCTTCAATGGCTCGAAAGAGAAACCAACAATTTATGTAGGCTGCGCCAAGTGGAACCGGCAGGATCTAAAGGGTTTCTACCCAAGGGGTACCAAAGATGAACTTACCTACTATTCGTCTCAGTTTAATTCCATTGAACTTAATGCTACCTTTTACAACCGTTTTGACAAAGGCCAGATTGAAACCTGGAAAAGTAAAACTCCTCAGGAGTTCAAATTCTTCCCGAAGGTTTCTCAAACCATCAGTCATTTTAAACGGTTGAAGGATACAAGGTTGGAAGTAGAGGAATATTGCGATATCATAAGCCTGTTTGAGGAAAAACTGGGAATGGTCTTCCTGCAGTTAATTGATAATTTCAGAAGGGAACGCAATTTCGACAATCTGAAGAAGTTTGTAGAAGAATGGCCTTTGGCCATACCCCTGGCGGTAGAAGTGCGCAGTAACGACTGGTTTGAAGACCCTGCCTACTTTGAGTTTCTGGAAGTAAATAACATCAGCCATATAATTACCGATACCGGTGGCAGGCGAGACCTGTTGCATATGCGGCTTACCACACCCAAAGCATTTATCCGGTACGTTGGCACCAACCACCCCACCGACTACGCTCGGCTAGACGACTGGGTTAAGCGAATTGGTGAATGGATTGACAAAGGAATTGACGAAATCTACTTTTTTGTGCACCAAAATATGGAGAAAAGTTCTCCCCTGCTTTCGGCTTATTTTATTGAGAAACTGAACAAGGATTTGGGCTATAGTCTAAAGATTCCCAATGCCGGTTCTCAAACTTTCGAAAGCCTGTTTTAGGGGTTTCCGAAAATCTTTAGTTTATTTAAGCATATACAATTTAAATAATAATTGATGAAAAAAACCTCTCTGGGAGTACTCTTACTATTTTTCGGTTTTGCGGGCAAAGCTCAATACAATGAAACCATCCGTACGGCCCGGCCGGGCATTGCCATTGGTCCCTTTGCTGTGGGAAAGAACGTTTTGCAAATTCAGTCGGGAGTGCGGTTTGGTGGCTTTAATGAAGACCAAACCATGTTTACTGGTAACTTTTTTGCCCCCATCTCTGTTTTTCGATTTGGCATAACAGAGCATATTGACCTGAACACGGCCTGGCAATATAGAGCTGAGAATTTTGAACAGGGAGGTGCTACCAGCGATAAAAGTGGATTAAGCATAAGTACCATTGGTGCTCGTATTAATTTATATGAAGGCAAAAACCATATACCTGCCATGGGCTTGCAACTCATATTTCAGCCCAATATACTTTCAGATGCTTATAATCCCGACCATGCGAGTTTTAGGGTGGTGGCCATTGCCGGAGAAAAGCTGGGGCATAATTTTTCTATCCTTGCCAATATAAGCGCAGGCACCAATGGCAATACCAATAACCTGGGCTGGCAATATGCACTTAGCCTGGATTACAACCTGCCCGGTAAATGGAGAACCTATATTGAGACCTATGGTGCTCTTGCAAATGCTTCCTCCACCCTTAACTGGGATACAGGCCTGGCTTACCTGGTAAACAACGACCTTTCTCTTGACCTCTTTGGGGGCATTGGCTCTAACAATGGCCGGGTAGATTACTTTGCCAGTGCAGGCGTATCGTGGCGGTATGTTAAGTGGAGAAAGACTAAACTATGAAATATCTAGGTGTAGTTTGAAACTACACCTAGCACTTATTTTTACTACGCCTAGTTTGGGATCAATCCAATAGACTACCGTTGAAGTTACAAAATAAATGCCTTCAGGATCATAAAACTTATATTTTTCGGACATGATACAAGATAAGCATATATTTTATTTGTTGCACGCGAAAGGTTAATAGCTGTAATGCACGCGTTGATAAACGCGCGCTAGCTGAGGAAAATAGAGATTAAAACAAAGTAAGAAAGCCACACTAACCTCACTTATTTGGTACGCGTTACATTGCACAAAACGTGCGTTAGCTGGTAGCCTCATTCTGACTTCTTTGAATCACCACAATTTTTAAGCAATTCCAAATATTTTACTTCTAATTCTTTTCTTTCATTAGCAATTAGATCATATTCCATTAGGCACCCTTGGTACTTTTCTTCATAATTAGAACTACCATTACTAATTAACTTTATCTCTGGAATAACATTAAGAAATGGAATCATAAATCCAATAATTAAGGATATAATTGAAGCTATGATCAAAACTGAAAATGAATATTTTTTTTTCATATAACTTGTTTTGTTTAATATGAAGTTGGGTAGTTTTTTTATTCCTTATAATACCCCTCCGCCTCAGGCAACCAATTCTTTAAATCGGCAATTCGGGTAGCGTGCGAAGGGTGGGTAGAAAGAAACTCCGGTGGCTCCTGGCCTCCACTCATGGCTGT
>JAGQYJ010000099.1 GCA_020436145.1 Cyclobacteriaceae bacterium | reverse complement strand
AACTACCCCAAGAGTTCCCATTATTTGGGAGCACTTTCAGGAATGTACATGCTGCAGTGAGTCATTCATTAGAACCGACCACCCTATTGCAGCAGATATTATTCTGGACAAAGTTTCTCTGGATTACACCTTGACGCTTATGGCAGCATCCGGCCACCAGGCTGAAGCCGCCAAGCACGCCACAATGGAGAAATACAAAGGAGAATATATTTTATGTGTAGAAGGTTCAGTTCCATTAGGAGAAGATGGCATTTATTGCTGCATTGCAGGTAAAACAGCACTTGAACAACTCAAGGAAGCTGCTGCTGGGGCCAAAGCCATTATAGCTTGGGGTAGCTGCGCTTCCAATGGATGTGTGCAATCTGCTTACCCTAACCCAACTACAGCCACTCCTATTCACAAAATAATTAAAGACAAACCTATTATACGTGTACCTGGTTGCCCTCCTATTGGTGAGGTTATGGCTGGTGTTGTTGTGCATGTGGTTGCCTTCGGAAAATTACCTGAACTCGATCGTCAGGGAAGACCTAAAGCATTTTATGCAAAACGTGTACACGATAGCTGCTACCGCAGACCATACTTTGATGCCGGTTTGTTTGTAGAGGAGTTTGATGATGAAAATGCCAAAAAAGGTTACTGCCTGTACAAGGTAGGATGTAAGGGACCTTCAACTTACAATGCGTGTGGTTCCATGAGGTGGAACGGTGGCGTTAGCTACCCTATTCAGTCCGGTCATGGATGTTTCGGATGCAGTGAAGACAACTTCTGGGACAATGGACCAATTTACAAACGTTTGACAAATGTACCTGGCTTCGGTATTGAAGCAAATGCCGATAAAATAGGTATGGTGGCAACAGGTGCGGTAGCAGGTGCTGCTGTAGCTCATGCCGTTGCTTCTACTATTTCCAAAAGAAAAGAAATGAAAGAAAGAGTGAATTCTGGGAAAGATGTAGAAAAACACGTTGAGTAATCTTAATATTTTGTAAGAACACGTAAAACATTATAAAAATGGCTGAAAGAATAGTTGTTGATCCTATCACCAGAATTGAAGGACACTTAAGAATAGAAGCAGAAATAAAGGATGGTAAAATAGTAGATGCGTACAGTTCATCTACCATGGTACGCGGTATTGAGGAAATTGTAAAAGGGCGTGATCCCCGAGATGTATGGGCTTTTGTACAACGTACCTGTGGTGTTTGTACTACAGTGCATGCACTTACCTCAGTGAGAGCCGTAGAAGACGCTCTTGGAATTGTTATTCCACCTAATGCAGAAATGGTTCGTAACATCATGGAAGGTGCGCTTTACCTTCATGACCACGTAGTCCATTTCTATCATTTGCATGCACTCGACTGGGTAGATGTTGTTTCCTGCCTAAGTGCTAATCCAGCTGAAACATCGCGTATTGCACAAAGTATTTCCAACTGGCCAAAAAGCTCGGTGGGTTATTTTACAGATGTACAGAAACGTATAAAACGATTTGTAGACAGTGGACAATTAGGGATTTTTGCCAATGGATATTGGGGGCACCCACAAATGAAACTCCCGGCTGAAATTAACCTTTTGGGAGTAGCTCACTACCTCGAAGCATTGGAATGGCAAAAAGAAATCGTTCGTATACACACCATATTTGGAGGTAAAAACCCCCACCCTAACTACCTGGTTGGTGGTATGGCATGTGCTATTAATACAGATGACCCTGGCGGAATTAATGCAGAACGCTTGGCATATGTGGGTCAGTTATTGCAAGATGCAAAAACATTTGTTGAACAGGTTTATATTCCAGACTTGATGGCAATTGCTTCCTTCTACAAAGATTGGGGAGCTATTGGCAAAGGATTTGGTAATTATATGGCCTATGGAGACTTCCCTACCAATGGTTACAACGATCCGTCAAGCTTCAAATTCCCTAGCGGAGTTATCAAAAACTTTGATGTTTCCCACATTGAAGAAATTGACCACAGAGATAGTACCCAAATTGTGGAATATGTTAACAAATCATGGTATGAATATACAGGTGGAGATGAGGAAGGGTTACACCCTTGGGATGGTCAAACAAACATTAAATACTCGGGTCCAAAACCTCCATATGAGCATCTGGACGTTGATCAGAAATATAGTTTCATTAAAACTCCTCGTTGGAAAGGCTTACCAATGGAAGTTGGTCCGTTAGCACGTGTACTTATTGGTTATGGCCATGGAAGAGAGGAGTTTAAAGAAATTGTGGATAGTGCCTTGAGTACATTGAACGTTCCTGTAACTGCTCTATTCTCTACTTTAGGTAGAACAGCTGCCCGTGGATTGGAATCTCAATTGGTAGCTAACTGGAATATGGAATTCTATAATACCTTAATGACAAACATTAAGAACGGTGACAGTAGGATGGCCAACTCTGAGCTAAGAGATCCATCAACCTGGCCAGCTGAAACCAAAGGTGTTGGCTATATGGAAGCTCCTCGTGGTGCTTTAGCTCACTGGATCAGGATCAAGGATGGTAAAACAGCTAACTACCAACAAGTGGTGCCTTCTACATGGAATGCATCTCCACGTGATCCCAAAGGGCAGATGTCAGCGTATGAATCAACATTAATTGATACACCTGTAGCTGACCCTGAACAACCTTTGGAAATCATTCGAACCATTCACTCGTTTGATCCTTGCATAGCTTGTGCTGTCCACTTATACGATGAACATGGAAAACATATTTCACAAGTTCAGAATACAACAATGTGTACCGTTTAACTTAAATGCTTGAATTATGACAACAGTATCGCATGAATTTAAACGCGTATTTGTATGGGAGGCCCCCGTTCGCTTATTCCATTGGATTAATGTGCTTGCCATACTTACATTAATGGCAACTGGAATTCTCATAGGTAATCCCCCTGCATTTATGTCAGGGGTGGAAGCTACCAACCAATATTGGTTCGGAATTACCAGATTTATCCATTTTGCAACAGCTTATGTTTTTACCCTTAATATGATTTACAGAATTATCTGGAGCTTTTTGGGTAATAAATATGCCAGTTGGAAACAGTTCTTTCCATATCAAAGAAAGGAATGGAAATACATAAGGCATGTTGTTTGGGACCACGTTTTATTACAAAACACCAAAGTGTATGACTACAGGAGGAATTTTGTTGGCCATAACCCTGTGGCAGCAATCAGCTATTCCATTGTATTCATTTTAATGATTCTCCAGGTACTTACAGGTTTTGCATTATTTGCTGATAACTCGACCTGGTTTTTCCCTAAAATGTTTGGATGGGTGATTTCCTTTTTCGGAGGAGATTTTAACGTGCGGTTTATCCATCATTTAACCATGTGGGGATTCGCCATATTCATAGTTATCCATGTATATCTTGCCATGTGGCACGATTGGTTGGAGGGAAGAGGTGAAATATCATCCATGTTTGGCGGGTATAAGTTTGTTAGAAAAGAACGTGTAAAAGAATAAGTTAGAATAGAATGATAGAGTCTAGTCCTGTTTCAATGGAGACTCCTGTTCCTACAGCGGACACATTGGTGATGGGAGTCGGCAATTACCTGATGGGTGATGAGGGAATTGGGGTTCACATTGCGCATGCAATGGAGAAAATGCCGCTCCCACACTATCTAACAGCCCTTGATGGAGGTACCGGTGGGTTTTTCCTCATGAATTACTTTGATGAATATCCAACTGTGATTTTTGTTGATGCTACCATAGATGGAAAACCCGCAGGTACTGTTACTCTTACCGAGCCAAGGTTTGCTTCAGACTTTCCCAGCGCCCTTAGTGTTCACGATGTTGGCCTGAAAGATATGATAGAAACACTTTACTTTATGGGTAATGTACCCAAGCTTTATTTGATTACAATTTCCATCAAAGAAATCGTGCCAATGCATATTGGGTTAAGCCCGGAAGTAGAGTTAAGTATACCTGAAGTAATTGATACTATTTTAAAACTCGCAGAAGAAATACATCATTAATTTTCTCTGCACAAACAGCCGAGACATTCTCCCTGGTAATCCGGGGAGAATGTTTTTTTATGTGGTTTTCTTTTCTATAATATCTTGCTAGATTGCCCTAAATGAATACCTATCATATCCACATAACCGGTATTGTGCAAGGCGTTGGTTTCAGGCCCTTTGTATATAAACTGGCGGCTGAATTGGACTTAAATGGGTGGGTAAGCAACACATTGGATGGTGTTCACATTGAGTTTAATGCAGAGGAAAATGTAGCCCGATTTTTTTATAAAAACATTGTTGAAAAAGCTCCAGGCAATTCCCGCATTTACAATCATAGCTTGTTAAAAGTTGCTCAATCGGAATTTCATTTATTTGAAATAATCAGGAGCAAAGAATCCGGAGAACCGGATATACCCCTCACACCGGATTTTGCTTTATGCACAACTTGCAGAAAAGAATTAAGAAATCCCGCAAACCGAAGGTTTCAATACCCTTTTATTACCTGTACCTATTGTGGCCCGCGGTATTCCATTGCTAAAGAGCTGCCTTATGACCGACATACCACGACCATGCAGCCCTTTGCTATGTGTCCGGATTGCCATACAGAATACGAAGACCCACTAGATAGGCGCTATTACTCACAAACCAACTCATGCGAAGCCTGTGGTATTGATCTTAAACTTGTAGTTTTAAATACAGAAAAGGAATATAAAAACCTCAATTATACTAAAATCATTGAGAAGGCTATTGAGCTTTTAGCCCAGGGCAAAATATTGGCAGCAAAGGGTATTGGAGGCTACCTGCTTATGTGTGATGCCACCAATGGCGAAGCCATTAATCTGCTTAGAGAACGAAAACACCGACCAACAAAACCTTTTGCGGTGATGTACCCTAATGTGGATTATTTGGGAAAGGAGTATCAATTCAATGATGAAGAGCGAGAATCACTTACTAACGAAGTAGCTTATATAGTCTTGCTTCGCAAAAAGGAAAGCACAAAACTCTCCATTGAAGAAGATTTGATTGCTCCTGGTATTAGTCGTATTGGCTGCATGATACCTTATGCTCCTTTGTACCAAATGATATTGGACAGGTTTCAGAAACCTGTAGTAGCTACCAGCGGCAATGTAAGTGGCTCTCCCATTATATTTGAAGATGAAGCTGCAATAAAAGAGCTTGGCTCAATCGCAGATGCATTATTGATTCACAACCGCGAAATCGTTGCTCCACAAGACGATTCCGTAATTTCGTTTACTTCAATTAACAATCAAAAAATTATTCACCGCAGATCCAGGGGGCTGGCTCCAACGTATGAATATTCACCCTTCCTGCCGACTGATAAGACAATTCTTGCGCTGGGAGCACAAATGAAAAGTTCGTTTTCTATCCTTAACAGGAACCGGGTGTATGTTAGCCAGTACCTTGGTGATATGGACAATTATCTGACTCAGAATGCCTACAAGCATACGGTAAGGCATCTGCAATCTATTCTTGCCTGCAAGCCTGAGCTAATTTTGGCTGATAAGCACCCATTATATTTTACTACAGAGTGGGCTCAGGAAAAGGCAAATGAATGGGGTGTTTTATTGCATCAATACCAGCATCATAAAGCACATTTTGCAGCGGTGCTGGCAGAAAACAACCTACTGGATGCCAATGAGTCTGTTTTAGGTGTCATCTGGGACGGCACCGGCATGGGAGATGATAATAATATTTGGGGAGGTGAGTTCTTCACCTATGCAAATCAGCAAATCAATCGTAAAGGCCATATTGGTTATTTCCCATTCATACTAGGAGATAAAATGCCAAGAGAACCACGTATTTCTGCACTTTGTGCTTCCTACGGCATGAAGGATGCAGAAGAAATCATCCGATCTAAATTTACCGAGCAGGAATGGGACATTTATCAAAAACTTCTGGCTAACCATACCGGGTTAATGACTACAAGCATGGGTCGGCTGTTTGATGCGGTCGCCTCATTACTATTAAATATTGATACAACAAGCTACGAAGGCGAAGCAGCCATATGGCTTGAAAGCCATGCAGAGAAGTACTCCACACCTGATCTACAAGGGTTTGAGAAATCATATTTCAGTGCCAAAGACGACCTTCCTGAAAACATTAGAAAATACCTGATAACTTCTGTGGTTTCTGAATTAAAGAATGGTGTTCCAACAGACCAAATTGCTTATACTTTCCACATTTCTTTAGTAGATTTGGTAAAGAAGGTCGCCACGAAAAACGCCACCCAACACATTGCCTTTAGCGGTGGGGTTTTTCAAAACAAATTGCTAACAGACATGATGATATCATTGCTCTCAAATGATTTCAGGTTGTTTTTTCATAAACAACTTTCCCCAAATGATGAGTGTATTTCGTTCGGGCAGTTGGCAAGCTACTTTATCTCCCAAAAATTAAGCTCATGAAATACCTAACCGAATACAGAGATGCTACTGAGGTTCAAAGACATCTCGAACAAATCAATAAGATAGTCACCCGGCCATGGACAATTATGGAAACCTGTGGCGGCCAGACACATGGTCTTGTAAAAAACGGTATTCTTGAAATGTTGCCAAAGGAAATTACCATGGTACATGGCCCGGGCTGCCCGGTATGTGTTACACCACTTGAACTTATCGATAAGGCGGTTCATCTGGCACAGAACAAAGATGTGATTCTGTGTTCATTCGGAGACATGCTTCGAGTTCCAGGTTCCAAAAAGAGCCTTCTTCAAATAAAAGCTGAAGGAGCAGATGTTCGGATTTTATATTCCCCTTTGGAGGCATTAAACATAGCTAAGGAAAACCCCAATAAAGAAGTGGTTTTCTTTGCCGTGGGTTTTGAAACTACCGCTCCGGCAAATGCACTTTCTGTTTACCAGGCAAAGAAATCAGGAATCACAAATTATTCTATTCTTGTTTCTCACGTATTGGTGCCCCCTGCCATGGAAGCTATTTTAAATGATAAAGACAATCGAATTCAGGGATTTCTTGCTGCCGGCCATGTGCTTACAATCATGGGATTTGAAGAATATTACCCTATTATCAAGAAGTACAAAGTTCCCGTTGTGGTTACCGGTTTCGAGCCTTTGGACCTAGTGCAAGGTATTTTAATGGTGGTTCGACAACTGGAAAAAGGGGAATACAAACTTGAAAACCAGTACAGTCGGGTGGTTCAGGAAGAGGGGAATAAAAAGGCACTTGAAACAATAAAAAAGGTATTTGAAGTCAGTCACAGGGCCTGGAGAGGCATTGGTGAGATACCGTATAGTGGATATAAGCTTCGTGATAAATATTCGGATTATGATGCCGAGACAAAATTTAAAATGGATATAGGTAAAGTGAATGAAAATGAAATATGTATTGCGGGCGATGTTTTGAAAGGAATTAAAAAACCGTATCAATGCCCGGCATTCGGCAAACAATGCACGCCCGAAAATCCGTTGGGCGCACCAATGGTTTCTTCCGAAGGAGCTTGCGCTGCTTATTATCATTACACTACTTTTTAATTTTTCAGCCATGTCAAACCTTACCAATCTACAGTGCCCACTCCCTCAACTCGATTTCGACATTATTACTCTGGGGCATGGAGGTGGCGGATTGCTCACCAATAGATTGTTGGACAAGGCCATTTTTGAGTTGTTTGATAACGAAAAACTGCAAACCCGCCATGATGGAGCTGTTTTAAGCTTTGGTCAAAAGGTGGCTTTTTCAACAGATAGTTTTGTCATATCTCCCGTATTCTTTCCCGGTGGGAACATTGGTGAACTGGCCGTTAATGGAACAGTTAACGATGTGGCCATGTGTGGAGCTTCTCCACGGTATATTTCGCTGGCGCTCATTATTGAAGAGGGCCTCCCTGTTACCGAGTTGTGGGATATACTTGTACATGTAAAGGCTGCGGCCGAAAAAGCAGGCGTTTGGATAGTTACTGGAGACACCAAGGTGGTAGAACGAGGAAAAGGAGATAAGATTTTTATTAACACCACAGGAGTGGGCGAAATGCACCCCAATGCAGACATAAGCACTAACAATGTTAAGCAAGGAGATAAAATAATTGTGAGCGGCAATGTAGCCACCCATGGCATGGCTATTATGTCGGTGCGCAAGGGGCTGGAGTTTGAGACCTCCATTGAAAGTGATACCTGCAATTTAAACCATACCATAGGACACTTGCTTGATGAATTTGGCTCCCAAATTCATTTAATGCGCGACCCAACGCGTGGTGGCGTAGCCTCCACCCTCAACGAAATCGCACGAGATACTCAATTGGGCATTGACATAGTTCAGGATGCCATACCTATAGATACCAGGGTTGACAGTGCCTGCGAAATTCTTGGTCTTGACCCTCTCTATGTCGCCAACGAAGGGGTATTCATTTCCTTTGTTGATTCATCTGTTGCTGATGCTTATCTGAAAAAATTACAATCTCTGGAATTTGGCGAAAATTCAGCCATTATTGGTGAAGTCGTAGCCGACCACCCCAATAAAGTGGTGCTTACCAGTAAAATTGGAGGTAAACGCGTGGTAAACATGCAGGTGGGTGAGCAATTACCAAGGATATGCTAACCTTTTAAATTCATGCTGAACTCGTTTCTCCCAGGGAGTCCTTCAGGCAGCATCTAAGGGCTTTCCGTAAAAATCCTGAATCAAGTTCAGAATGACTCTTTGATATTTCGTTTTTAATTAGCTTGTAAACTCCCGATACTTGTCATCCAATTTTTTTATTATGCAAAACATTCACGTAGCAGCCAATTACATTAAAAACCAACTCGATTTTCAACCGGAAACAGGTATTATCCTGGGAACTGGCCTGGGAGGATTGGTTAAACTCATTGAAGTAGAAAAAGAAATACCTTACGATAAAATTCCGCACTTTCCCGTTTCCACTGTGGAAAGCCACCATGGAAAACTGCTGCTTGGCAGATTGAATGGTAAAAAGGTGATCGTAATGCAGGGACGCTTCCATTATTACGAAGGCTATACCATGCGGCAGGTAACTTTCCCTGTGCGGGTGATGAAGTTATTGGGTATTGAACGCTTGTTTGTTTCCAATGCAGCAGGCGGGCTCAACCCTGAGTTTCAAATCGCAGATTTGATGATCTTGAACGACCACATCAACCTTCAGCCCGACAACCCACTAACCGGACCAAATTATGACAAACTGGGCCCCCGTTTCCCGGATATGTTTCATGCATATGATCAGAAATTGATTGACAAAGCTCTAAACATTGCAAAAACCATGAAGTGTGGCGTACACCAGGGAGTATATGCGGCCGTACCCGGCCCCAACCTGGAAACCCCTGCCGAATACCGCTACCTGCGCACCATAGGTGCCGATGCTGTAGGCATG